>NZ_JBFBBZ010000018.1:0-187679 GCF_040682935.1 Amycolatopsis sp. NPDC051061
CGAATGAGTCATTCGCGACGTTCGGCGAGGGTTGGCGACGTCATGAACGACTCTTTCCTGTCGTCCAGCGTCATGAACGACCCTTTCATGACGTCCCGGCCGGCAACGCGACTTTGCCGAGGCCCTGGTCCGCCCTGACGCTGCTTGCCACTCACGACCGGGTCGGACGGCTGCTTTCGCGCACCACCAGCTCGGCCCGGACCGCTCCGCTGCCCGGCGCCGCGAGACCGTCGATCCGGGCGGCGAGCACCGCCAGCGTCTGCCGGCCCGCCGCGACGAAGTCCTGGCGGACCGTCGTCAGCGGAGGCGCGAAGTACGCTGCCTCGGGGACGTCGTCGAAGCCGACGACGTGGGCGTCGCGCGGGACCCGGACCCCCGCTTCGGCGAACGCCGCGAGCAGCCCGAGGGCCATGTGGTCGTTGGCCGTGAACACCGCGCACATCCGGACCTCGACGGCGAGCGACTGCCCGGCCCGGTAACCGGAACGGGCCGACCAGTCGCCGCGGACCACCGGCGGTACGTCCGCGCCGTGCCGCTCCAGGGTCTCGCGCCAGCCGCGCTCGCGGGCGCGGGCGATCGGCGCTTCCTCCGGGCCGCCCACGTGCCAGACCGTCGGGTGGCCGATGTCGAGGAGGTGCTCGGTGGCCCGTCTCGCGCCGTCGTACTGATCGGCCGCCGCGGCCGGGACGAGCGGGACGGCGGTGACCGGCGGGGGCTCGGCGAACAGGTGCGGGTCGAGCAGGATGATTCCCGCCACGCCCTGCAGTCGCAGGCCGGCCACCGCGGCCGGCACCGCGGAGCGGCCGTGGCCCGGCACGCTGAAGACGACGAGCGCGTACCCGTGTTCCCGCGCCGCCGCGCGCAGGCCGTTCAGGACCGGCCCCGACGCGGCGGTTCCCGTGGCGATCACGCCGAGCGTGCCCCGCCGGACCGGTGTGCGGAGGGGACCTGCGTCGTCCACGGGCATGCACCCGATGTTAACGATCACACCAACGGACGTGAACTTCCTTCACTTTCCATAAATAACGAAATAGTAACGCGCGCGACGGGCTGTGAACCGGCCCCTCGCGGGAGCCGTTTCAGCCAGTGCCGGAACCAGTGACACCAGGCGCGGTTCCCCGATCAACGCGCCCCGCGGTGCCACTCCCCCCGGGTTCCGCGCGTCTCCCATCGGGCACGCCGCTTTCGTCGTTGTGCCCGAAAACCCGAAGAAGGTGACCATGCCCCGGAAAACATCCCCCGCCACGGGCAGACATCGCATCACCCGCCGCACCAAGATCGCGACCGGCGGTCTCGCCCTCGCGCTCGCGGTCGGCGGCATCGTCGTCGCGACCACCGCCGGGCGCACCGGCGAAGCGAGCGCCGATCCCGCCGACGCGTCGTTCTTCCTCGACATCGCGAAGGTGCCCTCCGGTGTTAACGTGAACAAGGCGCTGCAGGGGAAGGGCGCACGCGGCACGTTCACCGTGGACTGCGGACGCAACGAGAACCAGCACTTCAACCCCGACAACTTCATCGCCCAGCCCGGGGTCAAGAACGGTGCCCAGCACCTGCACGACTACGTCGGCAACCTCTCCACCAACGCCGACTCCAGCAACAAGAGCCTGGCGAAGGCCGGTACCACCTGCAAGAACGGCGACAAGTCCGCCTACTTCTGGCCCGTCGTCCGCATCGACACCGGCGAAGAGGACGAGAACCCGCCGGCCACGCAGCCCGACCGTGCCGGCAGCGCGGCCGACAAAGCGAGCAGCCAGGTCGACTGCCCGGACGTCGCCAGCAAGCTCCCCGACGTCCCGGACCAGGCGATGGACGAGGTGAACCGCAACCTCGACCTGCTCGACAAGCAGATCGACGAGGCGAACGCGCGGATCGCCAAGGGCGACCTGAAGACCCCGCAGGACATCCAGAACGCCGTGGTGGGCCCACTGAAGGACAAGCGCGCCGCGACGATCGACCGGATCGCCATCGCGATCGGCCGCCGGGCCGCGAAGCCGACGAACCTGGGCGGGCTCGCGGCGTGCGTGCTCAAGCAGAACGGCCAGGGCGGCCTCGACAACGGCGGCCAGAACAGCACCGGCCAGCCGGCTGAACTGCCCGGCGTCAACGACCAGAACGAAGTGGCCGGCAACGACGGCGAGATCCAGCGCGTCCGGTCCGCGACCATCTCGTTCACCAGCGGCGGCGCGAACAAGGTCGTCGCGATGCCGCAGTTCCTCCGCATCCTCTACGGCGACGCCAAGCAGAGCACCAACGGCCCGGCCAACGCCCGGCCCAGCTGGACCTGCACCGGCTTCGAGGACCGGCTCACCGACCACTACCCGATCTGCCCGGCGAACAGCAAGGTCGAGCGGATCCACGCCTTCCCGAACTGCTGGGACGGCAAGAACATCGACAGCACGAACCACCGCACGCACATCGTGTTCGCCGACCAGCAGGGCAAGTGCCCGCAGGGGTTCAAGAACGTGCCGCAGCTGGTGATGAAGCTGGTCTACGACATCCCGCACGACATCCAGGTCAAGGGCCAGTACAAAGTGGACGCCTTCCCGGAGGAGAAGCACAACCCCCGCTCCGACCACGACGACTTCGCGAACGTCATGGGCCAGCGGCTGATGAACCAGGTCGTCAAGTGCATCAACACCGGCCAGCGCTGCAAGCAGTGACCGGCGTCAGGAGACCGTGACCGAATAGCTGTTCGCGGCGAAGTCCAGGCCACCGGCGGACGAGGTGATCTCGAAGCCGAACTGGACTTCGCCGAGCGTCACGTCGCCGAACCACCCGCGGGCACGGATCCAGTTCAGCACGGCCAGGACGTCGACCGTGCCCGCGTTGGTGTTCGAGGTGCGCACGAACGAGAAGACCGCGTTCGAGCCGTTGGATCCCTTGTAGACGTCCCAGGTGTGCCCGCCGACCGTCGCGGTGGTCTGCTTCGTGCCCAGCGGGCCCACCGCACCCTGCTTGTCCATCCACAGCATCGTCTCGTAGGCGTTGTTGTCCGCCCAGATGTCGTACGCGGTCTCGTACGCACCACTGCCGGGGCGGGTGACGGAGAAACTGCTCGACACCCGGCCGAGGGCACTGAGCTTCTTGCCGACGTTCTTCGCCGCGTGCGGGTACGACTTCACCCCGCCCGTGTTCGGATGATCGGCCCAGACGCCCCAGTTCGAATACGAATTCGCCCAGATGGTCTGCGACCCGGCACCGCTGCCCCAGACGTCGTTGCGGATGGTGTAGCCCCCATTCGACCAGGTCGCCCATTGGTCCGAAGACGACCACGTCGCCGCCGACGCCACGCCGGCCGAAGCGGCCACCGAAGCGGCCACAGTCAGGGAAACGACAAGGGAACGCACGACTTCGCGCATGGTCACGTCCTCCACGGGTGAGGGATTCACCAAGACTATGACCGTCCCGTTACCGCGCGGTCAAGCAATTCGAGAACTTCGAAGAAACAATTCCTTCGAAATAGGCGAAAGGGGCTTTCCCCGACCACCGGGGAAAGCCCCTTCCGACGAGGAACTCAGGAAGCCGCGCGGCGTTTCGTCCAGATGTCGTACGCCACGGCCGCCAGCAGGACCACGCCCTTCACCAGCATCACCCGCTCGCTCGGCGCGCCGATCAGGGACATCCCGTTGTTGATCACGGCCATGATCAGGCCGCCGGTGATCGCGCCGACCACCTTGCCGACGCCGCCCTGGACCGCAGCGCCGCCGATGAACGCCGCCGCGATCGCGTCCAGCTCGAAGTTCACGCCGGCCGTCGGGCCCGCCTGGTTGAGCCGGCCCGCGAAGATGATGCCGGCCAGGGCCGCCAGCACGCCCATGTTGACGAAGATCCAGAACGTCACCGACTTGACCTTGACGCCCGAAAGCGTCGCGGCCTGCAGGTTGCCGCCCACGGCGTAGATGTGCCGGCCGAACACCGACTTCCCGGCCACCAGCGAGTAGCCGAGCACCAGCACCGCCAGCAGGAGGAGCACCCACGGCAGGTTCTTGAACCGCGCGAGCTGCACCACCAGGGCGAGCACCAGCACCGCGATCCCGGCGATCTTCAGCACGAAGACGCCGAACGGGTCGACGTCCTGGCCGTAGCCCAGGCGCGCCGAGCGCTTGCGCCACTGGGTGAACGCGATCCCGGCCACCGCGACTACGCCGGCGAGCAGCGAGACCACGTCGGCGCCGCCGAGCGGGCCGAGGCCGATGTTGCCCAGGTAACCGTCGGTGAAGCCGTTGGACAGCGTGCGGATCGTGTCCGGGAACGGGCCGATGCCCTGGTTGCCCAGGACCGTCAGGGTGAGCGCCCGGAACGCCAGCATCCCGGCCAGCGTCACGATGAACGCCGGTATCCCGAAGTAGGCGACCCAGTAGCCCTGCCACGCGCCGATCGCCGCGCCGACGACGAGGGTGGCCAGCACCGCCCAGAACCACGGCAGGTGCCAGTTCACCATCAGCACCGCCGACACCGCGCCGGTCATCGCGACGACCGACCCGGCGGACAGGTCGATGTGCCCGGAGATGATCACCAGGATCATCCCGATCGCGAGGATCAGCACGTACGAGTTCTGCACGATGATGTTGGAGATGTTCTGCGGTTCCAGCAGCGCGCCGCCGGTGAGCACTTCGAACAGGACCACGATCAGCGCGAACGCGACGTAGATGCCGCTCTGGCGCGGGTTGATCGAGATCCGCCGGGCGGAGCGCTCGGCCGGGGGCGCGTCGGGCCGCGCTTCGGTCGTGGTCATTGCCGTTCCTTGGTCATGTACTGCATGAGCAGTTCCTGGGTGGCTTGTTCGCGGGTCGCCTCGCCGGTGATCCGCCCCGCCGACAGCGCGTAGATCCGGTCGCAGAGCCCGAGCAGCTCCGGCAGCTCGGAGGAGATGACCAGCACGGCCTTCCCCTGCGCGGCCAGCTCGTTGATGATCGTGTAGATCTCGAACTTCGCGCCGACGTCGATGCCGCGGGTCGGCTCGTCGAGGATCAGCACGTCCGGGTCGGTGAAGATCCACTTGGCCAGCACGACCTTCTGCTGGTTGCCGCCGGAGAGCTTCCCGGTCACGCTGCGCACGGTCGGCGCCTTGATCCGCAGGTCCCGGCGGAACCCGACGGCCGTGTCGTGCTCGGCGTGCTCGTTGACCCAGCCGCGCTTGGCCAGCTTGCCCAGCCCGGCCGCGGACACGTTGCGCTGGATGTCCTCGATCAGGTTGAGCCCGTAGCGCTTCCGGTCCTCGGTGGCGTACGCGATGCCGTGGCGGACGGCGTCGCGCACCGACCGGACGTCGATCTCCTTCCCGTGCTTGACGATCCGCCCGGAGATGTCCTTGCCGTAGGACCGGCCGAACACGCTCATCGCGAGCTCGGTCCGGCCGGCGCCCATCAGCCCGGCGAGCCCGACGATCTCCCCGCGCCGCAGCGAGAGCGACGCGTGGTCGACGACGACCCGGCCGGCCTGGGTCGGGCTGTGCACGGTCCAGTCCTCGATCCGCAGCACCTCTTCACCGATGTCCGGCTCCCGGGGCGGGAACCGGTGCTCGAGGTCGCGGCCGACCATCCCGGTGATGATCCGTTCCTCGGTCAGGCCGGCCGCGTCGAGGGTGTCGATCGTGCGGCCGTCGCGCAGGATCGTGACGGTGTCGGCGATTGCGGTCACCTCGCCGAGCTTGTGCGAGATGATCACGCACGTCACGCCGTCGGCGCGCAGTCCGCGCAGCAGGTCCAGCAGGTGCGCCGAGTCCTCGTCGTTGAGCGCCGCGGTGGGTTCGTCGAGGATCAGCAGCCGGACCTCTTTGGACAGTGCCTTGGCGATCTCGACGAGCTGCTGCTTGCCGACGCCGAGGTCCCGCACCGGGGTGACCGGGTTTTCGGCGAGGCCGACGCGCTTGAGCAGCGCGCCGGCCTCGTGGTTGGTGCGGTTCCAGTCGATCCAGCCCCGCTTGCCGCGTTCGTTGCCGAGGAAGATGTTCTCGGCTATCGAGAGCTGCCCGCACAGCGCGAGCTCCTGGTGGATGATCACGATTCCGTGCCGCTCGCTGTCGCGCACCGAACCGAACTCACACCGCTGCCCGTCGAAGTGGATCTCACCGTCGTACGTCCCGTGCGGGTAGACGCCGGAGAGCACCTTCATCAAGGTGGACTTCCCGGCGCCGTTCTCCCCGCAGATCGCGTGGATCTCGCCGCTGTTCACGGAAAGCGTGACGTCCGACAGCGCCTTGACCCCGGGGAAGGTCTTGGTGATCCCGCGCATGCCGAGCAGTTCGGTCATTTCAGCTGACCTGCCGTGTAGTAGCCCGAGTCGACGAGTTCCTTCTGGTAGTTGGCCTTGTCGACGGTCACCGGCTGCAGCAGGAACGACGGGACGACCTTCTTGCCGTTCTCGTAGTCGGTGGTGTTGTTGACCTCGGGCTTGCCGCCCTTGAGGACCGCGTCGGCCATCTTCACCGTGGTGTCGGCGAGGATGCGGGTGTCCTTGAAGATCGTCGAGTACTGCTCACCGGCGATGATGGACTTGACCGAGGCGACCTCGGCGTCCTGCCCGGTGACGATCGGGTACGGCTGGCCGGCGGAGCCGTAGCCGTTGCTCTTCAGCGCCGAGAGGATGCCGATCGACAGGCCGTCGTACGGCGAAAGGACCCCGGCGACCTTGGCGCCGCCGGTGTAGGTCTTGGTGAGCAGGTCCTCCATGCGGCGCTGCGCGGTGGCCGGGTCCCAGCGCAGGATGGCCGCCCGGGCGAAGTCGGTCTGCCCGCTCTTGACCACCAGCTTGCCGCTGTCCAGCAGCGGCTTGAGCACGGACATCGCGCCGTTGAAGAAGAACGTCGCGTTGTTGTCGTCCGGCGAGCCGGCGAACAGCTCGACGTTGAACGGCCCCGGGCCGTTGCCCAGGCCCTTGACCAGCGAGTTCGCCTGCTCGACGCCGACCTTGAAGTTGTCGAAGGTCGCGTAGTAGTCGACGTTGGGCGAGTTGCGGATCAGCCGGTCGTAGGCGATGACCGGGATCTTGCGGTCGGCCGCCTCCTGCAGCTGCGTGGTGATGGCGGTGCCGTCGATCGAGGCGACGACCAGGAGCTTGGCGCCCTTGGTGATCTGGTTCTCGATCTGGTTCACCTGCGTCGGGATGTCGTTCTCGGCGTACTGCAGGTCGACCTTGTACCCGAGCTTCTCCAGCGCCGACTTGATGTTGTCGCCGTCGTGGATCCAGCGCTCCGACGACTTCGTCGGCATGGTGACGCCGACCAGGCTGCCCGCCGCGCTCGCGCCGGACGGTGCCGCCTGGTCCGCGGTCTTCTGGCTCGAGCCGCACGCCGACAGCGTCAGCACGAGTCCCGCGGCGGCGATCCCCGCGAGTGTTCTGGTGAACTTCATTGTTCTTTCTTCCTTTCTCAGAAGCCTGGGTCAGAAGCCCTGGGCGAGGCGGTGGTACGCCTGGTTCCAGCGGATGCGGTCGGCGAAGCCGTGCGGCGTGGTGTCCTTGTCGATCACCAGCAGCTCGACGCCGAGCAGGTTCGCGAAGTCGCGAAGGGTTTCGGTGCCCACGGCCTGGGTGAGCACGGTGTGGTGCGGGCCGCCCGCGGTGATCCACGACTCGGCGGACGTCGACAGGGACGGCGCCGGCTCCCACACCGCCCGGGCCACGGGCAGGTTCGGCAGCGGCTCGTCCGGCGCGACGACCTCGATCTCGTTGGCCACCAGCCGGAACCGGTCGCCGAGGTCGACCAGGCCGAGGGTGACGCCGGGGCCGGGCGCGGCGTCGAACACCAGCCGCACCGGGTCCTCGCGACCGCCGATGCCGAGCGGGTGGATCTCGCACGACGGCTTCGCGGCGGCGATGCTCGGGCAGACCTCGAGCATGTGCGCGCCGAGGATCTTCGGCGTGCCCGGCCCGAAGTGGTAGGTGTAGTCCTCCATGAACGACGTGCCCCGCTCGGCACCCACGCCCATCGCCTTGACCGCGGCCAGCAGCGCGGACGTCTTCCAGTCACCCTCGCCGCCGAAACCGTAGCCGTCGGCCATCAGCCGCTGGACCGCGAGCCCGGGCAGCTGGCGCAGGCCGCCGAGGTCCTCGAAGTTCGTGGTGAACGCGCCGAACCCGCCGTCGGTGAGGAACTTCCGCAGCCCGGCTTCGATCTTCGCCGCGTAGCGCAGCGACTCGTGCCGCGCTCCCCCGGCGGCCAGCTCCGCGACAACGTGGTAATCCTCGGCGTACTGCGCGACGAGCGAGTCCACATCGGATATTTCTTCGACCAGCTCGACCAGGTCGTTGACGCCGTACGTGTTGACCGAGACGCCGAACCGCAGCTCCGCCTCGACCTTGTCCCCCTCGGTGACGGCGACGTCGCGCATGTTGTCGCCGAATCGGGCGAGCCGCAGGTTGCGCAGGTGGTCGGCGCCGATCGCGGCCCGGGCCCACGCGTCGATCCGCGCGACGACGACCGGGTCGGAGACGTGCCCGGCGACCGTCTTGCGCGGGACGCCGAGGCGCGTCTGGATGAACCCGAACTCACGGTCGCCGTGCGCGGCCTGGTTGAGGTTCATGAAGTCCATGTCGATGGTGGACCACGGGAGTGCCTCGTTGAGCTGGGTGTGCAGGTGCAGCAGCGGCTTGCGCAGCGCGTCCAGCCCGGTGATCCACATCTTCGCGGGCGAGAAGGTGTGCATCCACGCGATCACGCCGACGCAGGCGGCGTCGGCGTTGGCCTCCTGCAGGACCCGCCGGATCGACGAACCTTCGGTCAGCACCGGCTTGCCGACGATCTCGGCCGGGAGCCCGCCCGAAGCGGCCAGGAGCTGCTGGATGCGCAGGGACTGGCCGGCGACCTGCTCGAGGGTCTCCTCGCCGTAGAGGGCCTGGCTGCCGGTGAGGAACCAGAGCTGGGGTTTCGACGCGCGGGTCATCGTTCTCCTAGAAACGTTTCAGTGCTGGCCGTAGACGTTCTGGTACCGGGCGTAGAGCCGGTCGACGTCCTCGGGTGGGAGGGGTTCCGGGGTGCCGAGCTCGAAGGCCTTGTGCACGGTGCGGGCGACGTCCTCGACCAGCACCGCGGCCTTGACCGCGTCACGCGCCGTGCGGCCGACGGTGAACGGGCCGTGGTTGCGCATCAGCACGGCCTTGGAGCGGCTCGTGCGCAGCGTTTCGACGATGCCGCGGCCGATGGAGTCGTCGCCGATCAGGGCGAACGGCCCGACCGGGACTTCCCCGCCGAACTCGTCGGCGATCATCGTGAGCACGCACGGGATCGGCTCACCGCGCGCGGCCCACGCGGTGGCGTACGTCGAATGCGTGTGGACGACCCCGCCGATCTCGGGCAGGTGCCGGTAGACGTAGGCGTGCGCGGCGGTGTCCGACGACGGCGCCAGGTCGCCGTGCACCAGCTCGCCGTGCAGGTCGGTGACGACCATCGTGTCGGCGGACAGGTCGTCGTAGGACACGCCCGAGGGCTTGATGACCATCAGCTCACGGCCCGGGACCCGGGCCGAGACGTTGCCCGCGGTCCAGATGACCAGCGCGTTGCGGGTCAGCTCGCCGTGGAGGTTCGCCACGGTCTCCCGGAGTTCGGCGACGGTGTCGAGGACTTCACCGGTCAGCGACATCAGGACCGTCCTTTCGCAACAGCTCGGCGGCGGGCCGCGAGACGGTGCATGACATCGTTGGCGCCACGGCCGAAGTAGTCGTGCAACGTCGTGTATTCGGCGTACAGCTCGTCGTAGGCGGCGACGTGCGCGGGCACCGGCTGGTAGACCGCGCGCTGGACCGAGCCCATCGCCGCGGCGGCCACGCGGATGTCCGGGTGGGCCCCGGCGGCGACGGCCGCGTGGATGGCCGAACCCAGCGCCGGTCCCTGGTCGGAGCCGATGACCGACAGCGGGAGGTTCGTGACGTCGGCGTAGATCTGCATGAGCAGCGCGTTCTTGACCAGGCCGCCCGCGATGATCAGCTCGGTGACCGGGACGCCGGCCTCGCCGAACGTCTCGACGATCTTGCGGGTGCCGAAGGCCGTGGCTTCGAGCAGGGCGCGGTAGGTGTCCTCGGCGCGGGTGGCCAGGGTCTGCCCGACGATGACACCGGACAGCTCGTGGTCGACGAGTACCGACCGGTTGCCGCTGTGCCAGTCCAGCGCGACGAGCCCGTGTTCGCCGATCTCCTGCTGCGCGGCCAGGCGCGTCAGCTGCTCGTGGCCTTCGTAGGACGCCGGGACGCCGTGTTCGGCGAACCAGCCGAAGATGTCGCCGACGCCGCTCTGCCCGGCTTCGTAGCCCCAGAGCCCGGGGACGATCCCGCCGTCGACGACCCCGCACATGCCGGGGACCTCGTGCAGTTCGGCGCCGTTCATGACGTGGCAGGTCGAGGTGCCCATGATCGCGACCATCTGGCCGGGCTCGACCGCGTTCGCCGCGGGCGCGGTCACGTGCGCGTCGACGTTGCCGACGGCGACCGCGATGCCTTCGGGCAGCCCGGTCCAGGCCGCGGCCTCGGCGGACAGGGAGCCGGCGCGGGCGCCCAGCTGTCCGAGGGGGTGTTCGAGCTTGTCGGCCACGAAGGACTCGAAGCCCGGCGCGAGCTCGTGGAGGAAGTCGCGGCTCGGGTACTGGCCGTCCTGCAGGATGCCCTTGTACCCGGCCGTGCAGGCGTTGCGGACGTACACCCCGGTCAGCTGCCAGACGATCCAGTCGGCCGCCTCGACCCAGTGCCGCATCGCCGCGTAGACGTCCGGGGCCTCTTCGAAGACCTCGAGCCCCTTGGCGAACTCCCACTCCGAGGAGATCAGCCCGCCGTAGCGCGGCAGCCACTTCTCGCCGCGGGCGCGGGCCAGCTCGTTGATCCGCACGGCCTGCGGCTGGGCCGAGTGGTGCTTCCACAGCTTGACGTAGGCGTGCGGGTTGCCTTCGAACTCGGGCAGCTCGCACAGCGGCGTGCCGTCGACGGTCGTCGGAACCATGGTGCACGCGGTGAAGTCGGTGCCGACGCCGACGACGTCGCGCCCGTCGGCGCCCGCGTCCCGCAGCGCCGCCGGTACGGCGTTGCGGAGCACTCCGACGTAGTCCGCGGGCACCTGCAGCGCCCAGTCCGGCGGCAGGGCGCGGCCGGTGGCGGGCAGCGTCTCGTCGAGCACCCCGTGCGGGTACTCGAAAACGGCGGAGCCGAGCTCGGCCCCGTCCCGGACCCGCACGACCACCGCGCGGCCCGACAGCGTGCCGAAGTCGACGCCGACGGTGAGTGGTTCTGCCACGGTGTCCTCTCCCTCCTGGTTGGTACCGGGGCGCGGCGCGGGCGGCGGTGGACGCGCCGCGCCCCAGGGTTCTAGCGGCCGGTGATGACGAGCGTCGTCACGGAGTTGGCGGGCAACGTCAGCTTCGACGTCGCCGCCAGCCCGGTGATCTCCCTGGTCTGCGGCACGATGGCGGTCGGCGCGGCGAGGCTGTTGCGCCCCGCCGGGTCGCCGGTGAGCGTGGTGAGCGTCCCGGTGCCGTCGACCGCGGTGACGCCGGTGAGCGCCAGCCGCGCGGTCTGCACCTGGCCGGTCGGGTTGACGAGCTTGACGGTGAAGGTCTTCTTGCCGCCCTTGGTGGTCACGTTCACCACCTGGCGCAGCGGGCTGCCCTGGTTGAGGCGGCTGGTCACGATCTGCTTGCCGAGCGTGCTGGAGAACATCTGCTGCACCCAGTAGGACGGCGAGCCGTAGCTGCTCCCGGCGTCGAAGCCGATCAGGTTGACCGGCCAGTTGGACTGGTTTTCGTGCACCAGCACCGGCGCGTACATCGAGCCGATGACGACGTCGCTGTTGCGTTCGAGCCCGGTGAGGAACGCGGCCTCGCCGACGGCGGCGGCCAGGGTGCCGGTGGGCCGGCCGTCCTGGGCGCCGTACTCGCCGACGAGGATGTCCGGGCCGGACCGGTCGGCGGTGTCGTAGCGGGTCGAGTTGTCGGTGAACCACTGCGGCGACTGGTAGTAGTGGTCGTCCGCGGCGTCCGGGCGCACGCCGGTCGAGGTGCTCGACGCGGCGCCGCCCTGCAGTCCGCCGGTCGTGGCGATGACCGTCAGCTGCGGGTACTTCGCCTTGATCGCGTTGTACATGTCGGTGAAGCGCCAGGCGTAGCTGCCCGAGCCGTCGAACCAGTCCTCGTTGCCGACCTCGACGTAGTGCAGGTCGAACGCGGCCGGGTGCCCGTCGGCGATCCGCTTCGCGCCCCACGTCGTGGAGGCGTCGCCGATGGCGTACTCGATCTCGTCGAGGGCCTCCTGGACGTACTGCGGGTAGTCGGCCTGGTCGACGTGTTGCCCGTTGAGGGTGTAGCCGGCGAACAGAGCGAGCAGCGGCTGGGCGCCGATGTCCTCGGACAGCTTGAGGTAGTCGAGGATGCCGAAGCCGTCGGTGGACCAGTAGCCCCACGCCGTGTTCTGGTGTCCGGGCCGCTCTTCCTGCTTGCCGATGGTGTTCTTCCACGCGAAGCGCGTGTCGAGGGTGTTGCCTTCGAGGTAGTTGCCGCCGGGGACGCGGAACAGGCCGAGCTTCATCGCGGCGAGCTTCTGCCCGAGGTCCAGGCGGACGCCGTGGTTTTTGAAGGTCGGCGGGAACAGCGACACCTGCTGGAACCAGGCGTCTCCGGCGAGTGCCTTCTTCTCCTTGTTCACCAGGGACACGACGATCCGGTTGTCCGTGGACGTGGTGATCGTCGATGGCGTGGTGAAGCTGAACGTCTGCTGCGCCCAGCTCGCGCCGACCGGCTGGACGTCCTTTCTCGCCAGCACGGTGCCGTCCGGCTTCTCCAGGCTGACGCGGACCGCGCCGGTCCACGTTCCCTTCGCGAAGAAGCTGCCGGTGTACTTAGTGGACGGTTTCGCGGCGACGCCGTAGTAGCCGACGTTGGCGGCGGCCACGCGTCCACCGGCCGGGACGGTGTCGGCGCGCAGCTTCAGCGACCGGTCGAAGGCGGTGTTGAGCGGGGTGGCGGTGTCGATCGCGTACGTGCCGGTCGCGCCCGCCGAGGTGAGCAGCGACCAGTACGGGACCGGGGTGTCGCCCGCGCCGCTGCCGCGCTGGTAGGCCTCCTTGAAGGTGCGGTTGCGGACCAGCTCGGCGTACAGCCCGCCTTCGACGGAGTGGCTGATGTCCTCGAGGATCGAGCCGTAGGTGGTCGGGCGGGTGTTGGCGCGGACGACGTTGGCGTCCACCGCCAGCTGGTTCGCTCCCGCCAGGGTGCCGATCTGCGCGGCAGTGAGCGGGAAGCGGCGCAGTTCGACCTCGTCGACCGCGCCGGTGAACCCGGATCCGACGGTGAAGGCGGCCGTGCTGGTCCCGGACGCCGGGCAGGCGGAGACGTCCAAGGTCGTGCCCGTCGGCGTGCCGCAGGTGCTGGTGACCGCGGCCGCGTCGCCGTCGGCGTAGACGGTGAGCCGCTGCGAAGCGCGGTCGAGGACCACGGCGGCGTGGTGCCAGTTGCCGTCGGCCAGGCCGCCGCCGTTCGCGGTCACCTGGATTGTGCCGACGCGGGCGGTGAGCTTGCCGCCGGCCACGCCGAGGGCGTAGCCGTCGCCGTGGTCGACGAGCGTGCCGTCCGACGCCGTGCGGAACCACGCGGCCAGGGACAGCGAGCCGGTGCCCGTGTCGAACGCGGGCGAGGTTCCCATGTCCACAGTGGACTTGCCGTCGAGCTGGACGGCCTTGCCCGCCGCGCCCGCGGTCCAGGTCGCGCCGTTCAGTGTGCCGTCGGCCGCGTTCGCCGACGAGTCGCGCGCAACGGTGCCGGCGCCCTCGTCGAAGTGCCACGACCCGCTCGCGGCCAGTGCGGCGATGGCGGGCGCGGTCAGCGGCGTCGGGTACGCGCGGACGTCGTCCACGCCCCCGGCGAACCAGTCGGCCGGGCTGCCGGCCCACTTGCCGCGCCCGATGACCAGGTGCCCGGCCGCGGTCCACGGCGTGGTGAACGGGACGCTCTGCTGCAGGGTTCCGTTGACGTACAGGGAAAGCGTCCCGGCCGCGCGGTTGTAGACGCCGACGACGTGCTGCCACTGGTCGACTTGCGCGGGCAGGGTCGACAGGGCCGAGGACGACGCCGAGTCGCCGTCGGAGGCACGGCGGGTGAAGGCGAACCGGCCGTCGGCCGTGCGCTGGAGGTAGAACCCGCTGATCGCCGCGCCGTCGACGCTGACGGCGGTCCGGAAGCCGGTGGCCGCGGCCGGCTTGACCCACGCGGATACCGAGAAGCTCTGCGCGGTGTCGACGACCGGGGCCGGAACGTCGACCGCGGCGTCGGTGCCGTTGAGCGCCACGCCGTGCGGGCCGACGACGCCGTCGCCCCAGGTGGCGCCGCCGGTCAGGGTGGCGGTGCGGCCGTCGAGGGAGTCGTCGGCCGCCGTGGTGCCGGTGCCTTCGTCGAGGGTCCAGTGCCCGGCGATGGCCAAGCGGGCGGCGTCGGCCGCGGTCAGCGCGCCGCGGTAGGCGCGGACGTCGTCGATCGTGCCGTCGACGTAGTCCACCGGGTTGCCGCCGTACTTGCCGCGGCCGATCACCAGGTGGCCGGGGCCGGCCCAGCCGGCGGGCGCGGACACAGTCGCCTGCCGGGTGCCGTCTACGTAGAGGGCCAGCGTCGACGCGGCCGCGTCGAACACGCCGGTGAGCTGGTACCACTGGTTCACGACCGGGTCGAAATTCGCCGAGGCGACGACGCCGTCGGCGGGCGCGTCTCCGGCGAGACGGGTGAAGGCGAACCGGCGGGAGTCGTCGCGGAACTGCAGGAAGAAGTTGCTGACCTGGTTTCCGTCGATGCTCACGAACGTCTGGTAGCCCGAGATCTTGTCGAGCTTGACCCAGCTGCTGACGGAGAAGCTCCGGGTGGTGTCCAGCACGGGCGCGCCGGCGTCGGCAAAACCGCTCGCGCCGTCGGTGGTCAGGGCGCCGCCGCGGATGCCGGGGCCCCAGCCCGCGCCGGAGTTCAGGGTGGCCGGGTGCTCCCCCGCGGTGTCGGCGGCCGTCGTGCCGCTGCCTTCGTCGAACGTCCAGTGCCCGGCCAGTGCCGGGCCGGCGTCGGCCGCGTCGGCGGCGGTCACGGGTATTGCCGAGAACAGGGTCAGGGCCGCGAGCACGGCCAGGGAACGCCGGAATCTGTGGAGCATGACTCTCCTTCGAGTGTGAGCGCTCACAGTCATCGTGTCCGTCGGGTCACGAGGCGTTGCAGGACGATGAAGACGAACAGGAGGGCCCCGGTGATGATCGAGGTCCACCAGGAGTTGAGGGTGCCGTCGAAGGTGATCAGCGTCTGGATGATGCCCAGCACCATGATCCCGAGCACGGTGCCCAGCACGTAGCCGGAGCCGCCGGTGAGGATGGTGCCGCCGATGACCACCGCGGCGATCGCGGTCAATTCGAGGCCGACGCCGTTGAGCGGGTCGCCGGAAGACTTGTACAGCACCAGGAGCAGCCCGCCGAGGGCCGAGCAGAACCCGCTGATCGTGTAGACCGCGATCTTCGTGCGCCCGGTCTTGAGGCCCATCAGCATCGCCGACTGCGCGTTGCCGCCGATCGAGTAGACGGTGCGGCCGAACCGCGTGAACGCGAGCACGTAGACCGCGACGGCGACGACGACCAGGGCGGCGACCACGCTGATCGAGATGTGCAGCTCCCCGCCGAGCGGGATCTGCGTCTGGGCGAGGGTGGCGATCGTCGCGTTGTCGATCGAGTAGGCCTCGGTGCTGATCGTGTAGCAGAGCCCGCGGGCGAAGAACATCCCGATCAGCGTCGCGATGAACGGCTGGATCTCGAAGAAGTGGATGAGCGCGCCCATCCCGGCGCCGAGCAGCGCCCCGACCACCAGCACCACCGCGATCGCCGCGTACGCGGGCCAGCCGTGCTTCTGCAGCAGGTCACCGGAGATCACCGTGGACAGGGCGACCACCGACCCGACGGACAGGTCGATGCCGCCGGTCAGGATCACGAACGTCATCCCGACCGCGACCACGAGCAGGAAGGCGTTGTTGATGAACAGGTCCAGCACGACCTGCCCGGAGCCGAACGCGTCATAGCTGGACGCGCCGAAGATGTACGCCCCGATGAGTAGCGCCATCGTGGCGAGGATCGGGAGGTGCCGCTGCTGGGGCCGGTAGCCCTTGATGCGGGTGAGCGTGGTCATGCCGTGACCTCCACCTTCTCCGGAGCGGGTGCGGGAGCCGGCTGCCCGGGCCGGGGCGGGCGGCGCCGGAGCCTGCGGCGGAACGCGGGCGACTGCAGCAGGCACACCGCCAGCACGACCACGGCCTTGAACAGCATGATCGCCTCGGGTGGGATGCCGAGGGCGTAGACGGTGGTCGTCAACGTCTGGATGAGCAGCGCGCCGATCACCGCGCCACCCACGGAGAACCGGCCGCCGGTCAGCTGCGTGCCGCCGACGACGACGGCGAGGATCGCGTCGAGTTCGATGAACAGCCCGGCGTGGTTGGCGTCGGCGCTGTGCACGTTCGCGCTGATCATCAGCCCGGCGATGCCCGCGCACAGGGCGCAGAAGACGTAGACGAGCCAGGTCAGCCGGGCCGACCGTAGCCCGGCCAGCCGGCTGGCCTCCGGGTTGCCGCCGACGGCCTCGACGAGCAGGCCGAGGGCCGAGCGGCGGACCAGCAGCGACGCGAGCACGAACACGGCCAGGGCGATGAGGATCGCGCTCGGCAGGGTCAGCACGAACCCGCTGCCGATCCATTCGTACGGGGCGGAATTGATCGTGATGATCTGCCCGCCGGAGATCAGCTGCGCGATCCCCCGCCCGGCGACCATCAGGATGAGCGTGGCGATGATCGGCTGGATGCCCAATGCGGCGACGAGCCAGCCGTTCCACACCCCGAGCACCAGGGACAGCCCCAGCGCCAGCCCGACCGCGACGAGCGTCGCGCCCAAGCCGTCGGGGTGGTCGGCGATCCAGAGGCAGGCCAGCGATCCGCTGATCGCGACGACCGCGCCCACCGACAGATCGATGCCGCGGGTGGCGATGACGAGCGTCATGCCGATCGCGATGAGGATCAGCGGGGCGCCGTTCTTCAGGATGTCGACGAGGTTCCCGTAGAGGTGGCCGTCCCGGAGCTCGATCTTGAAGAACGACGGGCTCGCGATGAGGTCGCCCAGCAGCAGCACCAGCAACGCCACCACGGGCCAGAAGAGCCGCTTCTTCGTCAAGCCGGTCATGCCTGCACCCCTTCGGCCATCGTGGCCATGACGTCGTCCGCGGTGAGTCCCTGGTTTTCGCGCTTCGCCACCACTTTCCGGTCGCGCAGCACCACGACGCGGTGGCTCAGCCGGAGCACCTCCTCCAGCTCGGCGGAGATGTAGACGACGGCCATCCCGTCGGCCGAGAGCTGGGTGACCAGCCGCTGGATCTCCGTCTTGGCGCCGATGTCGATGCCGCGGGTCGGCTCGTCGAGGATGAGCAGCCGCGGCTCGGTGATGAGCCAGCGGGCCAGCAGCACCTTCTGCTGGTTGCCGCCGGAGAGGTTGCCGACCAGGGCTTCCGGGTCGGCGGGGCGGATGTCGAGCGTCTTGATGTACTTCCGCGCGATCTCGTCCTGACGGCGGCGCGACAGCGGCCGCGCCCAGCCGCGTGAGGCCTGGAGCGCGAGGACGATGTTCTCCCGGACGGTCAGCTCCTCGACGAGCCCCTCGGACTTGCGGTTCTCCGAGAGGAACGCGATCCGGTGGTCGAGCCCGGCGCGCGGGGTCCGCAGCGACGTGGCGTTGCCGTCGATCTTCACGGACCCGGTGTCGGCGTGGTCGGCGCCGAAGAGCAGCCGGGCGAGCTCGGTGCGCCCGGAGCCGAGCAGGCCGGCCAGCCCGACGACTTCACCGGCGTGGATGTCGAGGCTGAACGGCTCGACGCCGCCCTTGCGGCCGAGGTCCTCGGCGGACAGCAGCACCGGCGCGCCGGCGACCTCGGCGCGGGTCGGCCCGGAGTCCTCCAGCGTCTCCAGGACCTGCAGTTCCTTGCCGATCATCTTGGTGACCAGCTCGACGGGCGTGATGTCCGCCGTGCGGTACTCGCCGATCAGTTTTCCGTTGCGCAGCACGGTCATCCGGTCGGCGACGGCGAAGACCTGGTCGATGAAGTGGGAGACGAACAGGATCGCCAGTCCCTGCTCGCGCAGGGACCGCACGACCTTCAGCAGCTGTTCGACCTCGCCGGTGTCCAAACTGGACGTCGGCTCGTCGAGCACGAGGACCCGCGCCTCGACGTCGAGGGCGCGGGCGATCGCGACCAGCTGCTGGACGGCGATCGAGCAGGTGCTCAGCTCGGCCGAGACGTCCACGTGGACGTCCAGCCGGGCGAGGAGCTCCTCGGCCCGCCGCCGCATCGGACCCCATTGGATGCGGCCGAAGCGGCGGGGTTCCCGGCCGAGGCAGACGTTCTCCGCCACGGACAGGTTCGGGCAGAGGTTGACCTCCTGGTAGACCGTGCTGACGCCGGCCTGCTGGGCCTCGCCGGGGCCGCCGAAGGCGACGGCGGTCCCGGCGAGGGTGGTCGTGCCCGCGTCCACCCCGTACACCCCGGTCAGCACCTTGATCAGGGTGGACTTGCCGGCGCCGTTCTCCCCCATCAGCGCGTGGACCTCGCCCGGGAACAGGCGGAAGTCGACGCCGTCGAGGGCGAGGACGCCGGGGAACTCCTTGCGGATGCCGGTCATGGTGAGCAGTTCGGTGGACACGGGGACCTCTCAGTACTGGCGCTGCGGCAGAGCGGCCTTGGCCGACGCCTGGTCGAACTCGGTCTCCTGGGTTTCGATGCGCGCGGGCACCGACTCACCGGCGGAAACCTTCTTCACCAGGTCCATCAGCTGCGGGCCGAGCAGCGGGTTGCACTCGACGACGTGGTTGATCTTGCCGTCGGCCAGTGCCGTCAGCGCGTCCTTCACGCCGTCGACCGAGACGATCTTGATGTCCTTGCCCGGGACCTTGCCCGCGGCTTCGATCGCCTCGATGGCGCCGAGCGCCATGTCGTCGTTGTGGGCGTAGAGGACGTCGATCTTGGGCTGGGACTTGAGGAAGGCCTCCATGACCTCCTTGCCCTTGGCGCGGGTGAACTCACCGGTCTGCGAGGCGACGATCTTGTACTTCGGGTCCGCCGCGATGACGTCCGCGAAGCCCTTCTTGCGGTCGTTGGCCGGGGCCGAACCGGTGGTGCCCTGCAGCTCGACGATGTTGACCTGGCCGGTGGCGCTGCCGAACTCCTTGGTCAGCCACTCCCCCGCCTTCTTGCCCTCGGCGATGAAGTCCGAGCCGAGGAAGGTCTTGTAGAGCGACTTGTCCGGCGAGTCGATCGCGCGGTCGGTGAGGATGACCGGGATGTTGGCCGTCTTGGCCTCCTTGAGCACGGTCTCCCAGCCGGACTCGACGACCGGCGAGAAGGCGATGACCTTGACCTTCTGCTGGATGTAGGAGCGGATCGCGGAGATCTGGTTCTCCTGCTTCTGCTGCGCGTCGGAGAACTTGAGCTCGATGCCGGCCGTCTTCGCCGAGTCCTGGATCGACTTGGTGTTGGCCGTCCGCCACCCGCTCTCGGCGCCCACCTGGGCGAACCCGAGCGTGATCGCCCCGCCGGAGCTGCCGGAGGAACCACCACTCCCGCAGGCGGTGAGCAGCACGAGTCCCGCTGCCGCGGCCGCCGCGGCGGCCCATCGCTTCTTCAGCACGTTCACTCCTCGATCGACGGTGATCATTTTTGTTAGCGTTAACATTCGGAGCTGGTCTTCTTCGGTCCGGCGCGGTGCGGCGCTAACGCGGGCCGGTGCTCTCGCGCACGATCAATTCGGGCACGACCAGGGCGCGAGCATGCCGGTCGCCCCCGTCCATCCGCTGGGTGAGCAGGCCGAACGTGCGCCGGCCGACTTCGATGAAGTCCTGGCGCACCGTGGTCAGCGGCGGTGTGAAGTACGCCGCCTCGGGCACGTCGTCGAAGCCCGCGACGCGCACGTCCCGCGGCACCGAGACGCCGGCTTCGGCGAACGCGCGGAGCAGGCCGAGCGCCATCTGGTCGTTGCCGGCGAAGACGGCGTCGAGCCGGCCCTCCTTGGCGAGGGATCGCCCCGCCTCGTAGCCGGAGCGCGAGCTCCAGTCGCCGCGGATGACCTGCGGGACGTCCACGCCGTGGCGTTCCAGGGTCTCCCGCCAGCCGAGCTCGCGGTCGCGGGCCTCCAGCCAGTCCTCCGGCCCGGCGACGTGCCAGACCGTGCGGTGCCCCAAGGCCAGCAGGTGTTCGGTGGCGCGGCGGGCGCCGTCGCGCTGGTCGACGGAGATCACCGGGACCGGCGCGGCTTCCCCGCCCCCGACGGCGACGACCGGGAAGTCCGCGGGCGCGGCTTCCAGGGCGCGGCCCGCGGTGACGTGCGGGGCGATGACGATGATGCCCTCGACGGCCTGGCGGCGGAGGTTCTCCACCGCGTCGGCGATCGACGACCGGCCCGGACGGCTCACGCTGGAGATCGTGATCGCGTACCCGGCTTCGCGGGCGGCGTTCTCGATGCCGTAGAGCGTGCTGGCCGGACCGTAGAGGTTGGACTCGAGCGCGACGACACCGAGCGTGCCGGTGCGTCCGGTGACGAGCGCGCGGGCCGCGGAATTCGGGCGGTAGCCCAGTTCTTCGATGGCGGCGAGCACCCGGGCGCGGGTTTCGGGACGCACCGGACCGGTCCCGTTGATGACCCGGGAGACGGTCATGTGCGACACGCCCGCCACGCCCGCGACGTCGGTCAGGCTGGGCTGCCGCGTACCGGCGGCGGTCGCCCTGACGGGGCCGCCGGAGCGGGGTCGTTCGGCCACTGGCGTCCCCTTCCCGCACCTCGACGTGGTCTCCGTCACCCGTTCGGGTGGCGGCGAGGAGTCAGTGTTAGCGATAACACCGACGCGGTCAAGACTGGGCCGCGTAACGGTCTAATCACGTGCGTTCACCGGCCGCAGACACTCGCCGACCAGCGAAGGGCGTCGTGAGAAATTCACCGGGAGCGGCGCAGGGGCGGTGTTCAGGGCGCATGTTCGGCCCGCGTCAGAGCGCCAGCGAAGCCGCCACCGGGAGGTGGTCGCTGCCCGTCGCGGGCAACGTCCACGCCGCCACCGGCCGCACCCCCGTCACGAAGACCTGGTCGATCCGGGCCATCGGCAGCCCGGCCGGCCAGCTGAACCCGAACCCGTCGCCCGCATGGTCCTGCGCGTTCTCCATCCGCGCAGTGATGGGGGTCAGGGCCCGGTCGTCGGCCGTGCCGTTGAAGTCGCCGACCAAGACCGTGCGCGGCGACGGCTCCCCCGCCACCGCGTCGGCGAGCAGGCCGATCGCTTCGTCGCGGCCGTTCGCCGTGAAGCCCGAGTCGAGCCGGATCCGCACCGACGGCAGGTGCGCCACGAAGACCGCCACCGGGCCCTTCGGAGTGTCCACTGTGGTCCGCAGCGCGCGGGTCCACGGCATGATCGCCACCGGCCGTGTGTCCCGCAACGGCACCGTGCTCCAGATCCCGACCGTGCCCTGCACCGAATGGTGCGGGTAGCCGGCCGCGAGCGCGTCCTCGTACTTCGGGATCTCGGACTTCTTCAGCTCCTCCAACGCGATCACCTGAGCGCCCGAGGCGGCCAGGGCACGCGCGGTGCCGGCCGGGTCCGGGTTCTCGTCGTTGACGTTGTGCGAGACGATCGTGAGATCGCCGCCGGCTTCCGTCTTGTCGAACAGCCTGCCGCCGAAGAACCCGCCCCAGACGAGCGCCGGCAGCAGCAGCGACACGAGCGCGAGCGCCGAACGCCGGATCAGCGCCGCCCCGAGCAGCGGCAGCACGAGCAGACCCGTCCACGGCAGGAACGTCTCCAGCAGGCTGCCGGCGTTGCCCACCCAGTTGGGCACCAGCGAATGCGCGAACACCAGCACCGCCGTCAGCGCGGAGAACACCGCGATGACCCGGCCCCGGCGCCAGGTCCCGCGGTCCGGCACGGTCTGCTCCGGTTCGAGGGTCGCGGTCACCGGGTCGCCGCCGGCAGCTCGCGCTGGATCGCCGAAATGAGCGTCTCGCTGGTGTCGAGCGCGGCCCGCAGCCCGGCCGCCGGGCTGCCGCCGGGGTTCTGGTGCAGGACGACGCCGAGGATCAGCGCGCCGCCGTCGGCCCGCGCCGCCCACATCAGGGCGCCGCCGGCCGCGGTCGACGAGCCGGTCTTCAGCCCGATCACGCCGTGGCGGCCGAGGAGGGTGTTGGTGTTCACGACGTCGCCGGGCACGCCGTCGACGCGCAGGCTCGCGGTGCCGACGATCGCGCGGATCACGTCGTTCTTCATCACCTCGCGCGCCAGCCGCAGCTGGTCGGTGGCGGTGCTCGTCGTCGAGTCCTCGACGCCGCTGGCCCCGGTGTAGGTGGTGCTGGTCATCCCGAGCGCCGCGGCCTCGCGGTTCATCTTCGCGACGAACGCGTCCTGGCCGCCGGCGTCCCACCGGGCGAGCAGGCGGGCGACGTTGTTGCCGGACGGGACGAGCATGAGCGACAGGAGGTCCCGTTCGCTGATCTCGCGACCGGCCCGGACCGGGGCGCTCGATTCTTCGGACGACGTCGACTCGGCTTCGGCCTGCTGGTCGACGGTGATCTTCGGGCCCGCCTCGCCCGCGGCGAGCGGGTGGTCCTTGAGCACGACGTAGGCGGTCATCACCTTGGTGACGCTCGCGATCGGCACCGGCCGCTGTTCCCCGCGGCTGCCGAGCGAGCCCAGGCCCTGGACCTCGGCGCTGGCCTGCCCTTCGGCCGGCCACGGCAGCGGCAAGTCGACGGCGGGTCGCGCGGCACTCGCCCGGCCGTCGACGGTGGGCGGGAAGAGGACCCAGCAGGCCACGGCGAGAGCCACCGCGACGGCGGCGGCGACCCCGCCGGCGACGGGTGGGATGCGGGTGCGGGCCATGGGTCTCCTCCGGGTGCCGGGGCGCTTCGTGAGCGCTCACCGATCACTCTGTCCGGAGAAGATCGCCGGGCCGTCGGGGTTGTTCGACAGGTCTGAACCAGAAATGTCCCGATTCTGTACCAACGGCCGGGTCCCGAACGACGTGAATGACTCATTCCTGTCGTCGGACGACAGGAATGAGTCATTCACTACATCCGGAAGCCGGCACGCGGGCCGGAACCCCTCAGCTCACGTGGACGTAGTCGACCACGAGCTGCTGCGGGAACTGGGTGCTGCCGTCGGGGTCGCCGGGCCAGTAGCCGCCGACCGCCAGGTTCAAGATCACGAAGAAGTCGTGGTTGAACACCCACTGGTTGCCGCCGACGTCGGCCGGCGTGCGGGTCTGGTACGCGTTGCCGTCCACCGACCAGACGATGCGATCGGCGGACCAGTCGATCGCGTACGTGTGGAAGTCGTCGGAGAAGTTCGGCCCGTTGTAGGCCGCGCCGATCCCGGCGGAGCCCGAGTAGCCCGGGCCGTGGATGGTGCCGTGCACGGTGTTCGGCTCGAACCCGACGTTCTCCATGATGTCGATCTCGCCGCACTGCGGCCAGCCGACGTTGCCGATGTCCGAACCCAGCATCCAGAACGCGGGCCACATGCCCTGCCCGCGCGGCAGCTTCATCCGGGCCTCGATGTGCCCGGACGACGCGGTGAACTTGCCGGACGTGTTGAGCCGCGCCGACGTGTACTCGCAGGCGCCGTACCAGCAGTTGTTGCCGCTGTTCTCTTTCTTCGCGGTGATCACGAGGTGGCCCTGGCCGTCGAGCGCCGCGTTGGCGGTGCCGTCGGTGTACCACTGCCGCTCGTGGTTGTTCACGTTGTCGCCGGTCTCGTGGACCCACTTCGAGCCGTCGACGCCGCTGCCCGCCGCGCC
Organism: Amycolatopsis sp. NPDC051061; assembly: GCF_040682935.1. Classification (NCBI taxonomy): domain Bacteria; kingdom Bacillati; phylum Actinomycetota; class Actinomycetes; order Pseudonocardiales; family Pseudonocardiaceae; genus Amycolatopsis; species Amycolatopsis sp. NPDC051061. The sequence continues at coordinate 23,793 of NZ_JBFBBZ010000018.1, forward strand.
GTCGAAGTCGTCGGTGAAGCTCGCGAGCGGTGCCGCGGGTGCGGCCTGGACCTGCGGTGCGGCCACCACGGCGCCTGCCACGAGCAGAGCCGCGGGCGCCACCAGCATTCGGGCGGTCCGCCGCCATCGGGCGGAGTTCCTGGTCGACATCGTCGTCGCCCCTTCCGTTCCGCGGGCGACGGCTGGCGGCTCACCGGCACCCTATTTGTTGTGGATGGCAACAAAGTATGAACGGGTCCCTGGCGAAGAACAAGACCAACCGGTCGGACATTTTCCGACGAGTACCCGATGGTCCGGACCACCGGGTATTTTCGGGCAAGTCACGCGGCCGAGCGCTGGATGCAGTCGAGACCGAGGCCCAGCGGAGTGGCCAGGTACTGGCAGATGTGGGACGCGTGGGCCTCGTCGGTCTGCGTGCACGCCACCGGCACGCCGAGCAGGTCGACCGAGCAGTAGGCGTAGAACTGGTACGGGTTGCCCGGGACCGGGTCCGCCGCGGCCGGAGCCGCCGCGGCGACCACCGCGGAAACCGTGAGCGCAGTAGCCGTCACCCAAGAAGCGATTCGGGTCTTCATCGTGCTCTCCTTCCGCAATCTCCCCCGTGGGCCAGGGGTTTGTGCTGGAAGAGATTCCCTTCCCAGCGCGGGTTCACCTCCGGGTCACCGGAAAGTGTCACGCGGCCGGGCCGTGAATCGACCAGCTCGTGAACTTCACTCTGCATGATTCCGTCCGAACGTCGGTGGTTCTGTGCAGCTTCGACCACCTACGCTGGCGCAGCCCCGGCTCCGGTTCCTCGAACGCTGGACCGGCGTGGCCGAGCCGAACATCAGCGCGTGGCGCCGCGCGATCTGCGGCGACCTGATGACGTGCTTCGACTTCGGTACCCCCAACGAACCCCGTCGTCTACGGTTCCGGCTGGTACGACCTGTCGGCGACGCTCGACGCCGACCCGAAGTTCCTCCGCCGGTTCAGCGGGCACGTCGAGACGGGGCCCCCGAGCGTCACCGGCTGATCTTGTTCACGTACTTGACGGTCGTTCAGCTCATTGACGCACGTCACATTCGTGACCTATAAAGGGAACGTCCGGGTGTACGCCGCAGCACCCTCCGCTGTCCCCCACTCCGGAGGCCCCTGGTGTCCCCACGAAGTCGTCGTGCCGTCCTGCTCGGCGCTGCCACCGTTTCCGCCGCGCTCGCGCTGACCGGCGCGGTCACCGCGCAGGCCGCGGCGGCGAACCTGTCCGCCACGTTCGCGCAGGCCTCGGTCTGGACCGGGGGCTACGGCGCCGGATACACGATCGCCAACCGCGGCGACGCACCCGCGACCGGCTGGACCGTCGAGTTCGACCTGCCCGCCGGCACGTCGGTGAGCGGCTCGTGGAGCTCGGTGAAGACGCAGACCGGGCAGCACTACAAGTTCACGAACGCGGGCTTCAACGGCACGGTCAAGCCCGGCGCCACCGCGAACTTCGGCTTCACCGTCGCCGGTTCCGGACTGCCTGCGGGCTGCACGATCAACGGGCTCCCGTGCGCGGGCGGCGGCCCGGTCACGACCACACCGACGACACCGGCCACCACCACGACTCCGACGACGACCACCACTGCCCCGCCGGCCGGCGACACGGTGAACGTCTCGACGGCCGCCCAGCTGCAGGCGGCGCTGGCGAACGCCGCGCCCGGGCAGGCGATCAAGCTGGCGGCCGGGACCTACCGCGGCTCGTTCGTCACGACGAAGGCCGGCACGGCCGCGAAGCCCATCACGCTGTCGGGCCCAGCGAACGCGGTCCTGATCAACGACGGCCCGTCGGGCGACGCCCCGGACTGCCCGGCGCCGACCGCGGGCTGGGACTCCGGCTACGGCCTCTGGCTCTCCGGCGCGCCGTACTGGAACCTGACCGGCTTCACCGTGCAGGAATCCAAGAAGGGCATCGTCGTCGACAACTCGCCCCACACGACGATCGACGGCGTGAACGTCCACCACGTCGACGAGGAGGCGATCCACTTCCGCCGCTCGTCGGCCGACAGCGTGCTGAAGAACTCGACGATCACCTCCACGGGGCTGGTGCAGCCCGGCTACGGCGAAGGCGTCTACCTCGGCTCGGCCAACTCGAACTGGGCCTGCCACGGCAACTCCGGCGGCGTCGACCGGGGCGACCGGATCCAGGTGCTGGACAACCACATCGGCCCGTTCATCGCGGCCGAGCCCATCGACGTCAAAGAGGGAACGTTCAACGGCCTGATCCGCGGCAACACCTTCGACGGCCGCGGCATCTCCGGCGAGAACTCGGCGGACTCCTGGATCGACGTCAAGGGCATCGGCTACACGATCGAGAACAACACGGGCACGTTCTCGGCACCCGGCACGTTCGCCAACGGCTACGAAACCCACAACACGAGCACGTCCCCGTCGTTCGACAACGGCTGCGGCAACGTGTGGCGCGGCAACAAGTCCGACCTGGGCGGGGTCGGCGCCTACGCGATCAAGATCAGCTCGGTGTCGAAGTGCGCGGCGAACCCGAACGTGGTGTACGCGTCCAACACGGTCACGAACGCGACGTCGGGTCTGACGAACATCCCGGTCACGCCGTAGTCAGAGGTTCATGGCCAGCCACAGGGCCACCCAGGCGGTGGCGGCGAGCACTGCGCCCGCCGCCGCCGCGAGGAGGACCCGCCGCAGGCCTCGGGCGGGTTTCGCCGGTGTCTCGATGTGGTCCATGAAGTCGATCATGAACCACCGGCGCGGATCCCGACACCCGGCGCGCCCGTCCGGGCGACCCCGGCGCGGGGTACCCGGCGACGCACGTCACTCCCGGCCGCGGAACACCGGACGCCCCCGGGCGTTGTAACGGGTGTCGGTACGGCGGTGCCCCCGGGCCTACCCCTTGCCTTCACGGAATACCGGTAACGCTGGAGCCGTGTCGTGCCTTCCGCCGCGAGGCGGCCCCCGTACCGACGCAAACTCCCGTTCCCTCCCGGGGTTCCCCCGTGCCCTTGGGCGGGAACGGGTCCCGGCTAGGGAACGATCGAGTCGACGTACCCGCCGTCGACGCGCACGGCCGCCCCCGTCGTCGCCGAGGCGAACGGGGAACTGAGGTACACCACCATGTTCGCGATCTCCTCGGGCTCGATCAGGCGCTGCAGCAGCGACTGCGGCCGGTGCTTCTTCATGAACTCGTGCTGGGCCTCGTCCCACGGCAGGTCCTTGTCCACCAGCTCGTAGACGAAGTCCTCGACGCCACCGGTGTGCGTCGGGCCCGCGATCACGGCGTTGACCGTGACGCCGGTCCCCGCCGCGTGCTTGGCGAACCCGCGCGATACCCCGAGCAACGCCGTCTTCGACACGCCGTAGTGGATCATCTCGGCCGGGATCACGACCGCCGAATCGCTGGCGATGTACTGGATCCGGCCCCAGCCGCGCTCGGTCATGCCCGGCAGGTAGGCGCGGGTGAGCCGCACCGCGGCCAGGACGTTGACCTCGAAGTAGCGCCGCCAGTCGGCATCGGTGATCTCGAGGGGCTCCTGGGCGCCGAAGATGCCGAGGTTGTTGACGAGGATGTCGGCGTCGGGCACCTCTTCGACGACCTGTGCCGCGCCGGCCTCCTCCGAGACGTCGCCCGGGGCCGGCACCAGGTCGGCGTCCGGCAGGTCCTCCTTCAGGCGCGCGATGGCCTTCGCGACCCCGGTCTCGCTCCGGCCGTTGATCGCGACCCGCGCACCGGTGGCCGCGAGGCCCGCCACGATCGCCGAGCCGATGCCACCGGTGGACCCGGTGACCAGGGCCGTCTTCCCGCTCAGGTCGACCCGCATCGTGAAAACCCTTTCTCGCCTCGGCCGCTCCCTCGGCGCCGATTCAAGCACAGCTGCCCGACGCGCACCGGCTGGGAAATCCGGTTGCCGGCCCGGCCCCCGCGGCGACACCATCTGCGCATGACCGCCTACCGCACCCCGCTCCTGCCGACCGTCGCCGCGACCACCGCGCCGGTCCGGCAGCAGCCGTGCCGTCCGCGGAGGTCGATCACTCCCGTGCCGTGACCGGCGCCCTGCTCGCCGGCCTGCTCGCCGGCTACGGCATCGCGATCCCCGTCGGCGCGGTCGCGACCTACCTCGTCGCGCTCACCGCCCGGACCTCGTTGCGGACCGGCCTGGCCGCGGCCCTCGGCGTCGCCACCGCCGACGGCGTGTACGCGCTGGTGGCGGTACTCGGCGGCGCGGCGATCGCGGGACTCGTCGCCCCGGTCGCCGGGCCGCTGCGGCTGGTGTCGGCCGGGATCCTGGTCGTGCTGGCGGTCCGCGGGGCCGTTCTGGCGCTGCGCTCCCACCGCGAGGCCACCGCCCGCGCCGTCACGCCGCTCGCGCCCGGCCGCGCCTACGTCAGCCTGCTCGGCATCACGCTGGTGAACCCGACCACGGTCGTCTACTTCACCGCCCTGGTCGTCGGCGACCGCGCCGGCACGGCCGTCTCGGTGCTCGAGCAGGTCGTGTTCGTGCTCGCCGCGTTCGCCGCCTCGGCGAGCTGGCAAGCACTGCTGGCCGGCGGCGGCGCGCTGCTCGGGCGCGTCCTCACCGGACCGCGGGGCCGGTTGGTGACGGCGCTGGCGTCGAGCGCGGTGATCACCGGCCTGGCCGTCCGACTTGTCCTCACCTGACCGGACAACCGTTGGGGTGTAACGGTTTGTCCAGTTATCGGGCGCACATCGGAAGACGTCGCACGGCGCTTTTCCCCGTTAAGCTCGGCCCGTCGATGACGGGAGGCGGCCATGACCATGCCGATGGGGACGATGTCCGGCTGGGATGTCACGGGGGCGACGCTGCTCGTGCTGTGGGCGCTGGCCATGTGGGCGGCGGTCGGTGTCCTGGCGTACGCGAACCGCGGGCCGGTGCGGCCGTGGGTGTACCGCGGCTCGGTCGCGGTGATCGGCGTCGGCGTGCTCGGGCAGCTCGGGCACGTCCAAGAGCACGTCGCGCAGGTCGGCTACTGGCTCGGCCACCCGAACGCGCCGGCGTGGATGACGCCGTGGGGCACCGGGCTCGCGAACGGGTTGCAGCTGCTCCTGCCGGACCGCAAGACGTTCGGGATGGAGCTGCTGCACCTCACCGGCAACTTCATCTTCCTGGCCGGGCTGGCCGGGGTCATGGTGATCACGCGGCGAGCGTTGGGCACCCGCGCCCGCCGCTGGGCGAAGATGGGCGTCTGGATGCAGGGCCTGCACGGCCTCGAGCACCTGGTCCTGACGCTGTCGGTGGGGTTCGGCGCGCCCCGGGCGATCGGGCTGTCGACGTTCTTCGGTCTCGTCGACCCGGGCGTCGGGCTGACGACCTACCGCGTGTGGTGGCACTTCGTCGCGAACGTGATCGGGTCGGTCATCTTCGGCCTCGCGCTGTACCACCTGTGGCGGGAGCGCCGGGCGGTCCGGGCGACGTTCTTCGTCCGGCCCGTCCCGGAGTTCACCCGGCAGGCGGCGTAGCGGCCCGGCGTCGCGAATGACTCATTCGGGGCGCCGGAGGTCGCGAATGAGTCATTCGCGACCTCCGGAAGCCGACCTCGGGAGCCGCCTACGGCCCCGTGCAGGTGAGCGTCGGCAGTGCCCAGTCCGCGTGGTCGTTGCCGTTGCCGTCGCCGCCGTCGGACACCAGCAGGTCCAGGACCTGGGCCCCGGTGACGTCAACGTCGATCGGGACCGCCGCCTGGCCGCCGCGGACCACCGGCGTCGTCACCCGGGTCGCACCGTCCGCCGAAACGCTGAAACTCACGCTGCCACCGCCACCCGTCTCGCCGTCGACGCCGGCCGAAGCCGTCAACCGCGTGCAGGCGCCGGCCAGGTAGAGCTGGACGTCGCTCGCCGCGTGCACGCCCAGGCCCTTCGCGTACGCCACCCCGCCGATGGTCATCGGCTTGCCGTCGCCCGCGCTCGCCTCGCCGTTGCTCGTGTCGCGCTCGACCGGGCCCCAGCCGTTCGTCGCCGTCAGGAACGGCAGGGAGCTCACCGCCACCGCGCCCGCGGGTGGCGCCGGCGGCACCGCGCCGACGACCCGCTCGTCGGAGACCGACCCCGGCCGCCCGGCCTGCCGGTACGCCACTGCCACCTTCAGCGCCGAGGTGTCCACTGTGGAGGGAGCGGTGACCGGCCAGGTGAAGGTCGCCGACCGGCCGCCGTCGATCCGCGCCACCGAAGGCGGGGAGGCCGCGCCGACCGTCCACCCGGCCGGCGCGGTCAGCACCGGCTTGACGTCGAACGCCGGCGGCGCGCCCGCGGGCACCCGCACCGTCGCCGAAGCGGTGAACCGCTGCCCGCCCGACGCCGTATCCGGCGCGGTCAGCGACACCGCGGCCGTCGGGGCCGCCGGCATCGCGTACCGCCCGGGGTCGTAGCCCGGCGACGGGTTCGCACGCACCGTCAGCGGCGAGCGGTAGCTGCCGTAGTTCGTCCACGCGATCTTGCCCAGGCCACCCGTGCTGCCGTCGAGGTTCCACACGGCGACGGCGATCGTGTTGTGGCCGTTGGGGTTCAGGACGCCGTTCGGGATCGGGAAGCTGTGCTGCGGCCCGAGGTAGTTGACGTACTGGCCGAGCTGCCAGCCGTTGACGAAGAGCAGCGCCCGGTACTGCCGCGCGGGGTCGTCGGTGATCGTCAGGCCGAGCGAGGTGTCCTGGCCGCGCGGCAAATCCAGGTCCGCGGTGGTCCGGTACCACGACACGCCCGGAGTCGGGTCCTTCGCCGGCAACGACGTCGACGTCCAGCGCCCGTCGGGGAAGCCGGGCAGCGACCAGCCCGCGCGTTCGCCGTACAGCCCGCCGGTGTTGAGCGGACCGCGGACCGGGTCGAGCCCGGTCTCGCCACCGCGGACGCCCTGCAGCCGCCAGGTCACCGACGTCAGCGGCGCCCCGGTCAGCCGCGCGGAGATGAGCCCGCGCGCGGCTTTGTTGCCGTTGTTCGCGCCGTAGTCCTCTTCGTGCCCCATGTTCACGGTCAGCACGGAGATCTCGTTCTCACCCTGGTGCAGCGTGCCGGCCGGGAAGGTGAACGTGTGCTGCGGGTCCGTCGAGCTGCCGAGGAAGACACCGTTGAGCCACGCCGAGAACGCGCCGGCCGGCCCGCCGCTCTGGCTCGCGAGCGTGATCCCGGTCTGCGTCCCGTCGCCGGTGAACCGGCCGCGGTACCAGGTGTTGCCGGTGTGGAAGCCGTAGTCGTCCGCGAAGAGCACCGGTTTCGTGCCGAGGGCCGTCGAGCTGTTGGAGGCGTCCTTGTCGGCCACCGGCCACGCCGAGTCGTCGAACGCCGGTTGGCTTTCCGGCGACTCCTGCTGCTGCTTCCAGCCGGTCAGGGCGGGCAACGTCACGGCTTTGGCGGTCGGCGCGGTGCCGGTGAGGCTGCCGCTCGGCGTCGGTTTCGCCGCGACGCGGGAACCGTTCCAGGAGACGGCTTTCGCGGTGCCGAAGACCTCGAACGCGCCGTCGTCGCCGGTGTCGCCGGTCAGCGCCAGGGTGCCGTGGTCGTCGGCCGCCGTCCGCACCAGGTGCGTGCCGCGGACCAGCACCGGGCCGGCGGCGGTGTCCTGACGCCAGAACGTTGCCGCCGTCGCTTTGTCCGCGAGCAGCAGGAGCAGGGGCCGCTGCCCGGGAGCGGTGACGAGCACCCGCGTCAGGCCGTCGTGGGTGTAGTTCAACCGCAGGTCGCCGCGCGTGGCGTCCCAAGTGGACGTCGCGTTGCCGCCGAGCACCTGCACGGACGGCTGCTTCGCGAACCGCAGGACGGTCTCGCCCGGCCCGCCCTTGTCCCCGTAGAGGACCGCGACGTCGCGGCCGCCGATGGCCGCGCTCGTCATGATCTCCGAAGTCGAGTACTGCATCCGCGTCCGCCCGAGGTCGTACCCGGCGACGACGATCTTCGACTGGCGGCCGTTCAGCGTGATGCCGGTGCCGGCCTGCTGCGGGACGACCGGGTAGTAGTCGGTGCTGCCGGACAGCAGGTCGACGGCGTCCACCACGACGAACGGGCCGGTCGCGCTCGCGTTCTTCTGCCCGGTGACGACGATCTTCAGCGTGTGCGCCCCCGCGGGCAGGTCGCGCGCCTCGTAGCCGGTGACCTGGTTCTGCTTGCTCGCCGCGTAGAGGTCGACCGTGCTGACCTTCGCGTCGTCGAGGTAGACGTCGGCGATGCCGTGGCTCGGATCCTTCGATGTCACCCAGCGGATCCCGGTGCCGGTGAAGGGAATGCTCACGCTGTCGCCGGTGGCCTCCGAGAACGACTCGGTGTGCTGGTAGTCGCCGCCGGTGTAGTTCACCTCCGGTCCGACGTGGCTCCAAGTGCCGGTGTAGCCGACCTCGCCGGCGCGGTCGTCGTAGGTGTAGCCGGCGTGCGCGGCGAGGTCGAGCGCGAGGCTGGTGGTGTTCGTGGTGGTGGACGTCGAATCGGTGTGCCGCAGGGTGTGGAACTGCGTGCGGGTGTCCGGGTTGATCCGGGCGGTGTCGGTGAGGGCTGGGTCCGTGAGCGGCGCGGCGGCCAGGCCGTCCGTCTTGGTCAGCGGGGCGACGGACTGGGTGAAGTAGCCGATCAGCTTGTCCTCGTTGTACTTCGGGTCGAACTGGCGCCCTTCGGTGATCGCGGCGCCGTAGTCGTAGGACGTGTAGTTCTGCGGGATCGCGCTCCAGCCCCACGACGTGCCGCCGTGCAGCATGTAGAAGCTCTGGCCGGTGGCACCGACCGCGATGTTCTGCTTGTAGAACACGTTGGCGAACTGGTCGTTGATCAGCTGCGCGCACTTCTCGTAACCCGGACCGCCCCACGGGTCGAAGGCGCCGCCCTGGAACTCGGCGGTGATCAGCGGCTTGCCGGGGACGTGGTCGTAGCTGATGTCCGGCACGCCGTTCCACCGCGTGGGGTTGGAGCAGTCGAAGCCCTGCGGGTAGGAGTCGGCGGCGTCGACGTCGAGCGCGGCCTCGCCGGCGTTGAAGGTGCCGTTGTTGTTGCCCACCAAGGGAACCGTGATGCCGTCGGCGCGGGCCTTGTCCTCGAGGTGCTTCATGTAGGCGCGGCCGTCGGCGTTGCCGTTGTAGTACTCGTTCTCGACCTGGTAGGCGAGCACGCTGCCGGTGCCGTTCGTGAGCTGGTGGCGGGCGATGATCCGGTCGATCTGCGTCTGCCACTCGTCGGAGTACTTCAGGTAGACGGGATCGGCGCTGCGGGTGTGGCCGGGGGTGGTCGACAGCCAGGTCGGGAAGCCGCCGCCGTCGACCTCGGCGTTGATGTACGGCCCGGGCCGCGCGATGACGTAGAGCCCGGCCTGCTGGGCCATGTCCAGGAGCTTGTCGAGGTCGCGGACGCCGGTGAAGTCGTAGACGCCCTGGCGCGGCGAGTGGTAGCCCCAATCGAAGTAGAGGGACGTCGAGTTGAAGCCGGCCGCCTTCATCTTCTGGAAGATGTCGAGCCAGAGGTCGGGGCTCGGGAGGCGGTAGGAGTGGAACTCCCCCGACCACAGGTAGGTCCGGTTGCCGTCGACCAGGAAGGAGTAGCCGTCGTAGGTGACGGTGTGCGCCGCCGCTTTCGGGGGCGCGGCCGTGGCTTGCGGCACGGTCACCCCGATCAGGGCGAGCACGGCGACGAGCAGAGTCCGGACGACGGCACGCATGCGGGGACCTCCGGGCGGCGGGGACCAGAACCGAACACGATCCTTTGCCGATCACACAGAAGTCGTCAAGATACAACACCGGGATGGATCAGTGCCGAGGTCGTGTTAACGCTAACAGTCCTGGTCGGATGTCCTGAATGAGTCATTCAAGACGTTTCAGCGGGGGCCGGTGCTCTCCCGCACGATCAGCTCCGCCGGCACGAGGTGCCGCGCCCTGACGTCGCCGCCCGCCATCCGGTCCTCCAGGAGCCCGAACGTCTTTCGGCCGACCTCGATGAAGTCCTGGCGGACCGTCGTCAGCGGTGGATTGAAGTAGGCCGCCTCGGGGACGTCGTCGAAGCCGGCGACGTGGACGTCCTCCGGCACCCGGATCCCCGCCTCGGTGAACGCGCGCAGCAGGCCCAGCGCCATCTGGTCGTTGGCCGAAAACACCGCCTTCAGCCCGCGCTTGCCGACGAGGGCACGGCCCGCTTCGTAGCCGGACCGCGGGCTCCAGTCGCCGCGCACGACCGCCGGCACCCGCAGGCCGCGGCGTTCCAGGGTCTCGCGCCAGCCGCGTTCGCGGTCGCGGGCCTCCAGCCAGTCTTCCGGCCCGGCGACGTGCCAGACCGTCCGGTGCCCGAGGGCGAGCAGGTGCTCGGTGGCGCGGCGGGCGCCGTCGTACTGGTCGACCGAGATCACCGGGACCGGCGCCGACTCTCCGCCGCCGACGGCCACCACCGGGATGTCGCCCGGCACCGCGGCCAGCGCCCGCCCGGCCGTGACGTGCGGGGCGATCACGACGATCCCCTCCACAGCCTGGCTCCGCAGGCTCTCCACCGCGTCGCCGATCGACGTCCGGCCCGGGCGGGTGACGCTGCAGATCGCGATGCCGTACCCGGCTTCGCGCGCCGCGTTCTCGATGCCGTACAGGGTGCTCGCCGGCCCGTAGAGGTTCGACTCCAGCGCGACCACGCCGAGGGTGCCCGACCGGCCGGTGACGAGCGTCCGCGCGGCGGTGTTGGGCCGGTACCCGAGCTTGTGCACGGCGGCGAGGACCCGCTCGCGGGTTTCCGGGCGCACCGGCCCGCTCTCGTTGACCACGCGCGAAACGGTCATGTGCGACACGCCGGCCATGCCGGCGACGTCGGCCAGGCTGGGCTGCCGCGGTCCCGGGGCCGACGTCCTGGCCTGCTCCCCCGGCTTCGCCCGGTCCACCACCCTGGCCCCTTCCCACTCGCACCGTGTCCCCACGCACGAAACCGTACCGCCGAGGGGGCCGTCCCCGGCGGACGCCGGGCGCGTCAGGACCAGCCGAGCGGACCGGAGAGCGCTTTCACGACCGCCGTGACGTTCTGCGACGCCTTCGCCCAGGACGTGGCGGCGGGCTGGGCGCTCAGCACGACGACGATGTAGCGGCGGCCGCCGACGAGCCCGCTGGTGTGCAGGTCGCGGCCCGGGTCGCAGCAGGACCAGCCCTGCTTCACCGCCCAGTCGGCGGCGGTGACCGCGCCCGGGATGCCGAAGAACTGGTCGAAGCCGTCCGCGCCGTGCTCGGTGGCGCCGTCGAGGGCGCGCAGGACGACCTGCCGCGTCCCTTCGGGGGCCTCGTCCATCAGATAGGCGTAGAACCGCGCCAGGTCGGTCGCGGTGACGAGGGTGCTGCCCCAGTGCGTGGGGTCGGCGGGTGGGCGAGTCGAGGTCATGCCGATCCGCTTCGCCCACGACGTCACGATGGCGGGCCCGCCGAGCTTCATCCACAGCCGGCTCGCGACGTCGTCGTCGCTGCGCGAGAGCATCTCCGCGACCTCGGCGGCGGGTTCGCCCCGCTGCAGCGCTTCCACGGCGATGAGCAGCTTGACCAGCGACGCGGAGGTGTAGGTCGCGTCCGGGCGGTAGGAGACGACGTCCCCGGACTTGCGGTCGCGAACCAGCACGCTGACCTTCCCGGGCACGAGCGCCGCGAGTGCGGCGCCCTCCGGCACCGCCTTCGCCGACGGCTTCGCGGACGTCTCCGGCGGCGCCGAAGTCGCCGTCGTGGCCACGCTCGTCGTGTACGACGGCGCGGTCGTGAGCTCCGGTCCGGCCGCCGCGGCGGGTCGAGGCGGCCGGACCGCCGCGGCCACGACGAGCATCGCCGCCACCGCGCCGGCGCACGTCCCGGCCAGCAGCATCGCGTTTCCCCTGTGCATACCGGCTCTTGTCGCGCACCCCCCGGTGCGTTCGGCCGGACGGGCCCGGATGTAGCCGGTGTCTCATCCGGCCGGGATCGGGGACGCGGGCGGGGGTCGCGACAACCAGTAGCGTGACCGGAATCGTGGAACGGCTCGATCTCGCCGCGAAGGATCCCAAAGACGCCTTCTCGCGGCTCTTCGACGAGTACGCCCCTCCCCTGCGCGGGTACCTCCCTCCCCGCTGACCCCAAGCCGTGCTTACTGGCGCCCTGCCGGCCAACAGCGGCAGCCACTGGTCTGACAATGAGGGCCGATATGTCTGACATATCGTGCTAGCCTCGGCGGTATGGAGACCACCGCCGGGCTGCGGATCGCCGCCGAGATGCGGTCCCGCGTCGATGACGGACGGTGGCCCGCCGGCACCATCCTGCCCACCGAACTGGAGCTGGCCCGCGAGTTCGAGGTCAGCCGGCCTTCGGTGCGCGAAGCACTGAGCGCACTCCAGTTCGCCGGATACGTCGAGCCGCGACGACGTCGGGGCACCGTCGTGCTCGGTGGCTCGCCCGTCCCCGGCGCGGCCCGGCACGTCCGCGCCGCGCGGTCCTTCGAGGAGGTCGTGGACCTCCTGGAAGCCCGGCTGGTTCTCGAACCGGCCGTGCTGGCCCTCGCCGCCGCCGACCCGGACCCCGCCGCGCTCGACCAAGCCCACGAAGCCGTCGCGGGGATGGCCCTCGTCACCGGCGGCGACGCGATCCCGGCCGACACCGACCACCGGCTGCACGCCGCGATCGCCGGCGTCTGCCGGAACCCGGACCTGCGCGAGCAGGTCGGCACGCTGCTCGAACGGGCGTCCGGACCGGTCTGGCGCGAAACCCAGGCGAGCGCGTGGGCCGGCGACACACCACGCCGGTGGACCGACGACCACCGCGAGATCGTCGCCGCCCTCGCCCGCGGGGACGGCCCGGCCGCGGCCGCTGTCTCCCGACGGCACCTGCTGTCCGCTGTGGACAACGCCGCCGGCTGCCCCGGCCTGCCGCCTTCGCAGCTTCGGCGGCTGCACCGGCTTCGCGAGCACTTCGGCTCGTGTTAGCCGTCCTGCTGCTGGCGGTGCCGGTCGGCGTCTTCATCGGGACGATCGGCATCGGCGGCGTCCTCCTGCCGCCCGCGCTCACCTGGCTCGCCGGGCTCGACATCCACGCGGCGGCCGGCACCAGCAGCTGGGCCTTCCTGTTCACCGGCATCGTCGGCACCACCGCCTACGCGCGCCACCAGGCCATGCCGTGGCGCTTCGGCGGCTGGCTCACGCTCGGCGCGGCCCCGGCCGCGGCGGCCGGCGCGCTGGTGAACGGCGTCGTCCCGGCGACGGTCCTCTGGCTGTTCCTCGCCACCGTGACCGCCGGCTCCGGCGCCTTCAACCTCTGGGCGCGGCCTCGCGAAGCGCGCGAACTACCCGCGCCCGCCGCGGTCGCGGTCGGCGCGGCCGTCGGGTTCGGCTCGGCGCTGACCGGCACGGGCGGCCCGGTCCTGCTCGTCCCGGTGCTGCTGGCGCTCGGCGTGCCCGCGTTGACGACGATCGCGGCCGGGCAGCTGATCCAGCTCCCGCTGGTGGGGTTCGCGACGCTCGGCTACGCGGCGCAAGGCTCCGTCCACTTCGGACTCGGCAGCGTCCTGGGCGTGCTGGCCGGCGCCGGGACCCTGCTCGGCACGCGGCTGGCGCGAAAACTGCGTGGCCGCCACCTCCACCGCGTCGCCTCGGCGGCGCTGGTCGGCTTCGGCGCCTTCCTCTTCGTCCTCCCGTTCCTCCCGCGCTAGAAGGGAAAACCCATGGACCTGGCCACCCGGCTCGAGAGCTTCCCGCGCGAACACCTCGCCCTCACCCCCACCCCGCTCGACGTCCTGACGCGCCTGGGCCAGCGGCTCGGCCCCCGCGTCCTCCTCAAGCGCGACGACCTCACCGGGCTCGCGCTCGGCGGCGACAAGCCCCGCAAGCTCGAGTACGAGCTGGCGCGGGCCCGCCGAGCCGACGCGGACGTCGTCGTCACGTGCGGGTCGATGCAGAGCAACCACGCCCGCCTCACCACCGCGGCCGCACGCCGGCTCGGGATGGACTGCACGGTCGTGCTCAGCCGGGACGCCTACGACGAGTTCCAGGGCAACCTGCTCACCGTGCGGCTGCTCGGCGCCGACGTCCGGGTGGTCGACGTCGAGGACCACTGGGCCCTCGACGAGCACGTCCGCGCGGTGTGCGACGAACTGCGCGCGGCGGGACGCCGGCCGCACGCCGTGCCGATCAGCGGTACCACGCCGCACAGCTGCCTCGGCTACGTGCGCGCCGGGCTGGAGCTCGCCGCGCAGCTGCGGGAAACCGGCGACCGGCCGGACGCCGTCTACCTGCCGTTCGGCACCGGCGGGATCTTCACCGCCTTGACGCTCGCCCTGCGGGATCAGGGTTTCGGCTGCCCGATCATCGGCATCAGCGTCAACCAGGACCGCGCCGGCTGCCACGCCGAGTACCGCCACTGGTGGGCTGAGCTGACCACGCTGCTCGGGCTCGGCGGAGCGCCGCCGGAGGTCGAGCTCCACGACGAGTTCGTCGGGCGCGAGTACGGCGACCCGACCGAGGAGTGCCTCGACGCGATCCTGCTGCTGGCGCGCACCGAGGGCGTCCTGCTCGACCCCGTCTACAGCGGGAAGACCTTCGCCGGGTTCCTGTCCCACCACGCGGCCGGGCGCTGGACCGCCGGGCACCGGGTGGTGGTGCTGCACAGCGGCGGCGTGCCCGCGCTGTTCGCCTACCACGACGCGCTCGCCGGGCACCTGGCCCGGCGCGGCTGACCTCAGGCGGGAGCGAGCCGCACGCAGCAGAGCCCGGGCCGCGGGTCCAGGCAGGCACGCAGGCGACGGTCGCCCGCGCCGTCGAGCATGCCTTCGACCAACCCGAGGTTCATCTCGCACACCAGCCGCGTGTGCGTCCGGGCGAGCCGCTGGAACGGGCAGTTGCCGAGCAGCACCCCGTCGCCCTCGACGCGCGGCTCGAACCCGTGCTCCTCGAGCGTGGCGACGACGTCCGGGACACCGGCGGCCAGCTCGGCCCCGTGGTCGCGGGCGAGCCGCCCCAGGATTTCCCGTGCCGAGCCGCCGGTCTCGTCGGCCTCCTCGATCGCGGACGCGAGGAGCTCGCCGGCCAGCTCGTAGTGCCGCTCGGGGACCGAGACGCTCACCTGCCGGTCCGACCGGCGGTAGAGCTTGGCCGGGCGGCCCGCGCCCGGCCCGGTGCGGCCGCTGCGGCGCTCGTACTCGGCCACCAGGAGCCGCTCCTCCACCAGACGGTCGAGGTGGAACGCGACGGTCGCCCGGGGCACGGCGAGGGCCGAGGCGACGTCGTCGCGGCTGACCGGATCCGGGCGCCGGACGACGTATTCGTACAGCCGCCGGCGCGTCGGCTCGTCGAGCGCCGCGACCGCGGCCAGCGCGCCGGCCTGGGACTTGTGCATCCGAGCACTCTAAAACACACAACCGTTGACGAAAACCCCGGCGGGCTTCTAACGTCGGCTCGTCTTGGTTTTAGAAGGAGGCCTCCGTGACCGTCGATCCCGTCCGCGAACCAGTGCCGCTGCGGCACCTGGGTGTCGTCCACGACCGCGACACGATGGACCTGCACGCGGCGGAACGCGCGGTCGCCGACCTGCTGCGGGCGCTGGGGAAGGACCCGTCGTCGGAGCACCTGGGCGACACGCCGCGCCGGGTGGCCAACGCCTACGCGGAGATGCTTCGGCCGCGCGACTTCCGGCTGACGACGTTCCCGAACGACGAGGGCTACGACGAGCTCGTGCTGGCTAAAAGCATCCCAGTGCAGTCCCTGTGCGAGCACCACTTGCTGCCCTTCCGCGGCGTCGCGCACGTGGGCTACCTGCCCGGCGAGCGGATCCTGGGCCTGTCGAAGCTCGCCCGCGTCGTCGAGATGTTCGCGCGGGACCTGCAGGTGCAGGAACGGCTGACCAAGCAGGTCGCGGACTGGCTGCAGGAGCACCTGGCACCGAAGGGCGTCGGCGTCGTGATCGAAGCCGAGCACCTGTGCATGTCACTGCGCGGGGTACGGGCGATCGGCGCGCTCACCGTGACGTCGTCGCTGCACGGGCTGCTGCGGGAGGAACCCAAGACGCGGCAGGAGTTCTTCGCGCTGACCGGGGTGAGCGCGTGATGGACAGCTACGTCATCGTCGGCGCCGGGCTGACCGGCGCGAAGGCCGCGGAAACGCTGCGGGCGGAAGGGTTCGCCGGGCGCGTCGTCATCGTCGGCGCGGAGCCGGACCTGCCCTACGAGCGGCCGCCGCTGTCGAAGGGCTACCTGCTCGGCCAGGACGACCGCGCGTCGGTCTTCGTCCACGACGAGAAGTGGTACGCCGACCAGGACATCGAGGTGCTGACCGGCCGGCGCGTCACGGCGCTGGACCGGGCGGCCCACGAGGTCGAACTGGCGGGTGGCGAACGCCTCGGCTACACGAAGCTGCTGCTGGCGACCGGGGCGTCGCCGCGGCGGCTGCGGGTGCCCGGCAACGACCTGAAGGGCGTCCACTACCTGCGCCGGCTCGCGCACGCGGACCGGCTGCGCGACGCGCTGGCCGCGGGCGGGCGGGTCGTCGTGGCCGGCGCGGGCTGGATCGGCCTGGAAACCGCGGCCGCGGCGCGGACCTACGGCTGCGAGGTGACGATCGTCGAGCCCGGCCCGTCGCCGCTGCACGCGACGCTCGGGCCGGAGCTGGGCGAGTACTTCGCGAACCTGCACCGCCGCCACGGCGTCGACCTGCGGCTCGGCACCGGCGTGAAGGGTTTCGCCGGCGATGGCGCGGTCGGTGCGGTGTGGACGGACGCGGGCGACATCCCGGCCGACGTGGTGATCGTCGGGATCGGCGCGCGGCCGGAGACGCAGCTGGCCTCCGACGCGGGTCTGGCCGTCGACGACGGCGTCAGCGTGGACGCGTCCCTGCGCACCGAGGACCCGGACGTCTTCGCGGCGGGCGACGTCGCGAGCGCGTGGCACCCGGGCTACGACCGCCGCATCCGGGTCGAGCACTGGGCGGCGGCGACCAACGGCGGCCCGGCGGCGGCGCGCTCGATGCTCGGCCACGAGGTCGTGCACGACGACCTGCCGTACTTCTTCTCGGACCAGTACGACGTGGGCATGGAGTTCACGGGCTGGTTCCCGCCCGGCGGGTACGACCGCGTGGTGCGGCGCGGGAGCGACGAGGCGTTCCACGCGTTCTGGCTGGCGGGCGGCCGGGTGGTCGCCGGACTGCACGTCAACCGGTGGGACGACGGCCTCGACGCGGTCCGCGAGCTGATCCGCAGTGGACGGACGGTGGACCCGGACGCGCTGGCGGATCCCGCGCGTCCCCTCACGAGCTAGCCGCGCCGGCTACCGGGCCGTGGGCGGGGAACGCACTGTTCCCCGCCCACGGCTGTTCCGGCTCATGTGACGTCGGCGCGCGGCCGTCCGATCCGGACGGACCGTCAGTTGTCCCGCCGGTGCCGGCCACCGCGCGACCCGGCGATCGCGCGCACCCGCAGCTCCAGATCATCCCGGCGGGCGCGGCGCGCGTACTCCAGCAACGCCTCCACCTGCTCCTGCGGCAACCAGCCTTGATCCGCCCCGGCCTCCAGCCGCAGCAGGTGCGTCACCAGCTCGCGCGAATCCTCGTCGTGCTCGCCGGCCAGCTCCGCGAACCGGCAGGCCGCGTCGGCCTCGCCGTCGCACCACGCCGTCATCGCCAGGAGCGTCGCCGTCGCCGTCAGGATGTCGCCGCGGTGGACGCCTCCCTCCGCCGCCAAGTGCTCCGCCAGCTGGAAGCTGCGCGTGCCGACGCCACCGGCGCCTTCCCGGCGCACGGCTCTGGCCAGCGCCTTGATCTGCTGCGTGACATAGTCCCCGCTCGACAACCCCGACATGCCGTCCCCTCCGCCGCGCACGACAATTCGTGCGTCACCCGTCAGGTGTATCGCATCGGTGACCAGATACGTCGGATGCCCCACCGGTTTGCGCCGAGTGGGCGCGTGATCAGCTCGAACGGCCGCCGTCGGCGCGTCGCTGCGACACGTACACCGCGGCCGAGGTCCGCCGCTCGACCCCGAGCTTGTGCAGCACCGACGACACGTAGTTCTTCACCGTCTTCTCGGCCAGGAACAGCCGCTCGGCGATCTGCCGGTTGGTCAGGCCTTCGGCGACCAGGTCCAGCACCCGCCGCTCCTGCGGGCTGAGCTGCTCGTACCGCGGGTCCGGCGCCGAGGAGGCGGTCTCGCCGCGCAGCTTGTTCATCACCGACGCGGTCAGCGTGGCGTCCAGCAAGGAGCCGCCGACGGCGACCGTGCGGACGGCCTCGACCAGCGACCGCCCGGAGACCTGCTTGAGCATGTACCCGGCCGCGCCCGCCATGATGGCGCCGAACAGCGCGTCGTCGTCCGAATAGGACGTCAGCATCAGGCAGGCCGGCGCCGGCTCGACCGTCGAGCGGATCTCGCGGCACACCTCCACGCCCTGGCCGTCGGGCAGCCGGACGTCGAGGATCGCCACGTCCGGGCGCGCCTGCGGGATCCGGACCAGCGCCTCGGCCGCGGTCCCCGCCTCCCCGACCACCTCGATGTCCTCTTCGGACTCGAAGACGGTCTTCAGGCCGGTGCGGACCAGCTCGTGGTCGTCCAGCAGGAACACCGAGATCGTCATCGCCCACTCCCCTGCTCGCCGGTCCGAGCCGGCAGCTCGGCGGTCCATTCCAACCGGGAGCCGCCACCTTCGGCGGCCACCAGCGCGCAGTCGCCGCCCCACCGCACCGCACGGGCGGCCAGGTTGGCGAGCCCGCTGACGCGGCCGGGTCCTTCGGGCGGCGGCCCGGTCCCGTCGTCGCGCACCACCATGCGCAGCCGCCGGCCGGCGCCGTCCACGGTGACCTCGACCGAAGACGACGTCGCTCCGGCGTGGCGCGACACGTTCGTCAGCGCCTCGCGCAGCGATGCGATCAGGTCGGACCGGACGGCGTCCGGCACCGCGGCGTCGAGCGGCCCGTCGAAGCCGACGCGCGGCTCGAAGCCCAGCGTGTCCCGCGCGTCGACGGCGACCCGCAGCAGCTCGGCACGCAGGCTCCCCTGCGCCTGCGCGGGCGCCTGCAGCGAGAAGATGCTGTTGCGGATCTCGCGGATCGTGCCGTCGAGGTCCTGGGCGAAGCCGGCGACGCGCGCACCGACGGCCGGGTCGGCGATCAGCCGGCTGACGCCCTCGAGCCCGAGCCCGGTCGCGAACAGCCGCTGGATGACCAGGTCGTGCAGGTCGCGGGCGATCCGGTCGCGGTCCTCGAACACCGCCAGCTGCTGGCGCACCTCCTGCGCCCGGGAGAACTCGACGGCGAGCGCGGCGTGCCCGGCGAAGGTCTCGGCCAGCTGGACCTCGGCCTCGGTGAATGGCGTCTTGTCCCGGAACTTCGCGACGACCAGCACGCCCAGCGTCTCGTCGCCGACCAGCAGCGGCACCGAGATCGCCGAGTCCAGGTCCTTGATCATCGCCGGCATCGGCCCGGCGCGGTCGCGCTGCTCCTCCTGCACGCGGTCGCCGTAGTCGCGCACGACGACCGGGCGGCGCGTGGTGAACGCGACCCCGGTGGCCGTGCCTTCGGTCGGCACGGTCAGCCCGATGAGCCGGTCGGCGTCCTCCCCCGGCGGCTCGACGACGTCGAACACCAGCCGCCCCGGCCCGTCGGGCCGCGCGATCGCCCCGGCGGTACCGCCGGCGACCACGCGCGCGCGTTCGGCGACGAGCCGGAGGGTGGCCCGCAGGTCCTGCGCGGCGAGCAGGGCGCGCGTGACGTCGTAGGACGCTTCGAGCCAGCGTTCGCGGCGGCGCATCTGGTCGACGAGCTGGGCCTTGTCGACGGCCATCGCGGTCGCGGCGACGAGCGCGCCCAGCACCTCCCGCTCGCGGCGGCCGAACTGGCGGCCGGCGGCGGGTTCGATCTCGAACCGGCCGAGCGTCTTCGGCCCGGCCCGCACGGGCAGCTCCACCACCCCGTTGCCGCCGGCCCGGCCGTACTCGGCGACACCGCCTTCGGGACCGGTCACCTCGACGCGGCCGTGCCGGGCGCCGACGAGGTCGCACACGGTCGTCACCGCGGTGCCCAGCACCGCCGGCACCTCCAGCTCGCGCGCGATCCCGGCCACCGCGGCCAGGATCGCCGGCATGCCGATTTCGTCCGCCACTTCCCGCCGACCCCACATGAGCCCGATCCCGGGGGTGTCCCCGGGCCGTCAAGGGTCCCACAGGCGACTGCCCGTGTCGGCCCAAGCCGGTGCGTCCATCCGGTGGGTCGATCGCCGGAGCGGCTCTGTTACGGATAGTGCGGAGTTACTCGGCGTGACAGGCGATGCGGTGACCGGTGATGGCCTCCACCGGGATCCGCAGGAACCGGCGGCCGGCGAGGGTGGGACACGGGCACAGGCAGGCGACGCCGGCGTCGCCGCCCGGGGATTCGGTGGCGCGCCCCAGGAGGCTGACGTACCAGCCGGCGCCGAAGTCCTCGGCGAAGTCGTCGGCTTCGAACGCCACGACGGCGTCGCGCGCGCCCGCGTAGAGGAGACTGCTGGTGGGGGCGGCGAACACGACGGCCTCGTCGACGACGGTGAAGCGCACCGGCCGGACGGCCGGCATCGCCCGGTGGGTGAAGATCACCCGGCCGAGACTCGCCGTCCGGAGCAAGGCGAGGCACTGCTGCCGATCGAGCAACAGCCCGAAGCCCACGTCGTCCACCATCGCGCCCCTGTGTTCCTTTCTGTGAAAAATCCGGTCTTCAGCGTGATCGGTACGCCGAGGCGGCCGGTAGGGCCGTTCGGCCCGGCCGCGCCGCGCCGGTGCGGCGGGCACACGGAGGGGTCCCGCGCCAGGGCCGGAAGACCCGGGCCGCGGCGGCCGCCCGGCCGGTGCGGCGGCCACACGGCGTGACCTAGCGTCGTGACCGTCAGTTGCCGAGGAGAGGTGAGAACTCGATGCCGCCGCAGTCCGCCGCGGGCGAACCCGCACCCACGGCGACGTTCACCCTCGATCCGGAGCTGGTCCGGTCCGCGATGACCGGCCACCGCTCCGCGATCGCGGGCGTGCTGCGCGCGCTGCGGCCGATGGTGTTCCGCTACTGCCTCGGCCGGCTCGGCTCGTGGCAGGACGGGTCGTCGGACGCCGAGGACTGCGCGCAGGACGTGCTCCTGGCGGTCGTCGGCGCGCTGCCGGGGTACCGCCACGAGGCCGAGAGCTTCCTGGCGTTCGTGTTCGGCATCGCGGCGCACAAGGTGGCGGACTTCCAACGCCGGCGGGCGCGCGACCGCACGAGCCCGGTGGCCGAGCCCCCGGCCGAGCGCTGGACGGGCGGCGACCCGACGGGCGAAGAGGTGGAGCGCGCCGCGGGCCTGGACTGGTCGGCGGATCTGCTCGACACGCTGCCGCCCCGGCAGCGGGAGATCTTGGTGCTGCGCATCATCTTGGGCCTTTCGGCCGAGGAGACGGCATCGGCGGTGGGGTTGAGCAGCGCGGGAGCGGTCCGGGTCGCCCAGCACCGAGCGCTGACGACACTGCGGCGCGGGTTGCTGGCCCAGAAGCGGGCGGCTTCCTGAGGGCCGCGGCGCGGAACGCCGTATCGAGGGACTTGCCCTCCTCCGATGCGGCGTCCCCGGCCGCCTGAGCGCCGTGGGATCATGCGGATGTGCCTCCGCTGCTGATCGTCGTCGGTGGGCTGCCGGCCTCCGGGAAGACCACCGTCGCCGCGGAACTGGCCCGGCGCACCGGTTTCTCGTTCCTGCGGGTCGACACCGTCGAACAGGCCATCGTCCGCACCACTCCGCTGGCGCAGCCGCTCGGGCCGGTCGGGTACGTCGTCGCTCGGGAGGTCGCCGCCGATCTGCTGCGGACCGGGGTCAGCGTGATCGCCGAGTGCGTCAACCCCCTCGCCGTCACCCGCGACGCCTGGCGGGCCACCGGCCTCGGCCTGGGCGCGCGCGTGCTCGAAGCCGAGATCGTCTGTTCCGACCCCGCCGAACACCGGCGCCGCGCGGAAACCCGCGACACCGGCATTCCCGGACACGTCCCGCCCACCTGGGCGGAGATCGTCGGCCGCGAGTACGAACCGTGGACCCGCGACCGCCTCGTCGTCGACACCGCCCGGCTGCCGGTCGACGAGGCGGTGGCGGTCATCGAAGCTGCGGCGCGACCTCGTCGTTGAGGTTCTCCAGCCGGCGGCCGGTCGTGCGCGGGCCGAGCACCGCGATGTCCACCGCGACCACCACCAGCGCGCCGGCCACGACCAGGAACAGCGTCGTCGGGCCGTGCGAGTTCAGCAACGGCACCAGCACGAACGGCATCGCGCCGCTCGCCAGCCGCGAAAGCGAGTACGTGCCGCTCGACGCCGTCGAGCGCAGCGCCGTCGGGAAGATTTCGGCCTGGTAGATGTGGTAGGCGTTCGAGAACACGTTGCTGGTCGCGGTGTAGAGGAAGCCGAACACGAGGATCAGCCCCATCGAGCCCGCGTAGCCGAACGCGATGCCGAACACCGCCATCGCCAGCACCGAGCCGACCACGAGGTACTTCCGCTCGACGCGTTCGACGAGCGGCAGCGACAGCGCCGAGCCGACCGGGTAGCCGATGTAGGTCAGCGCGGCGAACAGCAGCGACTGCGAGAGGGCGTACCCCTTGGCCGCCAGCACCAGCGGCACGAGCGTGCCGAAGCCGTAGTAGCCGAGCGTCTGCAGGATGTGGAAGACGACCATCATCCAGGTCCGGCGGCGCAGCGCGGAGCCGAACAGCTCGCGCACCGGCGCGGCGGCGCGCTTGCGGGTGGTGCCGCGCGACGGAGCCGGGTTTTCGTTGACAGCGCCGCGCGCCTCGGCCTCGAGCCCGGCCACGAGGTGCTCGGCCTCCTCGGTGCGGCCGACCGACTCCAGCCACCGCGGCGACTCGGGCAGGCCGCGCCGCAGCAGGAACACCGCGCCCGCGCCGAGCGCGCCGATCACGAACAGCCAGCGCCAGCCGGGGACGCCGAGGATCTCGTGGTCGGTCAGGCCGCGGGCGAGGAAGCCGACGACCGGGAAGCCGCAGAAGGCGAGCGTGTACGCCCACGCGATGAACCGGCCGCGCTTGCGGGCGGGGAGCAGGTCGGTGAGGTAGGTGTCGGCCAGCGGCGGCTCCGCACCCAGCCCGATGCCGGCGAAGAACCGGGTGACCAGCAGCATCAGCGCGCTGCCGCTGAACGCGCCGAGCAGCGAGAAGACCGAGTAGAGCCCGAGGTTCAGCAGGAACGCCCCGCGACGGCCGAACCGGTCGGCGAGCCGGCCGAGCAGCAGGGCGCCGAAGAACATGCCGACGAACGTCGACGCCAGCAGCGGCGGCAGCTCCGCCTTCGTGAGGGAGAACTCCTCGACGAGCACCGAGCTGAGCACGCCGGTCAGGAACACCTCGTAGAAGTCGAAGAACAGGCCGAGCCCGACGGCGACGGTGGCCCGGCGGTGCGTGCGGGTGATGGGCAGCCGGTCGAGCCGGCCCGCGATCGTGCCGGTGTCCGGCGCGGCGGCGTCGGGGATGTTCGCCATCCGTCGTCTCCTTTGACTTCTCCACTATGTGGTTGGCCGACCCATAATGTGACGACAGCCGCGCGGAGTCAAGGACTCACGGGTCACAGACAGGATGAGCCAGGCCACGACAACTCGCCTCCCAGCGCGAACCGCAGGAGACAGGGCAGGACGGCGGCGCGATACGGACCTGGTCGCCCGCCCACCACCCGGCCAAACGTCGCGAATGACTCATTCGGGACCTCCGGCGCCCCCAATGACTCATTCGCGACACCCGACTCCGCCCGCGGCCGCGACTTTGCCGGGAGCCCAGACCTCCGACGACCCTGATGACTCATTCAAGACCACCGCGCGACCGCCGGCCGCGAGGTCCGGGAGGGGTCAGAGCGCGGCGACCCGCTCCACGCCCGGCCGGTACCCGAGCCGCTCCGACGCACGCCGGCCCGCCTCCACCACGATCGGCGCCAGCCGCGGCACGTCGGCCGCGGTCATGCGCTGGGTCGGCGCCCCGATCCCGATCGCCGCGCTGACCTCACCGTTCAGCCCGAACACCGGGGCGCTGAGCGACGCCGCGCCGAGGTCGCGTTCCTCGAAACTGACCGCGTACCCCGCGTCGCGGATCTGTCCGAGCTGCTCCGACAGCAGATCGATGTCGACCACCGTGCGCGGCGTGAACCGCGCCAGGCCGTGCCCGATCGCGTCCTTGACCGCCAGCTTGTCCCAGGCCAGGAACACCTTCCCGGCCGAACCGGCGTGCAGCGGCATCACCATGCCGACCACGAACAGCCGCACCACCGGATGCCGGGACTCGGCCAGCGAAATCACCGTGCGGTAAGCGCCGTCGCGGACGTACAGGCAAGCCGTCTCGCCCGTTTCGTCGCGCAGCTGCTGCAGCACCGGCCGGGTCAGCCGGACCAGGTCGAGGCCGAACGTGCCCGGCGCCGCCCAGCGGACCAGGCCGAGCCCGACGCGGTAGGTGTCGTCGTAGCGGTCGAGGAAACCCTCGCGCACCAGGTTGTGCACCAGCCGCTGGCACGTGCTCGCGGGCAACCCGGTCGAGCGGGTGATCTGCTGGAGCGTCAGCTCGGGGTCGTCGATGGTGAACGACTCGAGGATCTGCTTGAACTTGCGCAGCACCAGCACCGGCGTCGTGCCGCTGCGTTCTTCCTCTGCCATCGCCCCGCCCCGTGCCCGTGGTGTGCCGCACAGTCTATCCACGCTCCGCACTGTTGACTCCTCGACACTCGCCCGTATTCTGGGTTTACAACTCACATCGTGGTTTGGAGTCGGGCATGAGTCAGCAAACCGGACCCCTGGCGGGCATCCGGGTGGTCGAACTGGGGAACTTCATCGCCGCGCCGACCGCCGGCCGGCTCCTGGCCGACTTCGGCGCCGACGTCATCAAGGTCGAACGCCCCGGCACCGGGGACGAGCTGCGGCGCTGGCGGCTGCACGCCGGCGACACGTCGCTGCTGTTTCGCACCCTCGGCCGCAACAAGCGCTCGATGACCGTCGACCTGCGCCGCCCCGAAGGCCAGGAGCTCGTCCGCGCGCTCGCCGCCCGCAGCGACGTCCTCCTGGAGAACTTCCGCCCCGGCACCCTCGAACGCTGGGGCCTCGGCCCCGACGAGCTCCGCGCGCTCAACCCACGGCTGGTCGTCGTCCGCGTCTCGGGCTACGGCCAAACCGGCCCCTACCGCGACCGCCCCGGCTTCGGCGGCGTCGCCGAGGCGATCGGCGGCCTGCGCGCGCTCACCGGCTACCCCGACCGGCCGCCCACGCGCGTCGGCATCAGCCTCGCCGACTCCGTCGCCGGGCTCTACGCGGTGATCGGCGCGCTGATGGGCCTGCTCCGGCGTGATCGCGAGCCGGGCGCCACCCCGGGTGAAGTGGTCGACGTCGCGCTGTACGAAGCCGTCTATTCGCTGATGGAGTCGCTGCTCCCGGACTTCGAGGCGTTCGGCGTCGTGCGCGGCCCGGCCGGCTCCGCGCTGCCCGGGGTGGCGCCCTCCAACACCTACCGCTGCGCCGACGGCAAGTACATCGTGGTCAGCGGCAACGGCGACGCGATCTTCCGACGGCTCATGCACGCCATCGGCCGCGGCGACCTCGCCGCCAACCCGCGGTTCGCGGACAACGCCGGCCGGGTCGAGCACGCGGAGCTGCTCGACGACGCGATCGGCGCGTGGACGGCGACCCTGCCCCAGGAAGCCGCCGAAGCGGCGCTGCGGACCGCGTCCGTCCCGTGTGGACCGATCCTGACCGCCGCCGACATCGCCAAGGACCCGCACTTCGAAGCGCGCGGCATGCACGAGCGGCACCGGGTGCGCGGCCACGACACCGAAGTCACCTTCCCCGGCATCGTGCCGACGCTGACCGAGCGGCCCGGCCGCACCCGCGCCCTCGGGCCGGAGCTGGGCGAACACACCGAGGCCGTGCTCGCCGAGCTCGGCATCACCGGCGAGGCGGTCGCCCGCCTGCGTGAGAACGGAGTGATCTGACCATGACCGAAGTCCTCCTCACCGAGGTCGTGCTGCGCGACGGCCTGCAGGACGAAGCCGTCACCGTGCCGACGCACGAGAAGGTCCGGCTCGCCCGCGGCCTCATCGACGCGGGCGTGCGGTCCCTCGAAGTCGGGTCGTTCGTCTCCGCGCGCCGGGTACCGCAGATGGCCGACACCGGCGACGTGCTCCGGACGCTGCTGCCGGACGTCCCGGCCGCCCTGCACACGCTGGTGTTCACCGAACGCGGGGCGCGGCAGGCGATCGACGCCGGTGCGAAGTCGGTGCGGCTGGTGGTGTCGGCCAGCGACGGGCACAGTGTCGCCAACGCGGGCGTGCCGACCGCCGCGGCGCTCGACCGGCTGGCCGGGTGCGCTTCGCTGCTCACGGCGGCGGGCGTGGCCATCGAAGCTTCGGTGGCGACGGCGTTCGTGTGCCCGTTCGACGGCGACACGGACCCGGACCGCACCGCCGACGTGGCCGCGCGGCTGGGCCGGCTCGGCGCGCGGGTCGTCCACCTCGCCGACACGATCGGCGCCGCACGGCCGAGCCAGCTGCGCACGGTCGTGTCGGCCGTCCGCGACGAGCTGCCGGACGTCCCGCTCGGCCTGCACCTGCACAACACCTACGGGCTGGCGGCGGCGAACGCGTGGGAGGGCCTCGGCCTGGGGATTCGCCGGTTCGACGCGGCCCTCGGCGGCCTCGGCGGCTGCCCGTTCGCGCCGGGGGCGTCGGGCAACGTCGCGACGGACGACCTGGTCGACTTCTTCCACCGCGAAGGCATCGCGACGGGTCTCGACGTCACCAAGCTGGCCGAACTGCGCGACCAGGTCGGGCTCGCGGTCGGCCACCGGCTGGGCTCGGCCCTCTCCGCGATCCCCGCGGTCCCGGCCGCTCTCCGCTGACCCGACGTCATGAACGACTCGTTCCTCGCGTCGGACGACAGGAAAGAGTCGTTCATGGCGTTTCGGGGCGGCGGTCGGGACGCTCGGCCAGCAGCGGGAGCGTCGGGTCCCAGGTCGTGCCGTCCGCGGCGTCCCGGCGGCGGCGCGCGATGCCCGACAGTGCCTCCAGGACCACGCGGTTCGCCAGGAACGACGTGATCTCCGCCTGGTCGAACGGCGGCGACACCTCGACGACGTCGATCCCGACCACCGGCAGCTCGTACGCGATCCGCCGGACCGAATCCAGCAGCTGGCGGCCCGTCAGCCCACCCGGTTCCGGGGTGCCCGTGCCCGGCGCGTGGCCCGGGTCGCAGACGTCGATGTCCACCGACAGGAACACGCCGTCGCACTCGTCCAGCGCGATCGCGAACGCCTCGGTGAGGCATTCCTCCAGGCCGCGCGCGACGATTTCGGTCATCTCGTAGGACCGCATCCGCTGCTCCGCCATCCAATCCAGCGTCGCCGGTTCCGGCCAGTACCCGCGCAAGCCGATCTGCAGGAACCGGTCGCCGCGGACCGCGCCGGACTCGATCAGGCGGCGCATCGGCTGGCCGTGCCCGACCAGGGAGCCGAACGCGATGTCGCCGGTGTCGGCGTGCGCGTCGAAGTGGATCATCGACACGCGGCCCTGCCCCACGTGCTGGGCGACGCCGGCGGCGTCCGGCCAGGCGATCGTGTGGTCGCCGCCGAGGACCAGCGGGATCGCGCCGTTCGCGGTGACCGCGTGCACGGCCTCCTGCAGCGAACGCACCGAGCGCTCGGCGTCGCCCGAGTACATCTCGACGTCGCCGGCGTCGTAGACCGCGAGGTCCTTGAGCCCGTCGACGCGCATCGCGAGCGACGGGCGCGAGCCGTCGTGCGGGAGGTAGCAGCTCTGGCGGATGTACTGCGGGCCGAACCGGGTCCCCGAGCGGTGCGAGGTCCCGCCGTCGAACGGCGCGCCGAGAATGACGACGTCGGCGTCGCGATAAGTGGCGGTGTCCGCCCAATCGCACCGCTCGACGCCCAGGAATGTGATGTCCGGGCCGAACTGGGTTCCGTACCGTGCCATGGGCACGGATTCTGCCGCGCCGGCGGGTATTCGGCCAGTGGGCATTCGGCACGCCTCACTCAGGGATACGGATGCGGGTTCAAATCGGTTCAAAGTTTTTCGCCACACCCTCCGGAGCTGGACAACGCCCCGGTCAGCGGCCCAGGATGACCGCACACCGAGTACGCCGGAGAGGGACACGCGCGGCGATCCAGCGTGATCCAGCTGCGGGCCGTCGTGCCCGCGTTTTTCGCGTCCGCCATTCTTCGTCCGTTACCGACGCGTTTTCGTGACCACGCACGACTACGCAAACGGAACCCCGGGCTGACGGTTCGTAATTGCTTGAAATCCCTTCTTGCCCGGTGTCAAGCCCCGGTGTAGCTTCCATCACGGAACGATAACCAGCCGGTTGACGGCGCGGCCACGGGCAGGTGGCAGCGCACCCACCGATGTCGGGTCGGTGGCCGGCTTGGGAATCGTCCATCCCGCCGACGTAGTTCCTGGTGAGCACGAGCCTGGGCTCGTAACCGCCAGTGTCGCGCACTCCCGCCAGCCCGACACTCCGGAGGATCCACCCATGTCCCGCACCCAAGGGCGCCATCGCATTTCCCGCAGAACGAAGATCGCGACCGGCGGCATCGCCTTCGCGCTCGCGGTCGGCGGCATCGTCGTCGCGACGACCACCGGCAACACCGGTGAAGCGAGCGCCGACGAGGCCAACCCCGCGTTCTTCGTCGACATTCTCACGGTTCAGCCGAACCAGTTCGACCCGCGCCCGGTGTACGGCGCGTCGACCGGCACGTTCACCGTCGACTGCGGCCGTAACGAGAACGGGCACTTCAACCCCGACAACTTCATCGCGCAGCCCGGCGTCCGCAACGGCGCCCAGCACCTGCACGACTACGTCGGCAACCTTTCGACGAACGCCGACTCGAACAACAAGAGCCTCGCGAAGGCCGGCACCACCTGCCGGAACGGCGACAAGTCCGCCTACTTCTGGCCCGTCGTCCGCATCGACACCGGCGAAGAAGAAAAGAACGAGCCCGCGAAGGCGCCGGACGGCGACCGCGCGCAGGCCGACCAGGAGGCCAAGACCGTCCAGGTCGCGTGCCCGGACGTCGCCAGCAAGCTCGCCGACGTCCCCGACCAGGCCATGGCCGAGGTCGACGACAACCTCGACCAGCTCGACACGCAGACCGACGAGGCCAACCAGCGCGTCGCGCAGACGCAGGGCCAGGGCGGCGCGAACTTCGTGCAGAACGCGATCATGAACCCGCTCAAGGACCGGCGCGCCGCGATCCTCGAGCGGATCGCCACCATCATCGCCCGGTTCGCGCCGAAGCCGAAGGATCTCGGCGGGCTCGCGCCGTGCGCGCCGAAGCCGGGCAAGGACACCGGGACGCCCACCCCGCCGCCGAGCAGCACCGCGGGCGGCGCGCTGCCCGGGCAGGACGAGAACAACGAGCTGCCCGGCAACGACGGCAAGATCCTGCGCCCGCAGAAGGCGCAGATCACCTTCCGCGGCAGCCCGGTGGGCAAGGTCGTGGCGATGCCGAAGTTCCTGCGCGTGCTCTACGGCGACGCGAAGGTCTCGACCAACGGGCCGGCCAACGCCCGCGCGAGCTGGACGTGCTCCGGGTTCGAGAACCGCGTCACGGACAAGTACCCGATCTGCCCGCCGAACAGCAAGGTCAAGCGGATCCACACGTTCCCGAGCTGCTGGGACGGGAAGAACACCGACAGCGCCAACCACCGCACGCACATCGTGTTCCCGGACCAGTCCGGCCGGTGCGCCAAGGGGTTCAAGGCCGTTCCGCAGCTGCAGATCACGCTGACCTACGACATCCCGCACGACATCCAGGTCAAGAAGCAGTACAAAGTGGACGCTTTCCCGCAGGAGAAGCACAACCCGGGCTCCGACCACGACGACTTCGCGAACGTGATGTCGCAGCGGATCATGAACGGGCTGGTCAACTGCGTGAACCGCGGTAAGACCTGCCGGGCCTGACCCTCCCACGCCGAAAGCCGGCGGCGCGCCCGCGCCGCCGGCTTTTGCGGCAGGATGGACACATGGTCACCGGTGACGAGGTTCGCGCGTTCGCCCTGACGCTCCCCCGCGCCTATGAGGCGTACGTGCGTGACCGGGCCAAGTTCCGCGTCGGGCAGATCGTGTTCGCCGCGCTGTCGCGGGACGAGACCGAGCTGGGCTTCGGTTTTCCCCGCGACCAGCGGGAAGCACTGGTCGCGGGCGAACCGGAGAAGTTCCTGATGCCCGAGCCGGCCGATCTGCGGTACCAGTGGGTGCGCTGCCGCCTCGCGGTGATCGACGCGGACGAGATGCGTGAGCTCGTCCTGGACGCGTGGCGGATGTGCGTGCCGAAGAAGGTCTGGAACGCCTACGCGGAGACGCACCCGCTCTGATCGCGCTCGGCCGCGGCGAGCGCGTCTTCGGTGATGACGAGCAGGCCCGCGAGCACCGCGAAGGCCAGCACCGCCATGACCACGAACACCGTGTGCAGCCCGAAGGCCTGTGCGATCGCGCCGCCGGCGAGGGCCCCGAGGGACTTGGTCCCCCACGCGACGAGCCGGTAGCTGCTGTTCAGCCGGCCCAGCAGCCGGTCCGGCGTCAGCCGCTGGCGCAGGGACACCATGACGACGTTCGACACCATGACGCCCGCGCCGCCGAGGAAGAACCCCGCCCCGGCCGCGTACGGGTTCGCGGTCACCGCGAGCGTGCCGACCGAGAGCCCGCCGGTGAGCCAGGAGATCCAGAGCGCGCGGACGCGGCCGAGCCGGCGTTCCACCGCTTCGGCGAGCAGCGACCCGATCAGGCCCCCCGCGGCGCTCGTGGCCATCAGCAGGCCGAACGCCGGTGCGGACAGGCCCATCGCCGATCCGGGGCCCACCGCGTAGAGGACGAGGACGGCGAAGGTCGCGCCGGTGGCGAAGTTGAACGTGCCGACCATGGCCGAGAACGTCCGCAACACCTGGTGGCGCAGCAGGAAACGCAGGCCTTCGGCGATGTCCGCGCGCAAGGTCGTGGGCTTTTCGCGCGGGATCCGATACTCGCCGCGCACGAGCAGCAGGGCCGCGACGGCGACGGCCCACAACGCCACCGGCGTGACGAGCGCGGCGACGACCCCGGCCGCGGCCAGCACCCCGGCGAGCGGCGGGCCGGCGAACTCGTTGGCCGTCTGCTCGGCGGCGAACATCCGGCCGTTGGCGCGGGCCAGCTGTGCGCGTCCGACGACCTGCGGGACGATCGACTGCGCGGCGGTGTCGTAGATCGTCTCGGCGCACCCGACGCCCACGGCGGCGACGTACAGCGCCCAGATCGATCCCCCGCCGAACACGGTCAGCAGCGTGACGCCGGCGAGGAGGCCGCCGCGCACGAGGTTCGCGGTGAGCATCGCGCGGCGCCGGTCGAGGCGGTCGACCAGGGCGCCGGCGGGCAGCGCGAACAGCAGCCACGGAATGCTGAAGGCGAAGGCGAGTCCCGCGATGAGCGCCGGCTCGCGGGTGTAGCCGACCGCGACCAGCGGTAACGCGACCTTGAGGACGCCGTCGGCGAGGCTGGACAGACCGGCGGCGGACCACAGCCGCCAGAACACGGGGTTCATGGGTGGAGGATCGCACATCGATGGGCTTTTCTCCATCGATGTGACCGGATTCCATCGATGGACTACGCTCCGCTCATGACGGAACCCCGCCGCCGGCGCCCCGCCACGCCGGCGGAGGCCAAGGCCCTCGGCCACCCGCTGCGGCTGCGCATCATGCGGATGTGCCTGGTCGAGGAGCTGACGAACAAGCAGCTGGCCGACCGCCTCGACCGCGACCCCGGCACGGTCCTGCACCACGTGCGCCAACTGGTCTCGGCGGGCCTGCTGGAACCGGCCCCGGTCCGCACGGGGTCGAGCGGCGCGCTGGAGAAGCCGTACAAGTCGAACAACGAGACGTGGTGGCTGGACGGCCCGCTGGCCGACGCCGACGCCGAGACGCGGTTCGCGCCGATCGAGATCTTCCAGGAGGAGGTCCGGGCGGCGGGTCCGGAGTCGGTGGCGGTGCACGAGAAGTTCCTGCTGCACCTGTCCCCCGACGAGGTCGAGGAGCTGGACCGCCGGATCCTGGCGGTGCTGGACGAGTACGTGGCCACCGACCACGAACGGCTCGACCGCCCGGCGCTCGGCGGGATCTTCGTGCTGCACCACGTGAAGCGCGAGGTGCCGGACGAAAAGCCGTGAACGACTCATTCACGTCGTCCGGCGACGTTTGGCGGGGTTGGCGACGTCATGAACGACTCTTTCCTGTCGTCCAGCGTCATGAACGACCCTTTCATGACGCCCCGCCCGCCGGCGACAGCGATGAGTCATTCACGTCGTCCGTCCGGCCGGGCACGCGAGCGGCCCCGGCCCGGGGAGGTGGGCAGGGGCCGCTCGGGCGTACCGGTCCCGGCCGGGGATGGTGGCCGGGACCGCGTCAGGACGTCAGTGGTTCACCTTGAACCACGGCTGCGACCAGCCGAGGTAGGTCTGGCCCCACTTGCTCTTGATCTGCGCGATCGTCGTCTCGGTGTAGCTGCCGTAGCCGTTGATGTCGTTCGACAGGAACTTGCCGCCGCCGATGGAGATCATCGTGTGCCCGGCGCCGCTGCTCTTGAAGAAGGCGAGGCCGCCGGCCGGCACCTGGGTGTCGCCCGGGTGCTTGAACGAGGCCGGGATCTGGGTCCAGTGGATGTAGGCCGTCTCCGAGCCCGAGGCGGACCAGCCGTAGTTCTGCGCGTTGATCCGGTCGCACCAACCCTCGTAGGAGTCGATGTCGTTGGTGTGGACGCGGGTCTTGGCGTAGGCCACCGCCTGCGCGCAGGTCTTCGAGTCGCCGGTGCCCGCGGTGGTGCAGGTCAGGGTCGAGCCCGCGCAGTCCGGGGCCACGCGGCCGTCCGAGCCGGTGTAGACGTAGGCGTCGCTGATGTAGCCGTCGCCGACCTTGTCCCAGATGTCCGAGGTGCCGTACTTGCCGTCGACGGTCGATCCGTTGGTCTGGCAGGAGATGGTGACCGCGGTGCCGTCGGCGACCGTGCCGACCGGGCTCCCGCCGGTGCTCGGGGTGGCCCGCACGGTCAGTGCGATCCCCGAGTCGGTGTGCACCGTGCCCGTGGCCGCCAGGGCCGGGGTGGCGCCGGCGAGCACGATCGCCGCGGCGATGCCGACCACGCCGGCCGCCCGCTTCCCGATCCGAATTCTCATTTGTCCGTCCCTCCAGGATTCGTTGTGGGGACAGCATGGCGACCGCCGGTACAAGGCCCGTACAAAAGCGCGAACGCCTCCTGAAGATGCGGCAAAAAGGACGAAGCCCCGCCGGAAATCCCGGCGGGGCTTCATCAGAGAGCACTCAGGCCAGGTATTCGGCCGCCGCGCGCAGGCTGACGTAGGAGCCGCTGAACGTGTCGATCCGCGGGCCGGCGCCGTCGTCGGGACCCGGCACGCCGGTCTCCACCCGGATGAAGTCCACAGTGGACAGCGCGGCCAGCAGCGCGCGCACCCGCGGTTGCCGGTGCGCCTCCCGGGTCACCACGACGACGCTGCGGAACTCCCGGGCCGCTTCGAGGACCGCGTCGGCGTCGTCCGGTGTCGCGGTGAGCGTCCGCGTGCCCGGCACCAGCTCGGCCAGGTGCGCGCCGAGGCCCCACGGCATCGGGCCGGCCGCGATGGTCGGCTCGGTCTGGACGTCGACGACCAGCGGCGGACCGTCCAGCCGCACGTCTCCCCGGATCCGGAGCGCCTTGCGCGCCGCCTCCAGGCCGAGCCGCCGGTCGATCGGGCCGACCCGCGCCGGCGCCGGGTCGGTGCCCAGCGCCGCCGTCCGCGACGCCGCCTCCTCGAGCCGTTCCAGCGGCAGCTCCCCCGCGGCGACCGCGGCCACGATCGCCGCGACGCACGCGTCCAGGTGCTCGGCCTCGAACGCCGCGCCGCCGAGGCAGAGCGCGTCCGCGCCCGCGGCCAGGGCCCGCACGGCCGAGCGGCCGAGGCCGTCGTGCTTGCCGTACGCGCCGGACACCGCACCCATCTCGAGGGCGTCGGTGATCACCGCGCCGGTGAAGCCGAGCTCGCCGCGCAGGACGTCGGTGAGCGCCGTCCGGTTGAGCGTCGCGGGCTCCTCGCCCCAGGCCTGCACGACCAGGTGGCCCGACATCACCGAGCGCACCCCGGCCCGGATCGCCGCGGCGAACGGGACCAGCTCGATCTCCCGCAGCTCTTCGACGGTGCGCGGCAGCACCGGCAGGGCCACGTGCGAGTCCTCGGTCGCCGCGCCGTGGCCCGGGAAGTGCTTCGCGCACGCCGCGACGCCGTACTTCTGCAGGCCGGTCACGTAGGCCGCGACGTGCGGTGACGCCTTCGCCGGGTCGGACCCGAACGCCCGGACGCCGATGATCGGGTCTTCGGCCGCCAGGGTCAGGTCCGCGCACGGCGCCAGGTTGAGCGTGACGCCGCAGGCCGCGAGCCGTTCGCCGAGCGCGGCGGCGACCGCCGTGGTCAGCTCGGGGTCGCCGGCCGCGCCGAGCGCCAGCGGGCCCGGCACGAACGAGCCGGTGTTGACGTCGAGGCGGGTGACGTCGCCGCCCTCCTCGTCGATCCCGACCACCACGCCGTCCCGCTCGCCCCGCAGCTGCGCGGTGAGCGCGGCGACCTGCTCGTCGTCGACGACGTTGCGGCCGAACAGCACCACCCCGCCCAGGCCCTCGGCGATCCGGCGGCGCAGCCAGTCCGGCGCGGTGGTCCCGGCGAACCCGGGCAGGAGCACGGCTTCGGCGAGCTTCTCGGGAGAAGACAACAGCTACCCCTTCACGGCGCCGGCGGTCGCGCCGGACACCAGCTTGCGTTGCACGAGCAGGAAGAACACCAGGGCCGGGATCGCGTAGATGACCGACGCGGCCATGACGCCGCCCCAGTCGGTGGCGAACGCCGTGCGGAACGACGCCAGCCACACCGGCAGCGTCTCCTTCGGCTTGTCCTGGATGAACACCAGCGCGAACAGGTACTCGTTCCACGCCGTGATGAAGCTGAACACCGACGTCGTGACCAGCCCCGGGCCGAGCAGCGGCAGCGTGACCCGGCGGAACGCGCCGGTCTGGCTGCAGCCGTCGATCATCGCGGCCTCTTCCAGCTCGTACGGGATCCCGTTGACGAAGCCGTAGAGCATCCAGACCGTGAACGGCAGCGTGGTGGCGAAGTAGATCAGCAGCAGCGACGGCAGCGTGTTGAGCAGCCCGGCGTCCCGCATGAGCAGGAACAGCGGGATGAACAGCGCCGACACCGGCGCCAGCTGCGCGACCATGACCAGCACCAGGAAGCCCTTGCGGCCGGTGAAGCGCAGCCGCGACAGCGGGATCGCCGCCAGGGTCCCGGCGATCAGCGCGCACAGCACCGACCCGACCGTGACGATCAGGCTGTTGAGCAGGTAGGTCGGGAAGTTGTCCTTGCCGAGCGCCGTGCTGAAGTTGCCGAACGAGAACGACGTCGGGATCAGGTCGTACTTGGGCGAGAGGATCTCGCCGGGCGTGCGCAGCGACGTGACGAACATCCAGTACGTCGGGAAGACGATCGCCAGCGCCACGAGCACGCCGACCACCGAAAGCACGATCCGCTGCGAGAGCGATTTCTTCACGACAGATCACCTTCCCGGGTCCGGGTGAGCAGCTGGATGTACCGGCCGGTGATGAGCGCGAGCACGATCAGCATCAACGTCGCGATGGCGCCCGCCGCACCGAAGTGGTTGCCCGCGATGCCCTTGAGGTAGAGCACGACGGCCAGGGTGGTGCTCCCGCCGTCGGGGCCGCCTTCGCGGATCGCCCAGATCTGGGCGAACGCGTTGAAGTCCCACAGCACCGACAGGAACGTCACCATCGTGGTGATCGGCTTGATGGCGGGCCAGGTGACCGCGCGGAACGTCTGCCACGCGCTGGCGCCGTCGATGCCGGCGGCTTCGTACTGCTCGCGCGAGACGCCGATGATGCCCGCGTACAGCGAGAACGTCACGAACGGGACGGCCTGCCACACGATGAGCAGCCCGATCACGGCCAGTGTGCTGGGGCCGCTGGAGAACCACGAGAAGCCGATGAAGCCGTGGAAGCCCAGCCGGTCGAGGGTCTTGTTGAGGATGCCGTACTGCTCGTCGAAGATCCACTGGAACACCGTGGTCGTCGCGATCACCGGCGTGGCCCAGGCCAGCACCAGCGTCACCTGGACGATGATCCGCACGACCGGGCCGAGGTGGCGCATGAGCACCGCCAGCAGCAGGCCACCGAGGATGGTGGCGGCCACGATGGCGGCGGTGAAGACCAGGGTCCGGAAGGTGACCGTCCAGAACTCCGGGTCCGAGAGCGTGTTCGTGTAGTTGTCGAACCCGATCCAGACGGTCTTGCCGGAGACGAGCTGGCCGATGTCGAGCTTGCGGAAGCTGATCGCGAGCACCTGGACCAGCGGCCAGGCGAGCAAGACCAAGATGGCCGCGAGGGCGGGGAGGAGGAGCAGGTACGGGAGCACCCGGTCGCCGAACCGGCCCCGCCTGCGCCTCTTGACCCCCGGGTCGCGCGGCGATGCCGGCGGGGTCGCCCCCGCCGGCATCGTCACATTGGCGGTCGCTGTCATCCGCCGATGAGCTTGTTCAGCGCTGCGTTGGCGTCGGCGGTCGCCTGGTCGAGCGTCTTCTTGCCGGTCAGGTACGCGGTCAGCATGTCCTTGACCGGGTTCTGGCCGGACTCCACGTCACCCCACTGCGGGCTGGCCGGCACGGCCTTGCCGTTGGTGGAGGCCTTCGCCATCACGCTGCCCAGCGGGTCCTTGTCCAGGCCGGTGAGGTCGGTCGACGTGCCGGGCACGACGCCGGCGGCGGCGAGCTGGCCCTGGTACTTCGCGCTGGAGAGCAGCTTGATGTACTCCTTGGCGGCGGCCACGTTCTTGCTGTTGGCCGGGATCGCCAGGTTCGAGCCACCGAGGAACACCGGGGCGCTCTGGCCGGCGGTCTTGCTCGGGATCGCGAACGCGCCGGTCTTCTCGGTCAGGCTCGGGTCCGTCTTGGCCGCGGTCGGCAGCTCCCACGGAAGACCGATCATCATGGCGACCTTGCCGGCGCCGTAGACGGTCGCCTGCTGCGGCTTGGCCTCGTCCGCGTCCTTCGGCGCCTTGGTGCCGGAGGTGTCGACGAGCTTCTTGTAGAAGTCGAGGCCCGCCTTCGCGCCGGCGCTGTCGAGCGTCGCCTTGAATTTCTTGCCGTCGGCCTGGGCGATGTCCCCACCGTTGTCCCAGATGAACGACAGCAGCGCGTACCAGTTCTGGCCCGGCATGTACAAGGGCTGGAAGTCGGGGTCGGACCCGAACTTCGTCTTCAGCTTGGTGATCGCGTCGATCCACTCGTCGTTCGACGTCGGCGGCTTGGCGATGCCGGCCTGCTCGAACATGTCCTTGCGGTAGATGACCTCACGGTTGGCCGCGTAGAACGGGACGCCGTAGGTCTTGCCGTCGTAGGTGCCCGAGTCGGCGAGACCCTTCAGCCACTGCGCGCCGTTGAAGCTGTCCTTGTCCGCGGACAGGTCGGTCAGCACGCCTTCCTGCGAGGCGAAGGCCGCGG
Source organism: Amycolatopsis sp. NPDC051061 (assembly GCF_040682935.1). Taxonomy (NCBI): domain Bacteria; kingdom Bacillati; phylum Actinomycetota; class Actinomycetes; order Pseudonocardiales; family Pseudonocardiaceae; genus Amycolatopsis; species Amycolatopsis sp. NPDC051061. The sequence goes on from NZ_JBFBBZ010000018.1 coordinate 61,259, forward strand.
TCTGCGTGTTGCCGATTTCGATCACGTCGGGCGGGGTACCGCCGGCCAGCGCGGTGGTCAGCTTCTGCTGGATGCCGTCCCACTGCTGGATTTCGTACTTGACCTTGACGCCGGGGTGCGCGGCCTCGAATTCCTTGTTGAGCGCGTCGGTCAGGGTACTCGGCGCGGACCCGGTCATCAGCCAGACCGTGACGTCGCCGGTGATCTGCGCGGGAGCACCGCTCGACGAAGCGGCGGTGTCCGTGCCGCTGGAACCCGCGCAGCCCGCGGTTGCGAGGGTGAGTGCGGCGGCGCCCGCCGCCAGCTTGAGCCAGCGTTTCACTCGATGCCGTCCTTTCGATGCCGGCCGAACCGCGGCCGGACTCCCCAAATGGTGTAGACCAATGTTGGGGTTAGAGTGGTACGTACCACAGGCCCTGTCAAGGCGGTTGCCGGAACGTTGTAAACGCACCGGGGAGTCTGACGGGGTGTAGTCGCACGGTCACCGGCCTCGCTCCGACCTGCGGCGGAAGTCGTCCGAATAGGAGGGTGTCCGGAACGTTTTTCACCGGTGGCCACGCGAGATTCACCGCGCGGCCACCCGGACGGCGCAACGAAATCGGCCCGGTCTCAGCTCCGGCGCCACACCTTCCGCCGGCGCGCGAGCACCAGTCCGAGCACCGTTACGACCAGACCGGCCGCCAGCAGCGCGACCCCGGCCTCCGGTCGCACGTCGAAGTGCCGGAGCACCCGCACGGCGCCGAGCGCGAACCCGGTGACGAACAGGGCGGGCCCGAGCACCAGCGCGACGGTGCCGGTCCGTTCGGCGGGGACGACGGCGAACACCGGCTCGTCGCCCCCGGCGGCGCGGACGTCCGCGTAGACGGCGGTGATGGGCCCGAAGGACACCCGGTCGCCGTCGTGCAGCAGCCGCGCTTGCCGCGGGGCCAGGGCTTCGCCGTTGACGAGCGTGCCGGCTCGCGAGCCGGCGTCGGACACCCAGGTCCCGCGCGCGTCCCGCCGCAGCCACGCGTGCCGCGGGCTCACCCGGTCGGAGTGGAGCTTGAGGTGCGCCTCGGGCGCGCGACCGACCAGCCACGAGCCCCGCCGCACGTCCAGCCGCGCCACGGCGCCTTCCCGGGTCTCGATGGTCGCTCGGTGTTCCATCGCCCCTCCCCCCACGTCCGACTCCGGACAGAGTCACACCGCGGCGTGAAGATGCGCGGCGAACGGGTGAACCGGCCGACCTTCGGGCGACGATCACCGTCCCTCGACCGACTGGGGTGCGTGGGCCAGTTCGGCGCCCCAGGGAACCGGGAGAACGATGAAGTCAGCTTGGCAAGTCCGCGCCGGCAGGCAAGGCGAGCGCGACCAGGAAGCCCTCGCCGAAGGTCTCGCGATCGTCGGCTGGGGCGGCGTTCCCGCGCTCGGCCGGTTCGACGACAAGGAAGCGCTCAAGGCGGGACTCCGGGAGCACTACCCGCAACGGTCCACCTACGTGATCGGGAACTGGGCCGGGCAGCTGTGGCGCTTCTACCGGGAGATGAGCGAGGGCGACCTCGTGGTCATGCCGCTCAAGAACGTCCGGCAGTTCGCCATCGGCGAGGTCACCGGGTCGTACCACTACCGCCCCGACGCGACGCCGGACTGCCGGCACGCCCGGCCCGTCCGGTGGCTCCGGACCGGCATCGACCCCGGTGAGTTCGGCCCCGACCTGCGCGGCAGCCTCGGTTCCCTGCTCACGGTCTGCCGGCTGAGCCGGCACGAGGCCGCCCGGCGGATCGGCGACATCGCGGCCGGGCGGCCGGACCCGGGCTGGCAGCACGCTTCGGCGAACCTCGATCCCGACGCGACCCAGGCCGACCTGTGGGAAGCCGTCGAAACCGGTGCGGCGCCCGTGAAGCTGACCGTCCGGGGCCTGCTGTCCCTGTGGGGCTACCGGCGGCGCACCGCGACGTCCCTGGTGACCGTTCAGTCCGAGCTGGCCGAGCACGGGGTCACGACCAAGCCACCGTTCACCTCGGCCCGGATGGACGCGCTCGTCGAGCTGGTCCCGATCGCCGACGAGCCGGGCACGGCCGGCTCGGAGCCGGATTCACCCGAAGCCGAGGCTCCGGACGACCTGCCCACCAAGTGGATGGTGCGCGCGGTCCTGCCCGATGAACCGGTCATCGAATCCGTCACCGTCGGCAAGCCGCTCGCCGCGGCGGTGACCCTCATGCTGGCCAAGAACTACTCACAGCTGGCGGTGATCGATGAAGACGGGCGCTACGCCGGAGCCGTCAGCTGGGAGTCCATCGGCCGAGCCCGCTTGGCGAACCCCGAACCGACTCTGCGGGACGCCACCATCCAGGTCCGGGTCATCGACTTCGACGACGAGCTGTTCGCGCAGATCGACGAGATCTACCGACGCGGGTACGTCTTCGTCCGGGGAGAGGATCGCCGGAAGCTCATCGGCATCGTGACGGCCAACGACCTCGCCCGTCAGTTCGGCACGCTCGCGCGGCCGTTCTCCCTGCTGGAGGAAGCGGAACTGCGGATTCGCCGGCACACCAGACGCTGCCTGCCCGAGGAAGTGATCGAGAAGGCGACGCCGAAGTGGGCGAGCAACCCGACTTTCGGCAGCTACGTCCGCATGCTCGAGCCCCCGGAGCGGTTCGGGCTGCTGAACTGGCCGCTCGACCACGAGACGTTCCTCGACCTCCTCACGAAGGCGAAGAACATCCGCAACGATCTGATGCACTTCTCCGGCGAGGAGGTCCCGGAAGACGACCTCCTCGCCATCGAAGGGTTCTGCGCGACGATCAAAGCCGTCGACCAGCCCTAGCCGTACTGACTTGTGAGGTTGGGGACGCGGCTGACCGGCGGGTGCCCTGCGAGTGCGGTGTGTCCGCGGTGATGGTTGTAGGTGTGCAGCCAGTGTGGCAAAGCGCGGCGTCGCTCGGTCTCGGTGCGGTAGGGCCGGGCGTAGGCCCACTCCTCGAGCAGGGTGCGGTTGAAGCGTTCGACTTTGCCGCTGGTGTGCGGCCGGTAGGGCCAGGTGCGTTGGGGGTGCGATCGCCGCGTCGCGCAGCGTGTCGCGCCACAGATGTGAGCGGTAGCAGGCGCCGTCGTCGGTCAGCACCCGTTGGACGGTGATGTCGTAGCCGGCGAAGAACGCCTGAGCCCGGGTCCAGAACGCGACCGCGGTTTCCCGGGTCTCATCGGCCAGAATCTCGGTGTAGGCCAGGCGGGAGTGGTCGTCCACGGCGCTGTACAGGTAGGCGTAGCCGTGACCACGGTTGCCGCTGAGGCGGCGCCCGGCGGCGCGGCTGAGAGCTTTGTGGCCGCCGCCGTCGGGGATGTTGCCCAGCTTCTTGATTTCCACGTGCACCAGGTCACCGGGCGCGGGGTGTTCGTAGCGTCGGATCGGGCAGGCGGTGGCCCGGTCCAGACGGGTCAGCCGGTAGCGAGTCAGGATCCGGTGCACCGTGGACGGATTGAGCCTGAGCAGGTAGGCGATCCGGGCCGGTCCCCAGCGCCGCAGGACCCGGACCTTGATCACTCGCCGCTCGGTCCGCGCCGGTGTCCGGTCGGGACTGGAGCGCGGGCGGCTGGACCGGTCGGCCATGCCGACTTCGCCGAGGTCACCGAACCCAGAGGCCTCCCTTATTCCAAGATCATCCGCTCACGTGTCGCCCCGTCACCAACCTCCGTGGTCGGTACACCTAGAGCGTGTCCTGTAAGTGGTTGAGCAGGACCTCTGGTAGTTGTGCCCGGTGGTTGGTCGCGGTGAGTTGACGGACAAGCGTGGGCGGTAATCGAGCTGCTGCTGCCACCCGTGCAAGGCGGTCGACGGCGGTGGCGGGATCACCGTCAGGTCATCAACGCGATCCTGCGGAAGCTGCGCACCGGCGCTCCGTGGCGTGACCTGGCCGAACGGTATAGCCCCTGGAAACCGAGCATGGACGACTGCGGCTATGGACAAAGACGGCACCTGCGACAAGATCCTCGACCGGGTGATCGTCAAAGACGACGTCGTCGGCAACCTCGAATGGATCATCTCGATCGACTCCATCGTGGTCCGGGCCCACCAGCACTCCGCCGGGCGAGCAAGGGCTCCCGCGGCGGGCGGCCACCCGCATTCGACGCGCAGCTCTACAAGCAACGTGGTCGAGCGCTGCTTCAACCGGCTCAAACAGTTCCGCAACCTCGCTACCCGCTACGTCCAACGCGCTGCCCACTACCAGGCTGAACTCACCATCGCCGCCATCGTCCTCTGGCTCCGATGACTTACCGGACAGCTCGTAGGGACTCCTTCAACGTCAGCAGCGACCACGGCGGACGCGGGTCGACTGGCGGAAGAGGTCGTTGAGGCCTCGGGGAAAGGCAGCCAGGCCGCGGCCGTCACATGCCCGGCGGACGCCGTGAGGTCGAAGTCGCCCCAGCTGGGAAGAGCCGATGGCGCCGGCGCTTAGGTGCCATCGGCGAGCTGCAGAAACATGATCTGGTCGCCGGAGATCGGCCCGGAACGTGTGCCATCTGGTGCCGCCGATTCGCCGCCTGGATGGCAGGCGGGGACCGCTTCGAAGCCGCGAACCGGCTGGTAGGGGCAGATCGACAGGCCAAGGTCCGCTCAGCGGCGGATCTCGGCCGGGCTCGAGACCGGCAGGTCGTTATCGAACAGCTCGACGCCCTCAAGAAGCAGACAATGACGATCATGGAGCGCGATTCATGAAACACCGGCGGCATCCCCTTCGCGGGCGTCGAAGGGCACAGCGTCCGAGCCGGGTCCGGCTCCACGCCGGTGAAGCCGGAGCCGGCTCGGCGCACGAATACTACGACCGATTCATCCATGCCCCGCGACCGGCACTTTGCCGGCCCCGGCCACCTTCTAAATCGACTAGCTCGCGTCAGGTTCGTCGCCCGTCTCTTCGGCGTGGCGTGCTCCGACGAGGTCAGCAAGTCTGGCCGTCGCTCCATGGCGAGACGTTCACCGTCCAGGTCCCGTCTGTCGGGCATGGCGATCGGCACGCAGATCGGCCTCGCTACGGCAGTCTGCATGGTGGTGGCAGCCGCGGCGACACGAGCAGGGTCTGCTCACACCGTCGGCCTGGCTCGCCGAGCTTGCCTCACTTCCTGTCCTGGTACTCGGCCCAGGACGGGACGCGCCCGTTCCCGGTCCGAAGGAAGCTTTGGGGCTCCAGCAGGAGCTCCTGGATCCGAGGGAAGAGGTTCGTCAGCGGTCTGTGACAGCGGGGATTCCATGCCCAAAGCCAGTCGACCATGTCGTCCACGGAGTTCAGCACACGGTCCTCCGGGCCACCCTCGTCGAATCGCTCGTGGAACCGCCGACCGGCATCGTGGTCACCGAGCTGCCCGAAGTACTCGTCCGCCTTCCCCATCACCATCACGAACACCCGCTCGACCAGGTTGACGACGTTCTCCGGGGTCGCCGGGACACCGGTCTCGGTGAGCAGGTCCAGGTAGAAGCCCGGATACAGCACGGGGACGGCTCTGCCGTCAGCTGCCGCGAGCGCCGAGCCCGTCTCCGCCGGCGACCGGCGCCGGGCCAGTTTCTCGATCGCCTCGCCGACGGAGTAGGCGACACCGGGCCGCTGGAACTTGACCACGGTCCCCGGCCCCTCGACGACCAGGTAGAACGATCCCGTGTCGGTCGGGCGCACCTCGACGTCCCGGATCTCTTCCGGCGCGACCGAACGATCCAGGACCCGACCGCCTTTGCGCGTGACGAGCAACCGGTGGTCGGTCACCACCAAGGTGCGCGTCGCCGTGAAATCCTCCACGGCGATCAGCAGGACGGTCTCGCCGTCCCGGAGGTACGACCGGATGTCCTGCTCGCCCTTGGCGATCATGCGACGGTGGTGCGACGCGTCATCGGCCAACGCGACGCGAAAGTCCTCCGACAACGTTTCTCCGCCTCCGAAGAGTCCCATGGCCATCCTCTTTCCCTTATCCGACTGTGCGAACCATCGATCAGTCGATGGTTCGGGGGGAGCTGTTACGATCACGAGGTCACGATTCCGAACGACGGGAGGGCTGTGATCGTGAAACCCCCGCCGGTATTCTTGCCAAGCCGCCGGGATCGCGTGCGGATCTCATTCAGCGTCCTGCTCCGCCTCGCCGACGACGACCGGTTCGTGCTGTTCGACGCCCCCAAACGACCGGGCGCCTTCGGACCACCGGGCGGAGTGATCAAGTTCTTCCCGCCGGCAGCGCGGATACTCGACGCTCTCGGATTTCAACCGGAGCGCACGGGTTCCCCACATCACAAGCTCAGAGCGGACCTCCGCGGCACTCTCCCGGCCGGCGCGGTGCGCCGGTTCCGGACCTGGTTCGCCTCCGGGGCCTACCGCGAAGCCGCGGACGAGTGCTTGCGCCGAGAACTGCGCGAAGAGCTCGCCGAAGTCGGCGTCCACGGCCTGGGCAGGACGGTATCGGAATTGGAGTTCGCCTTGGTACGAACTGTCCGAGAAGGTCCTCGACCCGTTCCCGGCAAGAATTATCGGCAACTTCGTGGATTCGAAGTGCGCGAACTCGCCATGACGAATTCCGCCGCGCGACGCCTGAGTCGAGCGCTGGCCGAAGCGGGTGAAGACGAGGCATACCCGGGCGTCCTGCTCGCCGATTTCGACGACATCGCCCACGGCCGCTCGAATCGCGCCCTGATCGCCCCGCAGAGTGCGTTCCTGGTCGGTCCGTCGCGGCTCGCCCCGGACCTGCCACCGCTGCGATGACCCTTTCCGGATCTCGTGTCGCCCAGCTGCGCACCCCTTCCCGGAAGCGCGCCCTCGGCCAAGTCCGGCTCAGCTCGCCGACGGCACACCCCGTCCGGCACGACGAATCGACCGGCGAGCCGTCCGACGGGCTGGGCCTGGTGGAAATCCGTCAGCGGTACACCGTGGAACTCACCGACCATCGCGCCCGGCTCGCCGCCTCGTACTTGATCGCCGAATTCTCCGACCCTCGGGTGCGCATCCATGAACTGTCGGGTGTGGCGGCCGAGCCGACCACCGAGATGGTCGTCTCGGAACTGCCGGAGGGCTGCGGCTGGCTCACCGGCGACCCGCTCGGCGTCGCCGCGGTGCCCTCGGCGGGCGAAGTCCGCGCCATCCTGTGGGTACCGCTGGACCACGCGGAACTCACCGGCGCGAGCCGCCTCGACAGCACCCTGCTGCGACCCGCCTGGCACCGCCGGCGGCTCCACGGCGGCACCGGCCCGGTCCCGTTTTCCGTATCCCTGCCTCGCGGGTGGGCGCGGCGCCCATTGGCGCCGCCCCAGCCGGTCAGCGACCGGAAGCCGGCCGTGCGCCTCTGCATGGCCGCCGACACCGTGTCCTACAGCCGGTACACCGTGAGCGAAGCCACGCGATCGCAGGAACGGCTCGTGGAGGTTCTGGCCCGGGCGCGGCGAGCCGCCGGAATCCCAGAACAGGACGTCGACCTCCAACCCTCCGGCGACGGCCAGTTCGCGATCCTGCCGATCGGACTGGACGAAACGGTCGTCATCCCCCGGCTCGTCGAGGGTGTCCGAACCGCGCTGGCCACGGTCAACGCGGACCTCAGCGACCGGGCCCGGCTGCGGCTGCGGGTCGCGCTGCACCGGGGCCATGTCGCCCCAGGCGCGAACGGCTGGGTCGGCGCCGTGACCGTCGCTGTGCACCGGCTGCTCGACTGCGCGCCGCTGCGCAGCCGGCTGGCGCGGGACCCCTCGACCGATTTCGCGCTGATCGTTTCGGATGTGCTTTTCAACGATGTGATCGCCGCGTCCGGCGGAGAGCTCGATCCGGCGGGGTTCGAGCCGGTCGACGCGATCTTCCCCGAAAAAGGTTTCGCCGAACGCGGGTGGGTGCACACACCACGGTTGTGAGTCGCTCACGGGCCGTGGTAGAGCACCGGGACGTGCCGCCCGTGGAGGCGTTCGTCGACCATGGCCATCGCGGCCCTGCCCCGTTTGAAGGCGGGCTCGATCGGCAGGCCCGCGGCCAGTGCCATGTAGAACGCGACGCTGAAGTCCGTCGCCGACCGGTCACCGAGCCAGCTGCGCATACCGATGACGTAGCTGACGTGTTCCGAGAGCGATTCGGCCAGCCGCGCACTGTGGCAGGCGTTGACGATCACACACTCGACGGTGTCGGAGACTTCTTCGAACAAGGCGGCCAGTCCGGGCACCGAAAGTGCCTGACCGGCACCTCCGGCGGTCTCGGCCAGGAACTGGCCTTCGTCGGTGCCGTGTCCCGAGAGGTGGACGATCCGCGGGGAAAAGTCGAGCAGGGCCTGCATCAGGTCCCGCACTCGCAGGGCACCGCGTTCGTGGAGGACGAACCGGTCCCGGTACTCGCCCATCCGGAGGGTCTCCCGCACGTCCCGCACCTCGGTGTCCCAGCTGATCCGCTCGGTGTTGGTCGGATTCGCGGCGAGGTAGAGGATCTCCACTCCCCCGGACCAGTGCTGGCCGAGATGTCCCACCGCGACCGTTCGCCGGACCTCGCGCTCGACCGGGCCACCCGCCCCGTTCGCGCACACCGCCATCAGGTGGAGCGGCACGGCACGTCCCGGTTCCCTGGCCAGGATGTGGAACTCGAACGGCTCCCTCTCTCCTGGCGGAAGCTGGCCGAGTGAGACAGCTGTTCCCTTCGGGTCGACGGCGAACGGGCCCTGAAGGCTGAGCCGCCCCCAGGTGATGGCCGATCCTCCGGTGTTGACGATCTCGCCCTTGACGGCGTCCCATTCACCGCACGCGACGCGCACAGTCGACAGTTCGATCTCGAACTTCGGCGGCTGCGCCGGCGGCGGCTCCACGGGCGCCACCACTTCGAGCACGGCTTGGAAGCCGGTGACGCGGTGACCGTCCCCGAATTCGTCGCGGAACGAGAAATTCGTGCTGGTCGCCGTCCACGACCCAGTGCGCAACGGCCGGACTTTGACCGTCGCCGTCCATTCGGTGCCCGCGTCGAGCCTCGGCACCGCGAACTCCTTGTTTCCCCGCAAGGCCGGGATCTGGGCCGGCAGCCGGAGCGCGAAGTGGATGTTCGTGCACACCGTCGTTCCGTCGTTGCGCAGGTGCACGACGATGTTCGCGTCCTCGCCGGCGTACAGCCCTTCGGAAGTGATCTCGGCCCGGATCATCGCAACCTCCCGTCCATGGGCGTGGCCCGGGGGTGGTGGGCCCGGCGGCAGCTTTCGCAGTGGACGGCGATCCGCTCGAGCGGGATCAGGCCGTCGGAGTCGGTCGCGGCGAAGGCGTCATCGATCACCGACTGCTGGTGCGAACGGCAGAGCGTTTTGCCGCAGTGGTGACACACGGCGTCGACCACCACCTTGCCGCCGCTGTCTTCCCTGGCATCGCAGTCACTGCACTCCCAGCCCATTCGGCCCCTCCCAGCTCTGCGTGCCGCCGTGGTCCCCGTCCACTCCGGCGATCTCGCGGTCGACACGGGCGATGAACTCCCGGCACGCGTCCTCGGAAATCCGCCGGTCCAGTAGCGCGTCTTCGAATTTCTCACGCCGCTGCCGCAGCTCTTGGAGCCGCGCACCCGACGCGAGGTGTCGTGCTCCGACCGCGGCGTGCGATCGGCCCGGTTTGCGCTGGTGCAAAGTCTCCGTGATAATGCCCTGCAACCCGTACCAGACGGACTCGATCTCGTCCTCCATCTCCTTGCTCGCGAAGGCGCCCTTGACGTAGAGCCGCACCTTGGTGTTGCCGGCTTCGGCGCGGATGTCACTGCCGTAAACCTCCTCACCGGTCAGCACGAGGTGGAAATCGACCGGGTAGACCCCGAAATAGCGGCGCCCGGCGATGTCCCAGGCCCGGTTGACGAGGTCGGCGCGGCCGCGATCGCGCGGCGGGCTCTCGATGACGCGCTTGACGTAGTAGCCATCACCACTCATCGCGTCCGTGAGCGCGATCAGGGTTTCGTGGTCCGGGATCACGCCCGGGAAGTCATGTGCCTCGGGGATCTGCACGGGGTCGTCTTTACGCGGATCCGGGACGACGCGGATGTCCTGGTAGCGAACTCCGTTGAGGCTCAGTTCGACATCCGCGGTGACCTCGGTCTTGACGTCGGTGAACCTGCCGCCGCGCCGCCGTCCGCCGAGTGGCTCGAACAGGTCCACCCCCTCCAGCCCGGACAACGCCCCGCGGAACGAGACGACCAGGGCCCCCTTGATCACGTCGGTCAACCTGATCCGCTCCTCGAAGTGGACGGCGAAGGTGCACCGGCGTTTGTCCTGGTCGAGGGAAACCTGCTTCCACTCGATGAGCCGGCGGCCGCTGCCAGGGTCGACCCGGCTGCCGACTGTGGCTCCCTCGACGTACTCGACGTTCCCCCACGCGGCCGGGACGTAGAGCGTCAACCGCTCGACGCGATCGGCGTCGAGGCCTGATTCCGCCGACGGCCAGTTGCCGAGCCACTGCAGGTCCAGCTGGAGGGTGCGCTGGTCGGACTCCGGCATCAGCGCCGGGGTGAGCCACAACGGGATCTCGCTCCGGCCGGGCACTCCGGTGACGCGATGTCCCAGCCGCACCTGCCACTTCGCGCTGACGGGGCCGCCGTGCGAGGCCAGGAAGGGTTGCGTTCCGACCATGCCGGCCAGCGGGACGACCGGACCGCCGCCGACCCGGTCGGTGAATTCGAGCCCGGCCGGACCGTTCAGCACCAGATAGCCCGCCGAGAACGGCACGCCCCCGCGGTCGGGTATCCGGAACTTCTTGCAGTACTCCCGCAGGCGGTCCTGATCCGGACGGCCGAAGGTTGTCTCGACCTTGATGTGACCGTCGACCGGCGTCACCGACGTCCGATAGGTGCCGTCCGCTTCGAGGACCAGCTCACCGCGCAGCACCTCACGCACCTCGACCGAGTCGATGCTCGGCACGACCGGCAAAGAGGGCCGGTCGAGCAGCGCGGCGCGACCGCGACGGCGATCTTCGAACCGGATCACGACCGCGGCACAAGCACTTCCGAACATGAGAATGATTCCGGCGAGTGGTAGGAGGAGCAGCGCTACCAGGCCTGCCGCGGCGATGCCGCCCGCCACGTAGAACATCTGCCGGAGAGACGCCAGGACGAGGTGGTCGTGCGTGGCGCAGTGGTGGGGTTGGGTCCTCGACAGCCCGAGACCCTCGAATTCACTGCTGTCCGCCGGCCTGCGGACGTGCTGCTTGCACAAGGGCCGGCCGCAGTGGTGGCAGACCGCGTAGATCTTGACGGAACCGCAGCTGTGACAGCGAACGCGCGGAGCGCGTTCGCGGAGCTCATAGGACATCGTCGGGACTCCTCGTCGAGATCCGGGATCAGCGCAATGCGCGGATCCGGTCGAACCGGTCGCGGACTGCGGCGTGCAACGCGTTCATCTCGCGGGTGACTGCCCGGCTGGTGCGCGGCAGCTGGCCGAACATGTAGACCTTCAGCTCACCGCTGGGCAGTTTGCTGGTGTAGGAGTGGCCACCCGACTTGTGGACCGTGCGCTCGGTCTCGTGGCGGCTTCCCTCCACCAGGATGCGCAGGGTCATCGTCTCCGGTCCTTCGGAACGTTTGGCGATTCCTTGCCATCGCCGTACGCCGTTCGACTCCGACTTCTCGTTGAACTCCACTTCGAAGCCCTGGTCGGCCAATGCGTTGTGGATGTCGGCGATGCGAGCTTGTTCCGGAATGACTTCGTCGAAGTGGAGGTGCTGGTGCGGCCTGAGGTTCCTCCTCGCGAACGCCTCGGCCAGGATCAGGTGGACCTGCGAGGTCAGCCGGGTGCTCTCCCGATGACCGTCCTCGACCCGACGGCCGGTGCTGCCGAAGAGCCGTGTCCGCATTCCGGAAAGCAGGTAATCCGCGATTTCGATCTCGACCGTGCCGTCGAGACTCGCCTGCCGGTACAGCTCGCCGGGCTGCCTGATCGACACCACCATGGCGTCACTCAAGAAACACAGCTCGTCGTCGCGCCGCTTGTTCTCGTCCGCCGCCATGGGCACGTTCCGCCATTCGATGGTCCGGTCCACCGGGTTGTAGGTGATCGGCCGCTGACCGCCGTCCACATTCGCGTGCTCGACCTTCAAGACGTTCAGCGACGTGATCGTCGGCCAGCGCAGGGAGATGCGCTCGACGACAGGAGACGGCTCGGGCCGGCCCTCCTGCCAGGGGATCACCACCTTGACACTGACCCGGAGCCACAGGTACGGCCGGAAGTTCGGCTGCTGGGAAGCATTCCCGAAGTCGGCGGGATCGTGGGTCGTGATCGTGCCCCCGAGCGTGTCCGGGTCGAGCAATTCGATTCCGACCTTCACCGGGTACACATCGAGCAAGTTCGGATCGGGCCGGTACTCGTGCCGGATCACCCCGGCTTGCCGATCCCGGTGGAGCTCGTGGCGGCCTCCCGGGGCGCCGGGCCCGGTGACCGGTACCTCGATCGGCAGAGCCCCGTAGCTGTCGTCCAGCCCCAGCACCGCGCCCAAGTCCGTGTGCTGGTGGCCGGCGAACACCAGGTGACCGATCAGCGCGCTCCGCGGATCCTTCGCGCCGGCTTCGAGCACGGGCGCGACGTCGGCGCAAGCCTGACGGGTGAAGTGGTCGGCCCCGTCGAACGGCACCACGATCTCGATCCGCCCGGTCGGCGACCCGACGGGGCCGATCGCCGGATTGCGGGAGATCTCCTGCTCGTAGTGGTGGCATTCGGTCACCTCGACGTGCTCCGGATGCGCTCTGGCGAACAACTGGTCGCCAGGAGCCGGTCCGGTGCGGCCCGTGGCGAGTGCGCTGAACAGAGAGCGGAACTTCCGGCGGAACAGGTCACGGGGCTTCGGCATGTGCACTCTCTCGGACGGCTTCTTCAGGACGGCTCATGCGGACGCAGATCACTCTGTGACAGATCGCGACGGCCGACGCCGTACTAGTACGGGATTCCGCCAGGAAGTTCCCCGAATCGGCGGAGGGCGGACAGGTCGATGATCAGCACCCGCCGGTAGCGGCGACCGAGAACCCCTGCCGACTCGAGCCGGCGAAAGGCCTTCTCGACCGTGCTGAGTCCGGTACCCGCCATCGAGGCGATCTCCGCCTGGGACAACGGGATCCCGAGTTCGTGTCCGGATCCCGTCGCCGAGCCGTGCTGCTGGACGATTTCGAGCAGCACGCGGACGACCCGGATCGGAGCGGGGCAGACCACGAAGTCGATGCTCCTGCGGTCCGCAGACCGCAGGCGCTCGCTGAGCATCCGGGCGACCGCGAGGCTCACCTCGATGTTGCGGCCGAGAAAATCGGCGAGTTCCGGGCTGTGGATGACGCGGGCCTGCACGGCCGAGCAGGTGATCACGTGCGCCGACCGCGGGCGGCGTTCCAGGGTAGCCATCTCCCCCAGCAGGTCACCAGGGCCACGCACCGCGATGACGACGTCGCGTCCGCGGTCGGTGTCGACGACGACTTTGACGGTTCCTTGGAGGACCAGCAGTGAGTACTGAGCCGCGTCACCCTGGCGGATGACGCGCTGGAGAGCCGGGTAGCCGACCGGCGTGCCCAGATCGAGCAGTGCGTCGGCATCCTTGCGGCGGAGCCTGCCGAGCAGGGACGGCGGCGGCCAAGACGAGGCGGTCACCGGACGGACTGTGCCGTGCCCCGGTCGCGCGAACCCCGTGCAAGAACGGGATTGCGGCTCAGTCCGGCAGAGCCGCGAGACGCCGCAGTCGGGGCAGGTCGAGAATCGTCATCTTCCGGTAGCCCGTCTCCAGTACGGACTTGCGGCGCAATTCGGTCAGCGACTTGTGGACGGTGGGCTCGGCCGCGCCGATCAAGGCCGCGAGTTCGGGCTGCGACATGGGGAACCCGATCTCCCAGCCGCGGGCCGTCCGAGTCCCGTGGGACAGCACGAGCGTGGCGAGGACCCGGGCCACCCGGATCGGGACGTCGTATCCGCTGAAGTCGATCCGGCGATCGGTCGCCCACCGCAGCTTCGCCGCGACCGACCGGCTCAAGGCGACCCCGGCATCCGGATGCTCCTTCAGGAATGTCTGGAAGACCGCTTGGGTCATCACTCGCGTGTTCACCAGGCCGACCGCCGTCACGGTCGCCGAGCGCGGCCCGCCGTCCAACCCGGCCAGCTCACCGATCAGCTCGCCCGGCAACCGGACGGCCAGCAGGGCCCGCCCGCCGTCGGCCGTGGTGGCAGTCACCTTCACACAGCCTGAAAGGAGCACCATGACGTGCGTGGTCAGGTCGCCTTCCAACACCAGCACCTCGCCGGGCTGGAATCGGCGTTCGACGCCGACGCCCAGCAGAGCTTGAACGGTGGCGGCCGGGAGCACGGCGAAGAGGCCCGGACCGCCCGGAGTCGTGCCCACCCCGTCACCTCCCGTCCCTTCGATCACCCCAGCAGGCCGGGTCGTCCGGCCACCAGCTCTCCTACCCGTCCGGCGTAGCGCGCTGGCCCGGGAGCAGCGCACCGTGCCGGCTCTCCATCTCGAACAGGAGCTCCTGGATCAGCGACCGGGGCCCCGCCGGGAGCATCGCATCCGTCAAGCGCCGTTCGAGCCAGCCCGCGATGGCGTCGGGCTCGCACAAGCCGGTGGGCGTCGCGGGGCCGGGGACCCACTGGCGCAGGGTGTACCAGGCCGCGGCGTCCAGGCGGCCGCCGTCGCCCGGCGCGGCCTCGACCACCGGGACCCAGTCGCCGAGATACCCCAGCGCGATCGCCTTCCCGTCGGCGACACTGGCGTGCAGGCCCGTCGGATCCACGCTGGCCAGCGCGTGGATCGCTGGTCCGGTTTCCCCGCTCCTGCGGGCCAATTGGCCGTACGCCGGCAGGATCTCGGCCAACGGGGCAAGTTCGAGGGAACCGTACTGCCCCGAGGAGATCGTCGACGCGGTCACGCCAAGGCTCCGATCGGAAAGCAGCTTCGCGATCTCCGGCAGTCCCTCGACGAGCCCGGCCGCGCTCAGGGCCAGCGCCCGGACGACCGGATCGTCGCTCCGGTCCGTCAGCAGGAAGTGGCGGGCGGCTTCGCCTAGCCGCGCAGGCTCGTCCGGTGCGCCGTCGAGCGCTGTACACCGGGTGGCCAGTTCGGCCACCGCTTGGACCTCGCCATCGGCGAGAAGGGTGTCCAGTTCGCTGCTGTCGGGCCCGGTATACGCGAGCATCGTCGTCCACGGCCAATGCAGGCGCGCCGGGATGGCTCGCTCCCGCAGCCGGCGCGCGGCGCTCCTGCTGACCCGGAATCCGCGGGCCGTGTCGGCCTGCGCCACGGCGTGGGCCAAGGCCGCCAAGCCTTCGATCCTCGCTCCCGTATCATCCTCGGCGAGCCGTGCCACCAGCTGGGCAGCGTGGTCGACCGTCGCCGCGGATCTCACGGCCGCCGCCGCGATGAGCAGCACCGGCGTCGGCGACCCGGGACCGGCGGCGAACACCAGTTCGTCGCGCCGCCGGGGGTGCCGCGCCATGATCCGGTGGGCCAAGGCGTTGGCGTCGCCGACGTCCAGATCCGCCAGGTGCCGGAGCGCGCCGAGGTCGATCGGGTCGCCGAGCCGGCCCTCGAGTCGATCGGCCACCTCGTGCCGGATGCCGTAGGAGTACAGACGTGGTAGCCAGCACGCCGGGTCGTCCAGGCGCTGTAGTAGCTCGAGCCGCTCCGCCCGCGCCGTCCGGATCTCCTCGTCGGTCCACAACTCGGGAAGCAGTCGCTCGACCTCGGCCAGGCGAGCCGCCACCAACCGCGGCCGCTCGGTGCGGAGAGCACCGGGCAGTACCACGCCCAGCGACGACAACTCGGCGTCGGCTGCCTGAGCGACGCCGGAATCGGCCGAGGTGACGAGCTGGGCCAGGATCAGCTCGAGGCCGCGTACGCCTTGGAAGTCGATGACTCGGATGACTTCGCGGAGCGACTCAGGCGGGCGTCCCCCGTCGAGCAGCATGCCGAGCACGCTGCGCAGCCAATTTTTCGGCACCGGGAAGGCTTCCGGCCGCGATGACTGCTCTCGGGTGAGCACGACCAGCGACGGGATCATGAGCTTCAGCGGCATCGTCCCCCCGGTCAACCGACGCTTGAGTTCTCGCAGCGCTTCGGGCGTGCCGACGGCTTTGAGGGATTCGACGGCTCTGAGGGCCGCGAAGCGGCCCTGTTCCGGATCGGCGAGGATCGCCGATTGGGCGGAGACGAACTCCGAGCAGCACGCCGACGAGGGCCGGAGACGCAGCAGCTTCGCGGCGAACTCGGGATCCGCGGTCGCCACCGTCCGGACGCCGATCGTCACGACGCTGTCCGGCACCTCGGGTAAGCGGGCCGCCAGCAAGAAGATGGGTCGCCAGGCGAATCGCCGGGCCCGCTCGCACACCCGGTCCTCCGACGCGGACTCGAGCGCCATCGCGGCGATGAAGTCTCGTTCGATCCCCTGGTTGAACAGCACGTTCCCGCCCTCGCGCCGGAGTATGCCGCGAGCGAAGAACTCCTCGGGCGCTCCGGGTGCGGGCACGGGACCGCCGGAGTCGACGCTGAGCTCCGCCGCCTCGACGAGACCGGCGGGCTCGAGGTCGCCAAGCCGGACCGCGAAGTACTCGTGGTGGACCTCCGCGAGGGGGATCGTCCGGCCGTGTCCCCGGACGGCGTCCACGTACATCGCCAGCATGCCCGGCGTGACGCCACCGAGCGCGACGAGCTCGCGGTGGAGGTCCGGGAGATCCGCGTCCGGGATGGGGCACCGGGCTCCGCTGCCGGTGATGAAGCGCATGGCAGCCTCGGGAGTCCACCTATCGATCTGCCTCGTGCGCAGCCCGGCCCGCTCTGCTTGGCCACCATCCCGCGACGCCACGATCACGGCGATGCGCGGGAATCGCCCGTGCAGTTCGGCGACGAAGCGGAACAGCCGTTCCCGATCCGTGAACGGAACGTCGTCGACACCGTCCACCAGCAGTCGGACCGCACCGAGTACGAGCGCTTCCCGTGGCAATCCCGCGCCTTCCGTCCCTTCGGCGAGCAGCAGGCGGGCATCGACCAGCCGGGGCATCCTCAGTCCGGCCGTTCCGGCTTCGGGGCGGGCGATGTCCATCGCGGCCCGGTAGGCGAGCTCGCGGAGGACGCGCGTCTTCCCGCTGCCGGCGCCGCCGACAAGGACGAGCGGCTCCGCCGGCTCTTCCGGCACAGTGGCCAGGAAGTCGTCGTGTTCGCGCGACAGCTCGAGCACCGCTTCGCGGGCCTCCGCCACGAAATTCCCGATCACGTACCGGTCGGCCAGCTCGCGCAGGTTCTCCTCGTGCGCCGGGCAAGCCGCGCGGTCGACAGCCGCTACGAGCCCGGTGACGACATCGACGGACTCAGGATCCGCCAGGTCGGCGAAATCCGCTACGCACGCCAGTACCTCGCCCGGATCCGTCCAGTGCGCGAACGGGTCGTCCGACGCGAGCCACTCGGTAGCCACCCCGGCCGCGGCGTGGACCGCACGCAGTTTATCCGCGGTTTGCACCGGTCCGTCCCACTTCGCGGTCCGATAAGCGGCGAAGTGGACTTGCGCCAGGTAGTCGCGCCAGGCGACGGCCTCCCGTGGGTAAGCGCGGACCGCGCTCGACCGGATCTTCGCCAGGATCCGGAAGGCGGTTTCCGGCGTTCCTTCGAGCAGTTCCGCGAGCCGGTCGTCCACACCCGGCTGCTGCAGCCGGGAGGCCAGAGCGAGCAACCGCTGCACCCGGACGAGCTCGCCGTAGGACAGCTCGGCGAAGACGTCCCGGACCAGGCTGATCTCCAGCCACGCCGCATCGGCGAAAATCGGGTGGTCGTCGGCAACCCGGGCGAAGTCGATCAGCACCGGGCGGCCGTCCACGCACATGACGTTGCGGGCGTTCAGGTCGCCGTGCACGACACCGCGAACCCGGCCGAGCCGCGGGTCGGTCAGCACGGGCCGCAACCCGTGCGCCGGGTCGGCCGTGCGGACGCCATCGGCCACGACGACCTCCGCCGCGTGCTCGACGGCCCCGAACGCCGCGTCGAAGCGCACTCGCCGCTCGGCGAACCGCGAGCTCACCACCACGCCCACGATCGGGCCGTCCCACGGTGGACGCAGCACGACACGCACGGCGGAATGAGCCGGATCGGCCAGCCGGATCGAAGTCCCGGGCTCGAAGCCGTCGTCTCCGAGGGACGCCTGAAAGACGTCCTCCGGGTACGAGAGCCACGCGGTCACCGCGCCGGGTTCGACCACGAGGTCGGGCCCGAGCGCGGGGTTGAGATCGCGCAAGCTTCGCTCGGCCCGCACCACCTGCCGGTTGTGGAACGGTGTCGCCATCGCGGTGAACAACGCGGCGATCAGGCTCAGGGCCCGCTCGAGTTCGGCTTCGCTGCCCTTGAACGCTTCGATCACGACGTCTTCGAGCGTCACCGCCGACACTTCTGATCGGCCGACGTAGTCCGCGACGTGCGCGTAGACGACGGCTTCAGTTTCGGAGGCCGGGTCGCCGGCCCCGTCGCGCGCGCCGTCCGTCACCTCTTGAATAGGCGCACACACAGCGGCCGGGTAATCGCCGAGAAACCGCCGGAAATTCGCGAACTCGGCGGCCATCTCGACGGGAGACCCGATTTTGACGACGCGTTGGCGACGTTCCGAACCGGCCCGCAGCACGACCTCCAAAACGAGAGCACCACTGCGTCCGCCGCCGATGACCCGTCGTATCCCGATTGATTCCACTGGGCCGCACCAGCCCTGTCGGGACGTGGTGATCCGCACGACCGCGTCGTGGACTCTTCCCACGATGTCCTTGGACAAAGGGATGCCCTGAGGAACGATCTCGGGGATCGGGGACATCGACACCTCCTGCGTAATGTGCCACCTTACACACCGAAGAACCGCGATCCCGTGATCGGAGACGAAATGCCCGACGACGACAACCGCAAGCTCTGGGCAGATATCTGCATCCGTTTGCCGCGGATCCGCGACGAAGCGACCGTAGTCCAGGAACGCGACCGGTACGAAGATCTGTTGGCGGACACCCGCGCGGGCGTGGATACCCTCGACGGCTGGAACGCCCTCGCCACGAAGATCGACCGGCTGCTGCGGAACGCGAAGACGCAGGTGATCCGCGACGGCGACGCGGCAGGCCAGTCGCCGTCGTGGTTGCGCGGCCGGTTCCGGGTCGCGCACCGGTGTCCGCTGGACCACTGCGATCGCAGCGTCGTGGCCGCGCCCGGTGGCGCTCCGCAGTGCGCGCTCTTCGCCGCCGGAATGGAGCCCGACAACGCCTGATCCGATGCTCCGTTCGAGTGAGTCCCGACCGGAGTCCGTTGCATCGCGGGGAAGCCGAGCGATTGGCAGCCGCGAACGTCTCCGTAGAACCGAGGAGTCCCGTGCCGGACCGCGCCGACCCCATCGATCCCGTCGAGGAATTGATCCAGGCTTATCGCGCCACGGGCGAAACCGCGTACCTCGAGCGGGCGTGCGAGGACTTGCGCGCGATGCTGCGGGTCACGCCGCTCTCCTGGTTCCGCAATCATCTGCACAGCCAGCTCAGCCGCGCGCTGCGAGACCTGGCCGAGGCCACCTCCGACCGCACCCTGCTCGAGGACGCCATCACCCAGGCGCGGGCCGCCGCCGAGCCGCCGGACGATCCGTGGCGCTACGTCTACTTGAACAACCTCGCCCAGGCGCTGGGCGACCGGTTCGACCGGACCTCCGAGCTCCCCCACCTGGACGAAAGTGAGCAGGTCTACCGGGAGGCCCTGAAGGAGACCCCGGAAGCCGACCTGCGCGGGCTGGCCACGATCCGGAGCGGCCTCGCGACGATGCTGACCCACCGCTTCGATCGCACGGGCGACCGCGGAGTCCTCACCGAGGCCATCGACCTCTGCCGTCCGACGGCGGCGACCGGCGAGCCACGGAGTTCGCACGTACTCGCCTCCCTCCTCGGCACCTGGTTCGACCTCGACGCCGATCCCGCAGTGCTCGGCGAGGCGATCGCCGCCGCCGAACACGCGGTGCGGACGACCGACGAACCCGGCTTGCGGGTCATGGCACTCACGACTCTCGGTGAACTACGCACCAATGCGGCCGTCGCCCTGGGACAGCCGGACGCGCTCGCCCGCGCCGCGGCAGAGCTCACCGAGGCCGTCCGGCTGACGCCGCACGACAACAACCTCTACCCCGGCCGCCTCACCTCGCTCACCAACGTGCAGCACGAGCAGTTCCGTCGCAGCGGCGAGCGACCGCTGGTGGAAGAGGTGACCGCGCGGTTCACGGAGATCCTCGCCTTGACGCCGGCCGGCGACGTCAACCTGCCGGGGCGGCGGGCCAACCTCGCTCTCGCCTTGATCGACCAGTTCCGGTACTTCGGAGTCACCTCCGCCCTGGACGCGGCGTCCGGCCATCTCCACGAAGCACTCGACTCGATGGCGGCGCACGACTCGTTCCGGCCGATGCTGTTGTCCATCCTGGGGTCCGTATACCTCGACACGGCGAACGGACTGGCCGGTCGCGACGAACGCGCGTGCCTCGACACGGCGATCTCGACACTGCGTGAGGCGTTGTCCATCGCACCGGAAAAATTCGCCAGTCGCGGCCTGCTCGCCAACAACCTCGCCATCGCCCTGAGGAAGCATCCGGATCGGGCCGTCCGAGCCGAAGCGGAGGCGTGCTGCCGCACCTGGCTGGCCACGGCCGAGCCGGGCGCCATCGGTCACCAGCTGGTTCGCTCGGCACTCATCGCCGCACTGTCCGACCGGCTCACCTCCGAGCACGACCCCGCACTTCTCGACGAGGCCGAGCAGCTGGTCCGTGCCCTGGCGGCCGAGCAGCCGAAAGATCACCGGATATCAGCCGCGAACCAACTCGCCCTGGTGCGCCTGCTGAAGATTCGCGTCGACAGCTTCGACGCGCCCACGGCCCGCGCCGAGGCGGTCACCGTCCTGCGGGCTGTGCTGGACGCACCCATGGCACCGGAGGACCGGATCCACGCCCACGCCTCTCTCGGTGAGCTCCTCGCCGGCCACGATCGACCCGGCGCCTGCCGTGCTTACCGCGCGGCAGTCGAGCTTCTGGTCCGGATGGTGCCCCGCACTTGGCGACCGGCCGACCGCGAACACGGCTTGAGCCGGTTCTTCGCCCTCGCGTCGGACGCGGCCGCCGCCGCGCTGGCCGCCGGTGAGCCGCACCTCGCGGTCGAACTGCTCGAGCGGGGCCGCGGCATTCTGCTCGGTACGGGCATCACGGACACCACCGACCTCGATCGCCTGGACGCCGCGCACCCGGAGCTCGCAAGGCGATACCGGGAAGTCGATCTGCGGATCGGTGCCCTCCGGACCGACGCGGACTCACCAGCCACACATGCCGAGCTCCTGTTGCGCCGAAGCCTGGAAGCCGGCGAGTCGGACGTCCTGGCCGAAATCCGGAGCAAGCCGGGGTTCGAGCGATTCCTCAGTGGACCCTCGTGCGCCGAGCTCCTGGCACGGTTGCCGGGACCGGCCGTCATCGTGAACGCGAGCAAGCTTCGCTCCGACGCGCTCGTGCTGGCCGACGGCGAGCTCACCGTCGTGCCACTCCCCCGGCTTCGCCACGAGCACCTGGTCGACCAGTCGGCGCGGTTCCTCCAGCACCGGGACCGGTTCGTCATCGGTCCGGCGCTTGCCGCGGTCGACAAGGACACGGTCGATCTCCGTGTCCGCTCGCTGCACAACACCCTCAGCTGGCTGTGGGAAAGCGTGGCCGCGCCGGTACTGGCCGCCCTCGGGCCGCGCCGGCGCGTGTGGTTGTGCCCGACCGGACTGGTGGCGCTCCTGCCGATCCACGCCGCCGGCCGGTACCGGAAGTCCGGCGACGAGCTACCGGAGATCGTCCTGGACCACGTGGTGCCGTCATACGTGCCGACATTGCGGACGTTGCTGCTGCCCGAAGCGCCGCCCGGGAACCAGCGGGCATTGGCGGTGGGGGTCGGCGAAACGCCGGGGTATGCGTCTCTCGGGGCGGCGACCGACGAGGCACTGATCGCGGCCACCGCCCTCCGCGACAGCACCCTGCTCCTCGACGCCGAGGCGACGCGGTCGCGGTTGCTGACGGAACTCCCGCTGCACACCTGGTTCCACTTCGCCGGGCACGGCCGGCAGGACACCTACAGCACGGAAAGTGCCTGCCTGCTGAGCCACGATTACGCTCGCACCGGCGGGCTCACCTTCGCCGACCTCCGCGCGGCTCGCACCGGCCGTGCGCACCTGGCTTACCTCAGCGCCTGCCAATCGTCGTCGGGACGGCTGACCTTGCCCGACGAAGCCGTGCACCTCGCCGGAGCGATGCTGACGGCAGGCTTCGACCGGGTGGTGGCCGCTAACTGGCAGGTGAACGACAGCGTCTCGAAGAACATCGCGGAACGTTTCTACCGCCTCGTCGCGGATCCGTCACCCTCCGCGGCACGATCCGCGGAGGCGCTGCACGCGACGGTGCAGCAGACGCGGATAGCGCTGGACCGTGAGCTGACCGGCGCCGACCGCGACCTCGCTGTCCTGCTGTGGGGTGCCTTCGTACATTTCGGTCGCTGAGCCCATGAAGGCGCCTCTCCGCCGAACCGGGTTCATGGCTTGGGCGCCGCGTCCGGGGCCTTCACCCGCTCCAGCAGCAGCTGCGCCACGTCGCGGACATCGACGTTCTCCGCCTTCTGCTCGCTCTGCCGCTGGACCAGCCCGTCGGTCAGCATCACCCGGCAGAACGGGCAGCCCGTCACGATCGTCTCCGCGTCGGTCGCGATCGCTTCGTCCACGCGCTCCAGGTTGATGCGCTTGCCGATCTGCTCCTCCATCCACATGCGGGCGCCTCCCGCGCCGCAGCACAACGCCCGGTCCGCGTGGCGGGGCATCTCCTCCAGCGTCGCGCCCGTCGCGCCCACCAGTTCGCGGGGCGGCGTGTAGACCTTGTTGTGGCGCCCGAGGTAGCACGGGTCGTGGTAGGTCACCTTCGGACCATCCTCGACCGCCTTCACCGGCGTCAGCTGGCCGCCGCGCACCAGGCGGTTCAGCAGCTGCGTGTGGTGGACGACCTCGTAGTGGCCGTCCAGGTCCGGGTACTCGCGGCCCAGCGTGTTGAGGCAGTGCGGGCACGTCGTGACGATCTTGCGCAGCTTCGGCTCGCGGCCCTCGAACACCGCGTTGAGCGTCTCGGCCGTCTGCTGCGCCATCATCTGGAACAGGAACTCGTTGCCCGCGCGCCGCGCCGGGTCGCCCGTGCAGGACTCCTCCTTGCCGAGCACCACGTACTTCACGCCCGCGATGTGCAGCAATTCGGCCGTGGCGCGGACCGTCTTGCGCGCCTGGTCGTCGAACGCGCCGGCGCAGCCGACCCAGTACACGTACTCGACGTCTTCCGCGAGCTCGCCGTCGAACACCGGGACGTCGAAGCCGAGGTCCTTCGTCCAGGCCAGGCGCTCGGAGTTGTTCTGGCCCCAGGGGTTGCCCTTGGTCTCCAGGTTCTTGAACAGCCCGCCCAGCTCGGTCGGGAACGCCGACTCGATCATCACCTGGTAGCGGCGCATGTCGACGATGTGATCGACGTGCTCGATGTCCACCGGGCACTGCTCGACGCACGCGCCGCAGGTGGTGCACGACCAGAGCACGTCCGGGTCGATCACGCCGCCGTCGGCCTCCGGGCCGACGAGCGGGCGCGCCTCTTCGTGCTCGGTGCCCGCGAGGATGTAGGGCGCCTCCTCGAACAGGTTGTCGCGCAGGTTCATGATGACGAGCTTGGGCGACAACGGCTTTCCGGTGTTCCACGCCGGGCACTGCGACTGGCAGCGGCCGCACTCGGTGCACGTGGCGAAGTCGAGCATGCCCTTCCACGTGAAGTCGCCGATCTTGCCGCGGCCGAACGTGTCGTCCTCGCCCGGGTCCTCGAAGTCGATCGGCTTGCCGCCGGACTCCATCGGCAGCAGCGGGCCGAGCCCGTCCGGCAGGCGTTTCGCCGAGACGTTGATCGGCGCCACGAAGATGTGCAGGTGCTTGGAGTAGAGCACGATCGACAGGAACACCAGCATGACGCCGATGTGCAGCATCAGGCCGACCGTCTCGAGCACCTCGGTCGTCGAGTGCCCGAGCGGCTCCAGGAGGTTCCCGACGCCGAGCGAGACGTACGCGCCGTTGTCGTACGGGAAGTTGCCGGACGCCGACGACGCGCCGCGGAAGAAGAACATCGTCCAGACGACGTTGAAGATCATGAAGAGGATCAGCCACGCGCCGCCGGTGTGCGAGCCGTAGAAGCGCGACGCGCGGTCCTTGCGCTCGGGGGCGTTCCGGATCCGGATCACCGTGAAGACGCCCAGCGAGACCGCCACCATGACGGCGATGAAGTCCTGCAGGAAGCCGAGCACCGCCCAGTGGCCGATCCACGGGATCGCGAACCGCTCGTCGAAGAGCGCGCCGTACGCCTCGAGGTACACCGAAGCGAGGATCACGAAGCCCCAGAACGTGAAGAAGTGCGCCAGGCCGGGCACCGACCACTTCAGGAGCTTGCGCTGGCCGAACACCTCGCGCACCTGCGCGAAGACGCGGGCGCCCAGGTCGTCCGACCGCTTGGTGTCGGGCTGGCCGGCCTTGATCAGCCGGTACAGGAACGCCACCCGCTTGCCGGCGACGGCGAGGCCGACGACCGTCATGAGCAGGCCGAGAATCAGACGAACGAGCACGAGTCCTCCGGTCGTACTTTGAAGGAACGGCTCAATGCGAGCCGGTGTAGTAGCGGCACGCCTTGCACGCGTACCGCATCTTCGCGACCCGCCAGTGTTTCCGGTACAGATCGAGGTCGGGCGACCGGCGGACGCCGAGGCGCTGGTAGCGCCCGGGACGGCGGCGGCCGGTTTCGTACTGCTCGGTCGCGCGGCCGAGGTGGGCACGCCGCAGCACGCACCCCCGCGTCCCGCAGCGGCCGAGCGCGTCGCGGCAGAACCGGTGCAGCAGCACCAGTTCCCCGGTGACTTCTTCGACCACGCCGTAGCCGGGATGCGCACCCGGCCCGGCGAGCCGCACCGGCAGCCCGCAGTACCCACACTTGAGGGTGCAGGAGAGGCAGCCGGCGATGTGCCTGAGCCGCAGTTCGCGCCGGTCTTCGGAGCCGGCTCCCCGGACGCGCGACGCCATGAGGCCTCCTCCGGCGACTGTGATCGGCACCACTGACTACTGGAGGGTAATGAGGAGGTCACTTCGCGCGACAGGACCGAACAGCCTAGTTTCCTTGCTCCGTTCAGCGTAAAACTCGAAGCAAGGATGACCTTACTGTCCGTACACCGGACGTCATAGTCCCGGAAATCGCACGTTCGGCCCTGCTGTCGCGGCGGTGTCCCCCGCCACAATCCGGGCATGACCTATCGCCACGTCCCGTACCGGCCGGCCCGCGTGCCCGCCGCCGAAGCCGTCGCCGAGGCCGCCGCCCTGCGGCGGCGGATGGAAGCGCGGCGCTCGGTCCGGATGTTCTCCCCCGACCCGGTGCCCGAAGGCGCGGTGCTCGACGCGATCGCGGTGGCCTCCACGGCCCCCAGCGGCGCGCACCAGCAGCCGTGGACGTTCGTCCTCGTCACCGATCCGCAAGTGCGGCAGACGATCCGTGAGGCCGCCGAAGCGGAGGAGCGGATCTCCTACGACGGCCGGCTCGGCGACGAATGGCTCGACGCGCTGCGGCCGTTGGGCACCGACGCGGTGAAGCCCCACCTGACCGACGCGCCGTACCTGATCGTCGTGTTCCAGCAGCGGTTCGCGCTCGACGACGAGGGTGGCGTCCACAAGCACTACTACGTCGACGAGTCGGTGGGCATCGCGGTCGGCATGCTGCTGACGGCGTTGCAGGTGGCCGGGCTGGCGGCGTTGACGCACACGCCGTCGCCGATGCGGTTCCTCGGCGCGTTGCTCGGCCGTCCCCGCAACGAACGCGCGTTCGCGGTGATCCCGGTCGGCTACCCGGCCGACGACTGCGTCGTGCCGGACCTGCGGCGCAAGTCCCTCGACGAGGTGCTGGTCCGGATCTGAGGAGCTCAGCAGGACGGCAGGCCGCCCGGCACCTCGGTGAACAGCGGCCCCGACAGCCGGTCCGCGCCCCTGTCGCGCCACCACTCGCTTTCGTCCGCGCGCCCGATCCCGGTCACGGCGACCTCCGCGCCGGCCAGGTGGGCCGCCTCGATCAGCGCCGTCAGCGAGCGGTCCACCAGCGGGTGTTCGCGGCGGGCCACCAGGTTCGCCGCCACGCGGACCGCGCGCGCCGGGAACTCGGTGAGGCACGTGACGTCGCCGAAGTCGTGGATCTCCGCGCCCACGCCGATTTCCGCCAGCACCTTCAGGTTGTCGGCCGCGTCGCCGGAGTCGGCGAGCAGGGTCGTCGACGGGAAGCCCGGCCGCAGCCGCTCGGGCGCCAAACCCGTCGACTCCAGCACGCCACGGATCTCGCCGACCAGCTCGGGGTCGGCGGCCTGGTGCGTCGTCAGCTCGACGGTCAGCGGCACCGGGACGTCGGCCGCCGCGACCCGCTCGACCGCCGTGCGCAGGAGCCACGTGCCCAGCGGCAGCGCCAGACCTGTCTCTCCCGCCAGGCGCACGCACGTCTCGTGCGACAGCACGCCTTCGGTGGGATGCTTCCAGCGCAGCCGCGCCTCGACGCCCCGCACCGAGCCGTCCACCGCGGCCACCAGCGGCCGGTAGCCGACCTCGACTTCGCCGTTCTCCCACGCGCCCGCCATCGCCGCGGCGAGACCGAAGTCGTGGCGGTCGCGGCGGTCCAGCTCGCGGTCGAACAGGCCCCACTGGGCCCCGGCCCGCTGCACGCGGCGCAGCGTCAGGTCCGACGCGCGCAGCAGCTCGGCCGGCGTGATGTCGCGCGGCGGCCGGTGGACGACCCCGATGCTGGCCGACACCGCGACACCGCGGTCGCCGTCCACGTAGTCCGGCTCCGCCAGCTCGTGGGTGATCCGGCGGACGAGCGTCAGGACGCCCGGGGTGTCCGCGGTGTTCTGCAGCAGCACGCCGAATTCGTCGCCGCCGAGGCGCGCCACGAGGGCCTTCTCGCCTTCGAACACCGCCTTCAGCTTTCCCGCGACCCCGCGCAGCACGCGGTCGCCGAGGTCCTGGCCGAGCCCGCCGGTGATCTGCGAGAAGCCGTCGAGGTCGAGGTGGAACAGCGTGACGCCGCGGGCCGCGTCGGCGTCGCGCAGCAGGTTCTCGAGGCGGGTGCTGAAGAACTGCCGGTTCGGCAGCGCCGTCAGCACGTCGTGCAGGGCCTGGTGGGAAAGCCGCCGCTGCAGCAGCGAGACCTCGGTGTCGTCGTCGACGATCGTGATCAGCTGCCGGGGCGCGCCGACCGCGTCGCGGATCACCGACGCGGCGAAGGTGGCCCACATCGGCTCGCCGTCCTTGCCGACCAGCCGGCGTCCGACGCGCAGCCGGTGCAGCCGGCCGGCCACCAGTTCCCCGTACGCCTCCCGCAGCTGCTCGACCTCCTCCGGGTGGATTAGGTCGAACAGGGTCATCGCGGCGAGTTCGGCCGGCGTGCGGTTGAGCGTCTTGGCGAGCGCCGCGTTGGCGCGCAGCACCCGGCCGTCCAGCTCGGTGAGCGCGACACCGCTGGCCGAGCCGGCGAACACCTCTTCGAACTGCGCGCGCGTGATGACCTGCTTCTGCCGCGTCTCCTGCTCGACCTTCAGCAGCGCCCGGCTCAGGCCTTCCTGACGCTTCTGGATGTCTTCGCGCAACGTTTCGCCGTAGCCCGAGCTGAGCGCGCCGAGCACCAGCACCACCCGCTCGGCGAGCCCGTCGACCAGGCGCAGCTCCGGCTCGCGCAGCAGGGCCTTGCCGAGCACCTCCAGGCTGCGGCGCAGGCTGTCCGCGCCGACGCAGCGCAGCTCGACGAGCCGGGTGCCCGTGGCCGCGGCTTCCTCGAGCTCCGGCGGATCGCTCGCGACCGCTTCGAACAGCCGGCCGACCAGCACCGCCAGCTCGCGCTCGATCTCCTCGGGCGTGTGCGGCAGGTACGCGGTGGTGCCGATCAGGTAGCCCCATTTGCGCGCCAAGGTGCCGAGCCGCCTCGCCGCACGTTCGGCGGACGGCTTCTTCCGCGGGTCGTCACCGCGGGGATGGGGAGCAGTCACCTCAGCCTGTCCTGGGTTTCGTTCACACTCCGGGTCGGGTAGCCGATATATCTTGGCGCGAAATTGCGTCCGGTGCACGAAACGGCATTCATCCAATCGAGTGATAACCCTGCGGAGCGATCGCCAGGCGATCCCGAAGCCACGACCGGGTGGCATCACGGTAGTTCGCCGCGTTTTCGTGCAACACAACGGAATGACCGGCACCCGGCAGGACGTACATCGACAGTTTCGACGGATCGGCGTAGTAGGGCGCTTCCTGCGCGCGCACCACGTTGACGTCCGCACAGTCACGCAGCGCGAGCAGGCCGCAGAAAAGAACGTCCTTTTCTCCCACCACCTGGAAAACCGGTACGGTAATTCCCCTCGTCGCCGGCAACACGATCCCGAACAGCGCGACCGTGCCCATCCCGGGCACCGAAACCTGGTCCTTGGCCGCTTCGTCCGCGGCGATCACGGCGGGGTCGGAATCGGCCGCCGCGTAGAACAGCCCGGCCCGCGCCCCCGGCCTCGTCGTGAAGTACAACGGGTCGCTGCCGAGCCGGCCCAGCCGGCCGTCGAGCAACGCGGGCTGCAGGCCGAGCGCCGCGCCGATCGCCAAGACGGGCAACGCGGGCAGGTGCGTGATACCGGTGAGGACCACGCCGTCGACGGCGGTCAGTGAAGCGAGCAGGACTCCGCAGGCGAACAAGGCTGACGTCACCTTGACGGGCAGCTTCACGCCGCACTCCCTCTGGACTCGGACAGGTGAACGAACTCGGAGACACTACACCTGGTAGCCGAACGGGCACCGTCAGGTCCGCGGCACCACGGTCATCGGCGTTCGACCTCCGGGTGCTGCCCGAGCTCGTGGAAGAACCAGGCCAGCGCGACGGCCGTGGTCTCGGCGCCGGTGGTTTCGAAGTGGCCAGGCCGTCGCCGAAGAGCGGGCGCATCTTGTCGAAGACCAGGCCCTTGTCGAACTTGTCGGCGTCGGTGGCCAGCACCTGCCAGGACAGTTCGGGCGTCGTGACCACGTGCACCGGCAGCGGCCCGAGCCGGAGTTCGACGACTTCTCCGTGCGCCGGAAGGGAAGTGAAGAGCTTCAGCGGGTCGCGCAGCAGCGGCACCGTGTGCCCGAGCACGGGCCACCGGCCGGGAACGGGACGCGCGCCGGTCATGTCTCCTCCTCGCGACCGGGCCACCCTAACGGGGCAGCGGGCGGGCCGAGCGCGGGTCCACACGAACGGAGGGCGCTACACTCCGCCCTCTCGAAGCCCTCTCGAACGAGGGTGGGAGGTCCCCATGACCGGGGAGCTGAGCTGGGTACCGCCGGAGATCGACACCACGGTGCCGAACCCGGCGCGAACACCCTCCCGTACGCCGGGGTCGGCCGGAGACCCTGAGCTTCGGGCCGCCGAACGTCATGAACGACCCTTTCATGCCGCCGGACGAGGTGAACGAGTCGTTCATGACATCCCGGCAACGTCAGAACCCGACTCTGGCAGCCGACACCAGTCGCGGCAGACCACTCACCGCAGGGAGAACGTCGCCAGGTTCACCGGCCCGTCGAAGGTCAGGTACACGTCGTGGCGACCGGTCGCCTTCGCCAGCGCCGCGGTCACCATCGTGTACGCGTACCGGTCCTCCGTGGACGCCACCGAAGCCGTGCCCAGGACCCGGCCGGCCGGTGAGTCCAACCGCACCGTGACACGCGCCGACTCCACTGTGGACACCGATGCCGTGAACCGCGAAGGGCCGTTCAAGGCGACGTCGCGATACGCCAGCCAGCTCCCGGCCACGGCCGCGACCGAGGTGCCCGACGTCTTGGCCGTGTCCGTCAACGTCGTCCCGGCGTAGTCGTCGAAGTTCTGCGCCTGGGTGGGACGGCTCAGGTCGCGCGGCGCGGGCCGCTCCCCCGGCACGAACACCGGCTGCGCCGCGGAGAGGTCGGAAGCGTTGCGGCCCACGGAGAAGTCGTACACCCCCTGCTCCACCACGGACCGGTCGCGGGAGACGTCCCACGACGCCAGGTCCGCCACGGGAACGGAGAACCGGACCGTCCGCGTCTCGTGCGGTTTCAGCGTCACGCGCGAGAAGTCCCGCAGCCGCTGCACACCGGACGCCTTCGAGTAGAGCTGGACGACGTCGGTCCCGGAGCGAGCACCCGTGTTCGTCACGTCCACGCTGACCTGCACAGAAGAGCCAGAGCGTGAAGCACGCACCGCGCCATACCGGAAGCTTGTGTAGCTGAGCCCGTAACCGAAGGGGTACAACGGCTTCCCGCGGTAATATTGGTAGGTCATCCCGGTTTTTGCGATGTCGTAGTCGAGGATGCTCGGCAGTCCGGCGTCGGAGGCGTACCAGGTCTGGGTGAGCCGTCCGCTCGGGTCGTGGTCGCCGAAGAGGACGTCGGCGACCGCGTGCCCGGTCTCCTGCCCCGCGTGGCTCGTCCACACGATCCCCGGCACCGGCAGCGTGTCCCAGCCGGTCGTCGGGTAGCTGTTCTCCACCACCACGACCGTGTGCGGATTGACCTTAGAAACCGCTTCGATCAGCGCCCGCTGCGCCGGGGCGAGCGAAGTGCTCGTCCGGTCGTTCGCCTCGCGGCCGTTGATGAACGGCATGCTGCCGACCACGACAACGGCCGTGTCCGCGCCCCGCGCCGCGGCGACCGCCGACGAAACCCCGCTGGTGAGCACCTCGCGGCCGAACTTCGTCGCGTGCGCCGCGTCGGGCGCGGAAATCGTGAGGACCCCGTCGGCGCCGACGACGGCGTAGCGGTTCGGGCCGAACCACGGCTCGGTGACCTCGTTGCCCGCGTACTCGAGCACGTAGCTGCCGTCGGGCTGGACGTCGAGCTTGAGCTGCTGCTGCACGAACCACCCGGTGGGCTGGTCGGCGTCGTTCACCAGCGCGCCGCCGGAGAAGCTCAGGAACTTGCCGTTCGCCGCCGCGCGCAGGGTGTTCTTGCCCGCACCCCAGTCGTAGACGTCGAAGGACTCGGGGGTGCCCGCGACGGTCCCGCCCGCGGTCACCTTGCCGGGCGCGGACGGCGCCGTCAGGTACCGGCCGGTCGAGAGGTCCTTGAGCGCGATCCGGTCGACGCCTTCGGACGACGCCACCGTGCCCGCCGCGCCCAGGCGTTCCGCGATGCCCCGCGCCGGCGTGACGCGGTAGGGCATCGAGCCGCTGTACCAGTCCTCGTACAGCGTGTCGGACAGCGGGCCGACGACGGCGACGCGCCGGTTCTTCGCCGCGTCCAGGGGCAGCGCACCAGCGTTGTTGCGCAGCAGGACGACCTGCTCGTCGGCCACCTTGCGCGCGAGCGCCCGGTGCTCGGGCGAGTCGATCACCGCCGGGGTGATCTTCGCGTACGGGTTGCGGCCCGGCGGGTCGAACTCGCCGAGCCGGAAGCGCAGCGACAGCAGGTGCCGGTCGGCCTTCTCGACGTCGGCCATGGTCAGCAACCCGCGGGTCAGCGCTTCTTTCACGGCCTCGACGGTGATCGAGCCGTTGGTGTCGTTGTCGGTGAAGCTGTCGAGCCCGGCCTTGATGGCCGCCGCGTCCGCTTCCGCCTTGGTGGCGTAGTACTTCTCGGAGTTGACGAGGTTGGACGGGGCGCCGGCGTCGCTGACGACGGCGATGTCCTGGGGCGCCCACTTCCGCAGCAGGCCGCCGAGGTCGGGGCTCACGGTGTTCGGCCGCCCGTTGACCAGGTTGTACGACGGCATGACGCCGTTCGCCGCGCCGGCCTGCAGCGGGATCTTGAACGCCTGTTCGTCGTAGTCGTGCAGGATCTTGGGCGGCACGGAGGAGTTGCTGGTGTCGCGGCTGACCTCGTTGTTGTAGGCGAGGTAGTGCTTCAGCGTCGGGGCGGCCTGCAGGTAGCGCGGGTCGTCGCCCTGGATGCCGTGGCCGTACGCCGTCGCGAGCTCGCCCGTGAGGTACGGGTCCTCGGAGTAGCCCTCCTCGTTGCGGCCCCACCGCGGATCGCGCAGCAGGTTGACCACCGGCGCCCACAGGTTGAGGCCCCACAGCGTCGGGTTGCGCGCGTGGAAACCGCGCGCCTCCTGCCCGACGGCCGCGCCGACCTGCTTGACCAGCGCCGGGTCCCAGGTCGAAGCCAGGCCGATGGCCTGCGGGAATACCGTCCCGTCGGCTTTGACCACCGCGCCGTTGTTGTCGTAGTCGGTCGACCAGGCGACGCCGTGGAGCGCCTCGGTGCCGGTCTTGAACACGCCGATGCCCAGGCGCGGGATGGCCGGCTCGTACTGGTGCAGCAGCGAGATCTTCTCGTCGGCCGTCAACCGGGACAGCAGGTCGTCGATCCGCGTCGCGAGGGGCAACGCCGGGTCGCGGAACGGCATCGGGGGTGCCGCGAGCGCCGGCGCGGGCGCCAGGAGCAGGGTGGCGGCCACCAGCGGGACGAGGGCGCGGCGGAGCGGGGACTGGCGCACGAACGGCCTCCCGTAATCGTCGAATCGTTTCGACAGTGCGGCGCGGAACATTCGCGTCGAGGGTGAGGATGGTGACGACTATTACAGTCGCGCGAGTGCGCGGTCAAGACTTCCTGGGAGCGCACCCAGGAAGTCCGGCCGACTCCGAAAACTGCGCGTTGAGCTGCGGGAAGATCCCTCATCAGGGGTGTTCGACAGTTTCGACGCACGCCCTGATCGTCGAATGGGAATCGAATATCCGCGGACGGTAAATCCTGCTTGTGTTCCGGCCGGGTGTCACTTACCTTCGTGCCATCGTCGATGCGCTTCGACTGACGTTCCGCTCCGCACGTCCTCAGGAGGCCGCCCGTGGTCACGATCAACGACGTCGCCACGGCGGCGGGCGTGGCACCCAGCACGGTGTCGTACGTGATCAGCGGCAAGCGCTCGATCTCGCCGAAGACCCGGCGGCTGGTCGAGGAGAGTATCCGCAAGCTCGGCTACCACCCGCACGCCGGGGCCCGCGCGCTCGCCAGCAGCAAGACGAACGTGCTCGCCCTGGTCGTGCCGCTGCGCACGGACCTCAACGTCGCCGTGGTGATGGAGTTCGTCGCCTCGGCGGTCACCGCGGCCCGCGCGCACGACCACGACCTGCTGCTGCTCACCAAGGACGAAGGCCCCGCCGCGCTGCAGCGGGTGGCGTCGTCGGCGATCGCCGACGCGCTGATGGTGATGGACATCGAAGCCGCCGACCCGCGGGTGCCGATGCTCATCGCGCTCGACCTGCCGGTGGTGCTCATCGGCGTGCCGGACCACCCGGCCGGGCTGAGCTGCGTGGACCTGGACTTCACCGCCGCCGGCTCGGCGTGCGTCGCGCACCTGGCCGACCTCGGCCACCGCTCGGTCGCGCTGATCGGCCCCTCCCCCGCCGTCTACCGGCGCGGCACGAGCTACGCGACCCGGTTCCTGCGCGGGTTCGACGACGCCGCGAAGAGCCACGACATCCGGGCGACGAACCGGCCGTGCGCCCACTCCTACGAAGCGGTGAGCGCCTGCCTCGACGACCTGCTCGCCGCCGACCCGGACCTGACCGGCCTGGTCGTGCACAACGAGGCCGTGCTGCCCGGGCTGCTCTCGGACCTGCGCCACCGCGGGCTGAGGGTGCCCGAGGACATCTCCGTCGTCGCGGTCTGCCCGGACAGCATGGCCGAGCAGCACCCGGTCGCGCTGACCACGGTCGCCATCCCGGCCGAAGAGGTCGGGGCGCAGGCCGTCGAGATGACCATGCGCCGGCTCGCCGGCCACACCACCCCCGAGGTCCGGCTCCTCGGACCCCGCCTCACCCGGCGCGACAGCACCGCCGCGCCGCGAGCCTGACTGTGTTGTTCATTGCCAATCCGGCCACGGCCACGGCCACGGCCGGATCGGCCCGTAGCAACGGCTACGTGCCGCTCCGGGGCGGCCTGCCTTTGGCCGGATTGGCAACTCGGGTTCTGCTCCAGCGTCGAAGGAGGATCACCATGTCCCTACCCCGTCGCGCCCTGATCCTGGCCGCGAGCGCCGCGCTGCTGACCGCGTGCAGCCCCAGCCCCAGCGCCCCGTCGACCGGCACCGACGCCGGCGCCCCGGCCGCCACGTCCATCACCGAACTCGACTACTACGCCGACGAGCAGGGTTCCGCCGCCTGGCAGAAGATCCTCGACACCTGCGCCACGCAGACCGGGATCAAGATCCAGCGCCAGACCGTGCCGACCGCCCAGATGCTGCCGAAGGTCCTGCAGGGCGCGAGCTCCAAGACGCTGCCGGACCTGCTCTTCACCGACAACCCGACGCTGCAGCAGGTGGCCGCGACCGGCGCGCTGACCCCGCTGGACGGCTACGGCATCACCACCGACGGCTACTACCCGAGCATCGTCAAGGCGGGGACCTACCAGGACAAGGTGTACGGCGTCGCCCCCGGCGTCAACGGCCTCGCGCTCATTTACAACAAGGACCTCCTCACCGCGGCCGGCGTGGAGGCGCCCAAGACGTGGGACGAGCTCAAGGCCGCCGCGGCGAAGCTCACCAAGGACGGTAAGTACGGCCTCGCCTTCTCCGCGATCCCGTCCGAAGAGGGCACCTGGCAGTTCCTGCCGTTCTTCTGGAGCAACGGCGCCGAACTGTCCCAGCTGGACTCCGCGCAGTCCGTGAAAGCGCTTCAATTCGTCACCGACCTCGTGAACTCCGGGACGGCGTCGAAGTCCGTGGTGACGTGGAACCAGAACGACGTCGCCGATCAGTTCGTCGCGGGCAACGCGGCGATGATGGTCAACGGGTCCTGGAACCTGGCCCGGCTCGACGAGCAGAAGTCCCTGCACTACGGCGTCGTGCCGATCCCGGTGCCGCAGGCGGGCGGGAAGCCCGTCGTCGCGCTCGGCGGGGAGGTCGGCACCGTGCCGGTCACCAGCGGCCCTGCCCAGCAGGCCGCCGGCAAGGTGCTCTCCTGCATCCTCTCGGAGCCGACGATGCTCGAGTGGAGCAAAGCGCACGCCTACATCCCGTCGAAGACGGCCGCCGCGGCCAAGTTCGGCGCGCAGCAGCCGGCGATGCAGGCGTTCGTCGACGAGGTCGGCTCCGCCCGCTCCCGCACGGCCGAACTCGGCGAGAAGTACCCCAAGGTCTCGCAGGCGCTGGCCGACGCGATCCAGGCGGCGCTGACCGGGAAGCAGCCGGCCGACCAGGCCCTGAAGGCCGCGCAACAGGCGAGCGGTTCGTGACCTTGGTGGCTCCGGCCGTCGCGGCTCCTCCCCGCGCCGGCCGGAAACCCCGGCGGGACAACCGGTTCGCCGCGTGGTTGTTCCTGCTGCCGGCCCTGGTCTACATCGTCGTGTTCTTCGGGTACCCGCTCGCGGCGAACGTCGTGATGAGCACTCAGAACTACACGGTGAAGTCGTTCTACACCGGCGAAGCGCCCTTCGTCGGCTTCGCCAACTATGCCGCCGTGTTCGGCAACCCGCTCTTCTCCACGGCGGTCGTCAACACCGTGCTGTTCACGGCCGGGTCGCTCGTCTTCCAATTCGGCATCGGCCTCGCGCTCGCCGTCTTCTTCAGCGGCCGTTTCCTCGGCAGCGCTCTGCTGCGGTCACTGCTCTTGCTGCCCTGGCTCCTGCCGCTCGTGGTCAGCGGCGCGGTCTGGCGGTGGATGTTCGACCAGGACCACGGCGTGCTGAACGCGGCCCTGCGGTTCGCCGGCTTCGACGCGGTGCCGTGGCTGAGCAGCACCGGCTGGGCGCTGCCCGCGGTGATCCTCACGAACATCTGGATCGGCATCCCGTTCAACCTGGTGATCCTGCACGGCGGGCTGCGCGCGATCCCCGCGTCGCTCTACGAAGCCGCGTCGCTGGACGGCGCGGGCGCGTGGCAGCGGTTCCGGCACGTCACGTGGCCGCTGCTGCGGCCGGTCACCGGGATCGTGCTCATGCTCGGGCTGGTCTACACGATCAAGGTGTTCGACGTGATCATGGTCGTCACCGGCGGCGGGCCGGCCAACGCGACGCAGACGCTCACGACGTGGTCCTACCGCCTGTCCTTCCAGGACTTCGCGTTCGGGCAGGGTGCCGCGGTCGGCAATGTGCTCATCCTGGTGGCGACGGCGTTCGGGTTGCTGTACCTGCGCTCGGCGAAGGCGACCCTGGCCGAGGCCGCGGCATGAAAGCCCGGACGGTCTTCGGCGTCCTGATCGTCGCGGTGCTGCTGTTCCCGCTGTACTGGATGGTCAACGCCTCCCTGCAGCCCAGCGGCGCGCTGCTGCGCCCGGACCCGGCGTTCTTCCCCGTCGACGGCACCCTGGACGGTTATCGCAAGGCGTTGTCCTCCCAAGGGCCACACCTGCTCTCCAGCGTCGTCGTCGCGCTCGGGACCGTGCTCGTGTCGCTCGCGATCGCCGCACCCGCGTCGTACGCGCTGGCCCAGCTGAAGGTGCGCGGCGGGCCGGTGCTGGTGTTCGTGCTGCTCATCGTGCAGATGATCCCGGGCATCGTGATGGCCAACGCGCTCTACACCGTGTTCAGCAACCTCGGCCTGATCGACGACTACCTCGGGCTGGTGCTGGCGGACTCGACCGCGACGATCCCGTTCGCGGTGCTCCTGCTGCGGGCGTTCATGATCTCCGTGCCGAAGGAGCTCACCGAAGCGTCGCGAGTGGACGGTGCCGGGTACTGGCGGACGTTCCGTTCGATCATCCTCCCGGTCAGCCGCAACGCGCTGGTCACCGCCGGGCTGTTCTCGTTCCTGTTCGCGTGGGCGGACTTCCTCTTCGCCGTCACCCTCACCACCGGGCAGTCGTTCGAGCCCATCACGGTGGGCATCTACCGGTTCGTCGGCAACCAGTCCGCCGACTGGAACGGGATCATGGCCACCGCCGTCCTCGCCGCGGTCCCCGCGGCCGTCCTGCTCGTCGTGGCCCAGCGGTACGTCGTCGCCGGGCTGACCAGCGGCGCCGTCAAAGACTAAGGAGACCGCGTGATCACGTCCGAAGACGGCCGCTCGCTCGAAGTCACCGTGCGGCACGAGGTCCTGCGCGTCGAGCCGTGGGGCGACGGCAGCCTGCGCGTGCGGGCCGGCCGCCACCACATCCTCGACGACGTGCCGGGCGCGCTCCTGCCCGCGAAACCGTCGGCCGCCACCGCGGAGACCGACGGGCGGTGCGGCAAGGTCGTCAACGGCGGCCTCACCGCGATCGTCGAGATCGCCGACACCGACACCGGGATCGACGCGCAGCTGCGGTTCGTCCGCACGGACACCGGCGAGGAGCTGCTTTCCGAGCAGCGCGCGCACTTCTGGTGGCCCGGCGCGCGCCTGTTCATGCCGTCGCGCAACGGCTACGGCCGCCTCGAACAGCGGTTCACCGCCTACGACGACGAGCGGATCTACGGCCTCGGCCAGCACACGCACGGCCGGCTCGACCAGAAGGGCCTCGTGCTGGACCTCGTGCAGCGCAACGCCGAGGTGTCGGTGCCGTTCCTGCTGTCCAGCCGCGGCTACGGGTTCCTGTGGAACTCCCCGGCGGTCGGCCGGGTGGAGCTGGCCGCCAACGGCACCCGCTGGGTCGCCGACGACGCCCGCCAGCTCGACTACTGGGTCACCACCGGCGAGGGCCCGCGAGAGATCCTCGGCCACTACGCCGACGCGACCGGCTACGCGCCGATGCTGCCGGAGTGGGCGGCCGGGTTCTGGCAGTCGAAGCTGCGCTACCGCACCCAGGAAGAGCTCCTGTCCGTGGCGCGCGAGTACCACGCGCGCGGGTTGCCGCTGTCGGTGATCGTGGCGGACTTCTTCCACTGGACGCACCTCGGCGACTGGAAGTTCGACCCGGCCGAGTGGCCCGACCCGGCAGGGCTGGTGCGGGAACTGGAGTCGCTCGGGATCAAGCTGATGGTGTCGGTCTGGCCGTCGGTCAGCCCGTTGTCCTCGAACTACCGGGAGATGCACGAAAAGGGGCTCCTGGTCGCCGCCGAGAGCGGGGTCCCGGCGCACGCGCCGTGGAAGGACAAGGGGTTCGGCACCGAGATGCCGGTGGCGTTCTACGACGCGACCAACCCGGCGGCGCGCCGGTTCGTCTGGTCGAAGGTCAAGGAGAACTACTACGACCTGGGCGTGCGCGCGTGGTGGCTGGACGGCGACGAGCCCGAGATCCAGCCGGGCCACCCGCACAACCTCGGCTTCCACGCCGGCCCGGGCGCGGAGGTGTTCAACCTCTACCCACAGGCGAACGCGCAGGCGTTCCACGACGGCATCCGCGGCGAAGGCGACGACGACGTGGTGCTGCTGTCCCGCTCGGCGTGGGCGGGCAGCCAGCGGTTCGGCGCGGCGCTGTGGTCGGGCGACGTCCCGGCGACGTGGGCGTCGCTGCGGGTGCAGGTCCGGGCGGGGCTGAACGTGGCGCTGGCCGGGATCCCCTGGTGGACCACGGACATCGGCGGCTTCCACGGCGGCGACCCGGCGTCGCCCGCCTATCGGGAATTGATGGTCCGGTGGTTCCAGTACGGGGTGTTCTGCCCGCTGTTCCGCCTGCACGGCTTCCGCGACCCGCGGCCGCCGTTCGGGCCGTCGATGACGGGCGGCCCCAACGAGGTCTGGTCCTACGGCGCTCCCGCGTACGCCGCGATCACCGAGTCGCTGCGGCTGCGGGAGCGGCTGCGGCCGTACCTGATGGCGCAGATGCGGGTGGCGCACGAGCAGGGCATTCCCCCGATGCGGCCGCTGTTCGTCGACTTCCCGTCGGACGCTGCTTCGTGGGACATCTCCGATCAGTTCCTGCTCGGCCCGGACGTCCTGGTCGCGCCGGTCCTGTCGCCGGGAGTCACCTCCCGGCAGGTGTACCTGCCCGCGGGTGCAATGTGGACGGACGCGGTGACGGGCTCCCGCCACGACGGCGGAACCTGGGTCGAGGCGGCGGCGCCGGCGGAGCGGATCCCGGTGTTCCTGCGGGACGGGGCGGAGGTGCCGATCCACCCGCCCGCCGAAACGTCTTGAATGAGTCATTCAGGACCTGCGAAGACCTGAATGACTCAGTCAAGACCACTGGGCGGGCCATCGGAGGCCACGCCGGTCCGCAGCTCGGCCCAGTGCCCCGGCTTGAGCGGCCGCGGCGGCCCGAGCCCCCAGCCCGGCGGCCACTGCCGCACCACGTGGACGTCCGTTCGCGCCCGCGCCCGGGGGAAGCGGAACCGCTCGGCCGTGGCCCCGGTGAAGTCGGTGTGCCCGCTGAACCGCGCGCCGCCGAAGAAGGCGTCGGCGAAGCGGGCGTCGCGGAAGGACGTCCGGCCCGCGAAGCCCGCGCCCCCGAACGACGCGTCTTCGGCGCACTCGAGCCCGGTGAAGTCGGTGCGGCCCGAGAAACGGGTGTCTTCGAACCACAGCCGGCCGGTCGCGGTCGCCCCGGCGAACACCGCGGTGCCGGTGAAGGTGGTGTTGTCGAAGTCCGCGCCCAGCTCGAACCGGGCGCCGCCGAAGAAGGCGTGCCGCGCGAAGCACGACCCTTCGAAGCTCGCCGCGCGAGTGAAGGTCGCGCCGTCGAAGCGGGCGTCGCCGACGAACCGCACGTCCTGGAAGAGCACGGCGCGCACCCGGCAGCCGCGCAGGTCCACGTCGTGGAGCACCTGCCGGTCCGTGAGCAGGTCCATCCCGGGCCAGAACCGCGGCGACCCGGGACGCAGGTGCGGCAGCAGGAGCCGCCACAGCTCGGCCTGCCACGTCGGCTGGCCGGGCCACCGGTAGCGGAACTGGGCGACGATCTCCTCGACACAGCCCTGGCGCGCGCCGGGGTCGCCGTCGGCCAGCTCGGCCAGCCGGGCCAGCGCGGCCAGGCGGGCGGTGTGGTCATCGGCCAGCAGCCGGACGGCGACCTCGTCGGGCACCGGTTCCGGCGGTGCCGAGGGGGTCAGGATCTGCGCGGGACGGTCCCGGCGCAGGAGCAGCCACGCCGTGACCGCGCCCGAGACGGCGCCGATCAGCGCCAGGACCGGGAAGGGCGTGAGCGTGGACATGCCGGAATCGTCCCGTCCGGGACGCCGCGGCGAAACCGAATTAAAGTGGACTCGTGAGTCCAACGCTGACGAAGAAGGGCGCCGCGACGCGCCGCCGGATCATCGAAGGCGCCGCGGCGGAGATCCGCGAGCGCGGAGTCGCCGTCACCACGCTCGACGACGTCCGGGCGCGCACGGGCACCAGCAAGAGCCAGCTCTTCCACTACTTCCCGGACGGCAAGGAGGAGCTCCTGCTGGCGGTGGCGCAGTTCGAAGCGGGCCAGGTGATGGCGGCCCAGCAGCCGCAGCTCGGCGAGCTGGCGTCGTGGGCGGGGTGGAAGCGCTGGCGCGACACAGTCGTCTCGCACTACCGCGAGCGGGGTCAGTACTGCCCGCTCAACGTGCTGATCTCGCAGCTGGGCCGCGCGACGCCCGGGGCGCAGGCCGTGGTCAGCGAGCTGCTGCGCGGCTGGCAGAACGAACTCGAGGCGGGCATCCGCCGGATGCAGGACAAGGGCGAGGTGAGCCCGCGCCTGAACCTCGAACGCACGGCGGCCGCCCTGCTGGCGGGCCTGCAGGGCGGCGTCGTGGTGATGCTGTCGACCGGCCGCATCGACCACCTCGAAGCGGCGCTCGACGTCGGGATCGCGAACCTGCGGGCGAGTGGGAGCCGGCACTGACGCCGGCTCCCGCGCCCGGAGGTCAGGCGTTCTTGATCGCGGAGATCTCGAACTCCAGGGTGACCTTGTCGCTCACCAGGACACCACCGGTCTCGAGGGCGGCGTTCCAGGTGATGCCGTAGTCCTTGCGGCTGATCGTGGTCGAGCCCTCGAAGCCGATCCGGTCGTTGCCGAACGGGTCCTTGGCGGAGCCCTCGAACTCGAACGGGATCGTGACCGAGCGGGTGACGTCCTTGATCGTCAGGTCGCCGGTGACCTCGAAGGAGGTCTCGCCGGCCTGCTTGACCTCGGTCGAGGTGAAGGTAATCTGCGGGTACTCGTCCATCGACAGGAAGTCGTTGCTCTTCAGGTGACCGTCACGGTCGGCGTTGCGCGTGTCGATGCTGTGCGCCTGGATCGTCACCTGGACCGAGGACTTCTCCGGGGCGTCCCCGTCGATCGTCGCGGCGCCGGTGAACTCGTTGAAGCTGCCGCGGACCTTGGTCACCATGGCGTGCCGGGCGACGAACCCGATCCGCGAGTGGGCGGCGTCCAGGGTGTACTCACCGGTCAGCTGGGGGTAGGTGGTCGCGCTGGTCATGGCTCTACTTCATCTCCTCGTGGTGGCGCCCCCAGGTGATTGAGGGTTCAACGACACTGTACTCACTTTTACTGGTTGCGCAAGCAAGCTTTCGCTAGACTCGCCGATATGGGTGAACAGTCCGCGCTCGACCTCGACGAAGCCCCCTTCTGGCGGTCGCTGATACGCATCACGACCGCGCTGCCGCGGGCGCTCGAGGACCACTTCCTGCCGGAGACCGGCCTCGCGATCACCGACTACGGCGTGCTGGTCGCGCTGTCGGAAGCGCCGGAGCACGTGCTCCGCATCTCGGCGCTGGCCGCGACCACCGGGCTGTCGCTGAGCCGGATCAGCCGGGTCGTCGACGACCTCACCCGGCGCGGCCTGGTCGAGAAGCGCAAGTGCCCCGAAGACGGGCGCGCGTCCAACGCCGTGCTGACCGGCGCGGGATTGACCAAACTGGAGGCGGCCTACCCGGGCCACCTCGCCCGCGCGCGGACTTCGGTGTTCGACCACCTGAGCACCGAGGACATCCGCACGGCCGGGCCGGTGCTGGCCCGGCTGGCCGCGGCGCTGGACGCCACTCCCCCGACCGACGACTGCTGAGGACGCCGATGAGCGACAAGGGCGAGTACAAGCGGGACCTGAACTACCTCCCGGACCGCATCACCGCCGACGGCCGCGACGGCTGGCCGGTCGAGCCCGGCCGCTACCGGCTGGTCGTCGCGCGGGCGTGCCCGTGGGCCAACCGCGCGGTGATCGTGCGGCGCCTGCTCGGCCTCGAGCCGGTGCTGTCGATGGGCATCGCCGGGCCGGTGCACGACGAGCGGAGCTGGAGCTTCGACCTCGACCCGGACGGGCGCGACCCGGTGCTCGGCATCGAGCGGCTGCAGGAGGCGTTCTTCAAGCGCGACCCGGACTACCCGCGCGGCATCACCGTGCCGGCGTTCGTCGACGTCCCGAGCGGCAAGGTCGTCACCAACGACTTCGCGCAGATGACGCTGGACATGTCGACCGAGTGGACCGCCTACCACCGCTCCGGCGCGCCCGAGCTGTACCCGGAGAAGCTGCGCGACGAGATCGACGACGTCGCGGAGAAGGTGTTCACCGACGTGAACAACGCCGTGTACCAGTGCGGGTTCGCGAGGTCCCAGGAGGCGTACGAGCACTCTTACACCAAGCTGTTCTCGCGGCTGGACTGGCTGTCCGAGCGGCTCGCGGACCAGCGCTACCTGGTCGGCGACACGATCACCGAAGCCGACGTCCGGCTGTTCACCACGCTCGTCCGGTTCGACGCGGTCTACCACGGCCACTTCAAGTGCAACCGGCAGAAGCTCACCGAGCTGCCGGTGCTGTGGGCCTACACCCGTGACCTGTTCCAGACGCCCGGGTTCGGCGACACGATCGACTTCCCGCAGATCAAGGAGCACTACTACGTGGTGCACAAGAACGTGAACCCGAGCGGGATCGTGCCGCTGGGGCCGGAGGTGTCCGGCTGGCTCACCGCGCACCACCGCGAGGAGCTGGGCGGCCGCCCGTTCGGCGACGGCACCCCGCCGGGCCCGCCGCCCGCCGACGAGCGGGTGCCCGCGCTCTGATTTCTTGGCTACGGTGATCGCCATGGAACGCCTGCGCGATCGCCGGGTCCTGGTCACCGGTGCCGGCTCCGGCATCGGCCGGGCCACCACGTACCGCCTGATGGAGGAGGGTGCCCAGGTCATCGGCACCGACGTCTCCGAAGAAGGCCTCATCGAAACCCAGAAGGCCGCGCGCCTCGGTGGCTTGACGACCTTCGCCATGGACGTCGCCGACGAGGCGTCGGTGGAGTTCGGGGTGACTTCGGCGGTCAACGTGCTCGGCGGCCTCGACGTGGTGG
Organism: Amycolatopsis sp. NPDC051061; assembly: GCF_040682935.1. Lineage (NCBI taxonomy): Bacteria > Bacillati > Actinomycetota > Actinomycetes > Pseudonocardiales > Pseudonocardiaceae > Amycolatopsis > Amycolatopsis sp. NPDC051061. The sequence goes on from NZ_JBFBBZ010000018.1 coordinate 104,326, forward strand.
TCAACGCGGCGGGCATCCTGCTGGCGTCGCACACGCACGAGACGTCGCTGGAGCTGTGGAACCGGGTGCTGGCGGTGAACCTGACCGGCACGTTCCTGGTGACGCGGGCGGCCCTGCCTGCCTTGCTGGCCTCGGAGCACGGCGTGGTGGTGAACTTCAGCTCGACGTCGGCTTCGTTCGCCCACCCGTACATGGCGGCGTACTGCGCGAGCAAGGGCGGCATCCAGGCGTTCACGCATTCGCTGGCGCTGGAGTACGGCAAGCAGGGCCTGCGCGCGGTGAGCATCGCGCCGGGCAGCGTGAAGAGCGGCATCACGGACTCGGCGGCGAGCTGGCTGCCCCAGGACATCGACTTCTCGCTGTTCGGCCGCCTGCTGCCGATCCTGCCGACGGACCACACGACGGAGGTGGGGAACGCGGTGGCGGGCCCGGAGACGGTGGCGGGCGTGGTGGCGATGCTGGCCTCGGACGACGGCAAGTTCATCACGGGCACGGAAATCCGCATCGACGGCGGCACGCACACCTAGGTCGCGGCGGCGTACCTGGTCGCGAGGACCCGGAGCCGTTCGGCCAGCTCCGGCGGTGACTCCACCTCGAAGGCCACGTCCAGCATCCCCACCACGAACGCCACGAGGTCGTACGAATCGGACGCCAGCTCGAGCCGGCAGGTCCGCTCGTCGATCGGCGTCACCTCGCCCTCGACCCGCCCGGCCAGCTCCGCCGCCGGTGCGTGGATGCGCAGGGAGCAGCGCAGCGGCCACATCTCGCGGCCCATCGTCCGGGTCAGGTACGCCGTGAGATCTCCGTCCGGCGGCTCGCGGTGGGTGAACCGCGGGCCGTTCGGAGTCCGCGGCGACACGCGGTCCGCGCGGAACGTGCGCCAGTCCGCGCGGTCCGTGTCCCAGCCGGCCAGGTACCAGCGCCGTCCCCAGGACACGAGCCGGTGCGGCTCCACCGATCGGCGGGACGAGCTGCCGTCGTGGCTCACGTAGTCGAAACGCAGCGTCTCGGCCACGCGGATGGCCGCCGACACCGCCGTCAAGACCGTCGGCTCCACCACCGGCCCGCGTACCGGCAGCGCCAGCATGCTCGCCTCCAACGCGGCGACGCGGTGCCGCAGCCGCGACGGCAGCACCCGCGATAGCTTGCTCAGCGCCCGCAGCGACGCCTCCTCCGAGCCGGACGGGCCGGACGTGTGCAGGGCGATCGTCACCGCGACGGCTTCGTCGTCGTCCAGCAGCAGCGGCGGCAGCTCGGCGCCCGCGCCGAGGCGATAGCCGCCCACCGGGCCCATCACCGCGTGCACCGGGTAGCCCAGCTCGCGCAGGCGGTCGATGTCGCGCCGCACGGTCCGCGTGGTCACGTTCAACCGCGAAGCCAGCTCCGTGCCCGACCACTCCCGGTGGCTCTGCAGCAGCGACAGCAGCCGGAGCAGCCGGCCGGGGGTTTCGCGCATGTCCCCAGCCTGCCAGACGTGTAGGACCGAAACTGTCCTACATGCGCGGGAGGCTGGAGCCATGGATCCCTTCCGCATCGACGTCCCGCAAGCCGAGCTCGACGAGCTCCACCACCGGCTCGCCCGCACCCGCTGGCCGGGCGAGCTGCCCGGCGCCGGCTGGGACTACGGCGTCAGCGAGCCCTACCTGGCCGAGCTCGTGGAGTACTGGCGGACGAGCTACGACTGGCGCGCCCAGGAAGCCCGGCTCAACGCGTTCCCGCAGTTCACGACCATGATCGACGGCCAGCGCGTGCACTTCCTGCACGTCCGCTCCCCCGAGCCGGACGCGACGCCGCTGATCCTGACCCACGGCTGGCCGAGCACGGTCGCCGACTTCCTCGGCGTGCTCGGGCCGCTCACCGACCCGCGCGCCCACGACGGCGACCCGGCGGACGCGTTCCACGTCGTCGCGCCGTCGGTGCCCGGCTTCGCCTTCTCGGGCCCGACGAACGACCGCGGCTGGAACACCCGCCGGACGGCCCGGGCGTGGGCCGAGCTGATGCGGCGGCTCGGCTACGAGCGCTACGGCGCCCAGGGCGGCGACTTCGGCAGCATCGTCTCGCCCGAGCTGGGGCGGACGGCACCGGAGGCGGTGCTCGGCGTGCACGTCAACGCCGTCGCCAACGCCGGGGTACCGACCGCGCCCGGCGACCTCGAGCGGCTGTCCGAAGAGGACGCCAAGCAGGCGAAGGAGAACGAAGCGTGGTGGTACGGCCATTCCGGCTACGCCACGCAGATGGCCACCCGGCCCCAGACGCTCGCCTACGCACTGAACGACTCCCCCACGGGCCAGCTGGCGTGGAACCTGGAGTGGTTCGTGGACTGGGACCCCACGGCGACGAACCAGACGCCGGTCGACCGCGACGCGATCCTGACGAACGTGACGATCTTCTGGCTCACCGGCACCGCGGGCTCGGCCGCGCGCCTCTACCTGGAGGCGGGCCAGGACGGGTGGGGCGAGCGGCCGGAACCGTCCGGCGTGCCGACGGCGGTGGCGAACTTCCGCGGCGACCACGCGATCCGCGGCCTGGCCGCACTGTCCAACACGATCACGCGCTGGACGGAGTACGACACCGGCGGCCACTTCGCATCCCTGCAGGCACCTGAGGAACTGGTCCGGGACATCCGGGAGTTCTTCCGGGACTTTTAGTCCACAGTGGACGCGCCGCCCGGATGCCGCGAATGACTCATTCGCGGCGCCGGAGGTCCCGAATGAGTCATTCGCGACGCTGGGAAGCAGCACCGTCGAGCAACGGCCGCAGCTCCGCGACCACCGTGTCCAGCGGCGCGACGTCCTGGTGCGCCCGCGCCAGGACGATCGCGCCCTCCAACGCGCTCAGCATCAGCACCGCCAGCGACGCGCTGCGAGCCGTGGGCACGCCGTACTCCTCGAGGGTCGACGCGACCGGGCGCTGCCAGCCGTCGAACGCCTTGCCGACCGCTTCCCGCAGGTCGTCGCTGGTGGCCGCCGCGTCGGCGACCGTCGCGACCAGCGGGCAGCCCGCGTCGTAGCCCTGCGCCGTGAACTCGTCGCGCCACTGCGCGGCCATGGCCTCGAAGAGCTTGCCGGGCGTCGGATCCTCGAGCTTGTCCGCGATCCGCGCGACGCGCCGGGCCGCGTACCCGCCCGCCCACGCGACCGCCTCGGCGATCAGCTGGTCCTTACCGCCCGGGAAGTAGTGCTGCAGGGACCCCCGCGGCGCCTCGGCGTGCGCGACCACGTCCCGCATGCCGGTCGCCCCGACACCGTGGATCCGCACCAGCTGCGCGGCGCTGAGCACCATCCGCTCGCGTGGCGTCCTCGTCATCGACGACCTCCTTCATGACGTCCGTCATGGTAGCGCAGTCCGGCACGACCAGCGCGAAGTCCCGCTCGCCGCGTTCGTAGGCGGGCACCGGCCGGAAACCCTGCCGCAGCAGCAACGTTTCGGCCCCCGCGTTGCCCGCCCACACGGTGCCGCGCACCGTCCAGCCCGGAAAGCGCCCGGATGCCCAGAGCCATCGGGCCAGTGCGCTGCCGATCCCCTGCCGCTGCCACGGATCGGCGACGAGGATCCCGATCTCGGCTTCACCCGGGGTCACCGCGACGAAGTTGAGCAGCCCCACCGGAATCCCGCCGCGGGTGGCCAGGAGGGCGGGCGCCCCGGCGAGCAGGAACCGGCCGTACCGCCGGAAGATCTCATCCGGCTCGGCCGGGCCGCCCATCATGAAGCGCCGCCGGAGGCTGTCCGGCGAGCAGGCCGCGACCAGCGCGGCCACGCACTCCCGGTCCGCCGGGCGGTCACCCAGCTCTCGGAACTGCGTCTCCGCAAAACGTATGACACCTGTCATGACTCCATGACAGCACAGCGAGACGCGAACCACACTATGACGGCCGTCATAGATCGACGGCGCGGCAGAAGTCTGCCACCATGCGAACGAGCTGGAGCTGGGAAGACGTCCCGGAACCGGCGGGAGGAAGAACCACTCCCCTCCGTAATTAATGTATAGCGCACCCCTGGGCTTGCGGCAAGACCCCCGTAGTGCCGCACAATTCTCGGCCGTAGCCACAACCTGCGGAAACGCGGGGATTGCAAGGGGGTTTCTTTTGACTGACGTGATCATCGCCGGCGCCGGGCCGACCGGCGCGATGCTGGCGGCCGAACTCCGGCTGCACGGCGTCGACGTGCTCGTGCTGGAACGTGACGCGGAGCCGACGAAGGTCGTCCGCTCGCTCGGCCTGCACGCGCGCAGCATCGAGGTGATGGACCAGCGGGGGCTGCTGGAGCGGTTCCTGGAACTCGGCACGAAGTACCCGGTCGGGGGTTTCTTCGCGGGAATTCCGAAGCCGTCACCGGACCGGCTGGACACCGCGCACGGCTACACGCTCGGCATTCACCAGCCCGTCATCGACCGGATCCTGACCGAGCACGCGATCGAGGCCGGCGCCGAGGTCCGGCGCGGTCGCGAAGTGACCGGGCTGGAGCAGGACGATGACGGCGTCACGGTCGAACTGGCCGACGGCGAACGGCTGCGGGCGCGCTACCTCGTCGGCTGCGACGGCGGCCGCAGCACCGTGCGCAAGCTGCTCGGCATCGGCTTCCCCGGTGAGCCCAGCCGGATCGAGACGCTGCTGGCCGAAGTCGAGGTGACCGTGTCGCGGGAGGAGATCGACACCGCGAACATCGAGGTCCGCAAGACCCAGAAGCGGTTCGGCTTCATGCCGGTGGAAGGCGGCACCTACCGCGTCGGGGTCCCCGCCGAGGGGGTCGCCGAGGACCGCCGGACCGCGCCGACGCTGGACGAGCTCAAAAAGCAGCTGCGCAAGACCGCCGGGACCGACTTCGGCGTGCATTCGCCGCGCTGGCTCTCCCGGTTCGGGGACGCCACCCGGCAGGCCGAGCGCTACCGCGTCGGCCGGGTGTTCCTGGCGGGCGACGCGGCGCACGTCCACCCGCCGACCGGCGGGCAGGGGCTCAACCTCGGCGTCCAGGACGCGTTCAACCTGGGCTGGAAGCTCGCCGCCGGGATCAACGGCTGGGCGCCGGAAGGGTTGCTGGACAGCTACGAGGCCGAGCGGCACCCGGTCGCCGAGGACGTGCTGAACAACACCCGCGCGCAGATGGAGCTGATGCAGCTGGAGCCGGGCCCGCAGGCGGCGCGCCGGCTGCTCGCGGAGCTGATGGACTTCGACGAAGTCAACCGGTACCTCACCGAGAAGATCATCGCCATCGGGATCCGCTACGACTTCGGCGAGGGCCACCCGCTGCTGGGCCGGCGCCTGCGGGACGTCGAGCTCAAGCAGGGGCACCTCTACGGGCTGCTGCACCAGGGCCGCGGCCTGCTGCTCGACCAGACCGGCTCGCTTTCGCCGGCGGGCTGGGAAGACCGGGTCGACCACGTCGTCGACGTCAGCGAGGAACTGGACGTGCCCGCGGTGCTGCTGCGCCCGGACGGGCACGTCGTCTGGGCCGGGGAAGACGGCGCGGACCTGTCCGGCGCGCTGCGGAAGTGGTTCGGCGCGCCCACCGCCTGAAACGCTGTCGTCCGAAAACGAAGAGGGAAATTGTCTCAGGGGTACGAAGAAGAACTGCGGTCCGAACGCGACCACGTCGCCGGGCTGTACGCGCGGCTCGACGCCGAGCGCGCGCGGGTGAAGGGCGAATACGAAGCGGCGCTCGGCGGCAAGGGCGTGGGCGCCATGGAACGGGACGTCGGCGTGCGCTCGCTCGGCCGGCAGGTGAAACGGCTGGACGTCGTCGACAACGGACTCTGCTTCGGGCGGCTGGACGCCGACTCGGGCGAGAAGTCCTACATCGGGCGCATCGGCCTGTTCGAGGAGGACGACGACTACCGGCCGGTGCTGCTCGACTGGCGGGCGCCCGCGGCACGCCCGTTCTACACCGCCACCGGCGCGAACCCGGAGGACATGCGCCGGCGCCGCCAGTTCCACACGCGCGGGCGGCAGGTGCTCGGGTTCACCGACGAGGACCTCGGCCGTCCGGGCGGGGACGCGCAGGGAGACGCGGCGCTGCTCGCCGCCGTCAACGCGCCGCGCGGCGAGGGGATGCGCGACATCGTCGCGACGATCCAGGCCGAGCAGGACGAGATCATCCGGCTCGACCACCCCGGTGTGCTGGTCATCGAGGGCGGCCCGGGCACCGGGAAGACGGTCGTGGCGCTGCACCGCGTCGCCTACCTGCTCTACACCCAGCGGGAACGGATGGAACGCCACGGCGCGCTGGTGGTCGGGCCGAACCCGGCGTTCCTGAACCACATCGGGCGCGTCCTGCCGTCGCTGGGCGAGACCGACGTCGTGTTCACGACCACCGGTGACCTCGTCCCCGGCCTGCACGTCACCGCCGAGGACACCCCGGAAGCCGCCCGGCTCAAGGGATCGTTGAAGATCCTCGACGTGCTGAAGGCGGCGATCGCCGATCGGCAGCGGCTGCCGGCCGAGCCGGTGCCGATCGCGCTGAAGGACGTCACCGTGCGGATCGACGCCGGGACCGCGGAGTGGGCCCGGCAGGAGGCACGCGACAGCGGGCTGCCGCACAACGAAGCCCGCGCGGTGTTCACCGAGATCGTCACGTACGTGCTCACCGAACGGGCGATCGGCCGGATCGGCCAGGGCTGGCTGAGCCGGGACGACCGCGACGAGTGGGAGAGCATGCGGAAGGGCCTGGTCGAGGACCTCGCCGGCGACGAGAAGTTCGCCGCCGCGCTCGACGAGCTGTGGCCGATCCTGACGCCGGAAGGCCTGCTGTCCTCGCTGTACACGTCCGCTTCGGCGGATTCGGGGTTGTTCCGGGCGCAGGGTGACGCGTGGACGGTGTCGGACGTGCCGCTGCTCGACGAGCTGGTCGACCTCCTGGGCCGCGACAAGACGGCCGAGAAGGCCGCGGAGAAGGCCGCCGCCCGGGCGCGGACGGCTGAGGCCGAGTACGCCGAAGGCGTCTTCCAGTCGATGAAGCTGGACCGGGAGGAGATGGACGAGGACGTCATGCTCTCGGCCGAGAACCTCCTCTACGCCGAGGACCTGGCGGACCGGTTCGTCGAGCAGGACACGCGCACGCTCGTCGAACGCGCGTCGGCGGACCGGGACTGGACCTACCGGCACGTCGTGGTCGACGAGGCCCAGGAACTGTCCGAAATGGACTGGCGGGTGCTGATGCGGCGGTGCCCCGGGCGGTCGTTCACGGTGGTGGGCGATCTCGCCCAGCGCCGTTCGGCGGCCGGGGCGCGGGCGTGGGGCGCGATGCTGACGCCGTACGTCGCCGACCGGTGGGTGTACCGGTCGCTGACGGTCAACTACCGCACGCCGGCGGAGATCATGGCCGTCGCGGCGTCGGTCCTGGCCGGGTTCGCGCCGGACGTCGTGCCGCCGGAGTCGGTCCGCGCGTGCGGCGTCCCGCCGTGGTCCCGGCAGGTCACCGGGGACGACCGGGCGGCGGCGATCGAGGAGTTCGTGCGGGAGGAGGCCGGGCGGGAAGGCACCAGCGTGGTGATCGGGCCCCCGGGGGTGCCGGGCGCGGTGCCGGCGTCGGAGACGAAGGGGCTGGAGTTCGACGCCGTCCTGGTCGTGGAACCGGCGGCGATCCTCGCGGACAGCGCGGCGGACCTCTACGTGGCGCTCACCCGCGCCACGCAACGGCTCGGCGTGCTGCACGAAGGACCGTTGCCGGCCGAGCTCGCAGGGCTCGTCCGGCGCTAGCCACGGTTCGGTGGCCGGGAGCGCGGGTACGTTGCACCTCGCCCGCGCTCCCCCACCGCGAAAGGCGTCCCGATGCAGCTCTACGCCGAACGGCCGATCCGCCGCACCGCCCAGCTCGTCAGCGACCTGCTCGCCCTGCTGGTCGTGATCTTCACGGTCTGGCTGGGAACGTCGGTGTACGACGAGGTGATGAAGCTGCGCGCCCCGGGCGACGGGCTCGTCGACGCGGGAACGGGGCTGCGGGGGACGTTCGACTCGGCGGCGAACTCGGCCGGCGGCATCCCGCTCATCGGCGACGGGCTGGCGAAGGCGCTGCACGGCGGCTCGGACGTCGGCACCAAGCTCGTGGACTCCGGCCGGTGGCAGATCGAGGCGGTGGAGAACCTGGCGTGGTGGATGGCGGCGATCATCATCGCGCTGCCGGTGCTGACGCTGGCGGTGACCTGGTTGCCCCTGCGCTGGCACTTCACCCGCCGCGCAACGGCCGCGGCGAGGTTGCGCGCCCTCGGGGACGAGGGCCTGGATCTGCTGGCGCTGCGGGCATTGGTGACCCAGCCGCTGCGGAAGCTGGCTTCCGACGGCGAGGTCGCGACCGGGTGGCGGGAGCGGGACCGGGACGTCATCGAGAAACTGGCCGGCCGCGAACTGGCGAGCCACGGCCTGGTGCCCTGACCGGCAGAGGTCCTCAAGGGGCGAACCGCGTCAGCGAGTACATCGACTTGATCAACCCCTTGGCCGCCATCGCCCAAGTGCGTTTCACCGCCATCTCCTCCCGGAGGGCTTTGGCGGTCGCGAAGGCGGGCTTCGGGTTGTTCAGGACAGCGGCAAGAGCATCACCCCACCGCAGCGTGTTCACCTGTTCGTCGTCGACCACGGGAAGCACTCGGGTGGTCAGCTCCACCGAGAGATCCCCACGCACCTCTTCGAGCAGCGCCCCGAGGCCGCTGCGCTTGCTCACGATGGTCGGGACGCCTGCGGTGATCGCCTCCAACCCGACCAGGCCGAAACCTTCGGCACGGGACGGCATCACCACGACACTCGCCTGGCGCAGGTCTTGGGCCAGCGTGGACACCAAAGGAGAATAGGGGCGGGGAACGACGCGCAGGGAGGGTGATCCGGCCCAGCCCCGGACCGCGTCCGCGAGCGCCTTGCCTTCCTTGGCTTCCACACCGCGCAAGACCAGTTCCACCTCCGGGTCGTGCGTGCCCCGGTGCTGGCAGGCGTGCCCCAGCGCCCGGGCGAGCAGGTCCACTCCCTTCAGCTTCGCTTCGCGCCGTGTGAGCCTGCCGACCAGGAGCACCCGGACGGTGTCGCTCGGCGGCGGCAGCTCCACGGGCCGATCCGCGACATCGAACCCCGGATCCAGGCGCAGCGCCGCCGTGCTCGCGGAGCCGTGCAAGCGGTCCCGTAGGTAGTGGTGAAGGACCGGGCCGACCCCGACAGCCAGATCGGCCTTGCTCGCCAGCTGGAACTCGGCCAGGAACCGCCTCTCGGCTTCGGCGGTGGGGTCTTCGTCGAGCTCGTGTTCCTTCTCGAACTCGACCCGGTCGGAGATCACGTGGAAGAAGTGCAGCAGCTTCGCGTCGCGAAAGTGGTCCTCCACCAGCCACGAGGCCGGCTCACCGGTCTTGCGTCCGTGACCGATCACGACATCCGGCACCGCGCCGTCCAGGCGCAGCGGCGGCCGGGACAAAGCAGTCTCGGGACGGTCGAGCGCGGCCGGTGGGTGAACCAGCGTCACGCCCGTCGCCGCGGCATCTTGGCGCTCCTCCGCGGAAGCGAAGGGAATCGAGCAGTACACCTCGACGTCCTCGGCGGCCAAGGCCCGGCACAGCTCCCGGTTGAACGTGCTCAAGCCACCGTTGCGCGACTCCCATTCGGTGTTCACGGCGAGCACGCGCAGCCGACGGCGAGCGGAGGTCCTGACGGGTTCGCGCGCGTCGCGGGAGTGGTCCGCCGACTTTTCGGGCGCAGCCTGCACAGGACCCTCCGCCCGCAACCGCTCCACCTCCGCGTTCGCCCCGACCTCTTCGTAGAGCGCGATGGCCGCCGCGCGATGGGCGCCCGCGTCCACCAAGTCGCCGATCGCGGCGGCCACCCTGCTCAAGCCTTCGAACGCCACCGCCTCTTCCCGGGTGGCCCCGCCGTACCGGGCTCGCTCCACGGCTTTGCGGTAGCGGTCGCCGGAAATGGTCACCTTGCCGAGCTTCAGTTCCGTCTCGCCGAGGTAGGACAGCAACTGGGCGACGTCGCCGTCACGGAACTCGAGCTCGCCGAACTCGGCGAGCGCGTTCAGGAAATGCTCCTCCGCCTTCTCCAACTGCCCCAGACGCAGCCGGCAGCGGGCAATCAGATCCAGCGCGATCGCGGCGTTGAACCGCTGCCCTTCCTCGCGGTAGAACCGCCACGCCGTGTCGGCCAGTTCGACCGCGACCTGGCAGTCGCCGCCTTCGAAGGCCAGCCATGCGTGGTTGGCCACGACGTTCATCTCGCCGTGCTCGTCTTCGGCGGCGACGAACTCGGCCCGCGCCCGCTCGTAGCGGTCCATCGCCTCGACGCGCTCACCGAGCTGCCCGCGCGCCAAGCCGAGCCCGTTGTGCGTGACACCCATCGCCTTGTGGTCCTTCGTGCGGACCGCCGACTCGTGCGCCTGCTCGAAGCAGGCGATCATCTGTTCCCATTGCTTCGTGGCGTAGAAGTACTCGCGAAGGTTGTAGGCGAACTTCCAGCACTCGGTGTCGTGACCGTGGTCGGCCATCTCCTGCAGCAGCGGCAGGAAGTTGTCGGCTTCCAGGTCCATCCACTTCTTCCCGGCCTCGGGATCGGGGAAGACCGGGCTGGTGACCGGGGTCGACGGCGGGTCCAGCGGGATCCGGTAACGGTGCTCGTTCGTCCGCCGGTTGGCCGCGGCCGCAGTGTGCAGGAAGTACTCGAACAGCCGCCGACGGCCCGCGATGGCCTCCCCTTCGGACAGGATCCCGGTCGCTGGGCGGCGCAGGTGATCTCGCAGCATGTCGTGCAGACGATAGGCGTTGTGCGAGTGCCATTCGAGCATGCCGGACCGGATCAGCCCGTCGAGCAGCTCTTCGGCGGCGGCCGGCGTGATTCCGGCCAGGGCGCCGGCCGCGTGGGAGTCGATCCGCGGTCCGGGGTGCAGAGCAGTCATCGCGAGCATCGCCTGCTGGGCGTCGGACAGCGTCGCGCAGGACGCCGCGAACACCGCGGCGATGCTGCGCACCCCGTCGTCGAATTCGCGCGGCCGGGCAGCCTCGTCGGCCAGCCGGGCGGCCACGTCCTCAAGCCGCCGAGCGGGGTTGTCGCGGAACCGCGACGCGACGATGCACACCGCGAGCGGCAGCTGGTAGCACAACCGGGTGATGTCGGTGATGACCGCCCGATCGCCCCGCTCGTCCGAGCCCTGCCGCAGCTGCGCCACCGAGCGGAAGAGCTCGGCGGCGGCGCCGGGAGCCAGCGTCCGCACCTGGCGGTGAAACGAGGTGCCCAGGGCGGTCAGCGGCTGCCTGCTGGTGACGATGACCGCGGATCGGCCGTTCGGCGGCAGCAGACGCACGAGCTCCTGTGCGCTCTTGACGCTGTCGAGGATCAGCAGGACCCGCCGGTTCACCAGCTTCTGCCGCAGGAGGGCCGCACGGTCGTCGGTGTTCCTCGGCACCAGCTCGCCGGGCACTCCCAGGCGGCGCAGAATGCGGTCGAGCGCCTCGTCTTCCGCGATGGGCTTGCTGTCCGGGTTGTAGCCCTGCATGTCGAGGTAGAGCCGGCCGTCGGGGTAGTCGTCGCGCAGGACGTCCGCGACCCACAGGGCGATCGCTGTCTTGCCGACCCCCGGCAACCCGTGCAGCACGCACACCTGGGCCGCCTGCCGCCCGCCCACCTCCTTGAGGTGTTTCGTGAGCGCCTCGACCTCGGCGTCACGCCCGATCAGCCGGCTCGGGCCGGCGGGCAGGTCGAACTTCGGCTCGGCCGACATCCGCCGGTCGCCGACCGCGCGCCGGGCCGCCACGCGGGCCAGTTCGTCCCCGGTTCCGAAGACCCGGTCGCAGGCGGCCGCGAATGTCGTCGTCGGCGGTGACTGGCCCTGCTCGACCCGGCTGACCTGGGCCTTGCTGTAGTGGATGAGGTCGCCGAGGGCTTTGGTGGACAGACCGGCCCGCAACCGGAGTTCCCGGACCCTGCCACCGAAAGACTCCCAGTCTTCGCCCACTTCGCCTCCTCCGGCCGCCGGGTCCCGCACCACGTGGTTCCCATCATCGGCCATGGCCATCGCGCCAAGGATCGCGGCCGTGGCCCATCAGCGTTACAAACTGCGAAGGGAACGATGTAACGCCGCCACACAGCGTGATCGCTGGTACAAATGGGCGAAGCCTGAGGACCAATGCCCATGACGACGAGTGTGCAAGTCGTCAGCCCGAAAGGACCGACCGACTTGCCTGAACCCAAATACGATGTCTTCTTGTCCTTTGCCGGCCCGGACCGGTCGGTGGGGCGCCGGCTCGCGGAGAACCTCAGCACATCCGGGGTGCGTGTCTTCTTCGACGAGAAGATCGAATTGTTCTCAGGTATCACGGAGAGTATCCGAGAGGCATTGAGCGAGTCGAAGACGCTGCTCGCCTACTACTCGACGGACTACGCCCGCCGCCCCGCGTGCCAACACGAGCTGATGCTCGCCATCCTGGCCGGCGAGCAGGAAGGTGATCCCTGCGGGCGGATCATGGTGCTCAACCCGGAACCGCACACCGCGCACCTTCGTCCGGTCCAGCTGGCCGACGCCAAGTTCGCGATCACGGACGACGACGAACTGGTGCGCGCGATCGCCAAGCGAGCCGCGGTGGTCGACACCCCGATCGGCTCCGCCCTGCCGGATTCGCCCCCGTCGTGGCACGCGCAGCGGGTGGGCCCCGTCCGCCGGTTCCTGGGGCGCTACCAGGAGCTCTGGGACCTGCACACGGCGCTGCACGTGGCGGAGTTCCCGCTGGTCGACGAGACCGCATGCGGCGCCTTCGTCGCGGTGTCCGGCCTGCCGGGGGCGGGCAAGACGGCGTTGGTGACGACGTATGCATGGCGGTTCACGGCGGCGTACCCGGGCGGTGTGCGGTGGCTGAGCCTCAAGGGCGCCACCGCGGAACCCGGCGACCTGCGCCGGCGGCTCGAGACCGCCATGGTCGAGCTCGACCCGCGACAGCGGGTGCGGGGGCGACCGGGCGCCGCATGGGCCCGCCGATCCGCTCGCGCGTCGCCGCGTTGCCTGTGGGTGGTGGACGACATCCCGGCCGGTGTCGGTCCCGAACTGCTCGAGGCGCTCCCGCTGCCCGGATTCGGCACCACCCGGGTCATCTTGATCAGCGAAGACGACGCATTCCGCGACGAACTCCCGGTAGTCCGCGTCGGCCCGCTCCCCGCGCACGACGCAGCCGCGCTACTGGACGCCTACCGGCTGCCGGACGACGGCGAGGACCGCATCGCGCGCGACGAGCTCGCGGCCAGCCTCGGCCATCACGCTGCTTCGCTGGTCACCGTCGGCAAGCACCTCTGCGACCGGCACGGTCTCGCGTCGTACCGCACGTTCGCGGGCGACCTCGCAGCGACCGGGTCGATCGCCGGGGCGGTGTTCGCCCCCGCGCGCGGCGTACTCGACCGGATGACGCCCGGCGAGCTGCTCCTTCTCACCCTCGCCGAGCAGCTGAGCACGACGACGTTTTCGGCCGCGGACCTGACCGGGATGAACCGCCTCGCACCGTTCGACGTGGGAGCGGCACTCAAGATGCTGCGTGACCGGTCGGCCGCGATCCGGGTCGGCACCGACTGGCACCTCGACCCCTACGTCGTCCACGCCGCGCGCCCGGCGCCCCCGCACGCAGCGATCTGACACGTCAGCGCGGTCCCTGGCGCCGACCCACCGAGCGGCCGAGGAAGTACCCCAGCAGCAACCCCACCACCAGACCGATCACCACGAAGAAGATCACCGTCGCCGCGGCGATCTTGCCCACCGTGCCCAGGAAGCCCTTCGCCTCGAACTCACTCACCGTCGCCAGCGTCTGGGCCATCGCGTAGTGCGTCATGATCACCACCGTGGCATCGGCGGCGAACCGGCGCAGCACGGGAAGGTCCCCTCACCGGCGCTCAGGACGCCGGTGAGGGGACCTTCGATCTCCGTGGGCCAACCGGCGATGGCTCAGCCGACGGAGGGGCCCATCCCGAGGGACTGCGGTGTGCTCGCGTCGGGCGAAGGCTGGTGCAGACCCTCGTCCAGGGGGCCGAACTCGGTCATCAGGGCCGCGCTGCCGCCCCACGGGGTCTGCTCCTCGGCGATCAGCGAGTTCGTCGTCAGCAGCAGGCCCGCCACCGACGCCCCGTTTTGCACCGCCGAACGGCACACCCGCAGCGGGTCGACCACGCCCATCGCCACCATGTCGCCGTAGCGGTCGTGCAGCGCGTCGAAGCCCTCGTCGTCGCCCAGTTCGCGGGTGTGCGCGACGATCTCGTGGGCCGGGTGGCCCGCGTTGTGCGCGATGAGGAACGCCGGCTCGGCCAGCGCGCGCCGGACGATCTCGACGCCGATCGCCTGGTCGCCTTCCAGTCCCAGCCCTTCCAGCGCCTTCTCCGCGTGCAGCAGCGCCGCTCCCCCGCCCGCCACGATGCCCTCGGCCATCGCCGCCCGGGTCGCCGACAGGGCGTCCTCGACCCGGTGCTGCAGCTCCTTGAGCTCGGCCGGGGTGGCCGCGCCGACACGCACGACCGCGACCTTGCCGGTCAGGGCGCCGATGCGCTCGGTCAGGACGTCTTCGTCGACGCCGAACTGCGCGCGCTCCAGTTCCGCCCGCAGCTGCCCGACCCGGAACTCGACGGCGTCGGAAGTACCGCCACCACCCACGATCGTGGTGTTGTTCGCGGTGACCCGGACCTGCTTGGCCCGGCCGAGGTGCTCCAGCGTCATCGTCTCCATGCTGAACCCGGACGTCCGCGAAAGCACCGCGCCGCCGACGATCGCGGCGAGGTCCTCCAGCTTGTGCAGCCGGCGGTCGCCGAACCCGGGCGCGCGCACGGCCACCGACTGGAACGTGCCGTTGACGTGGTTGTGCACCAGCATGGACAGCGCCGTGCCCTCGATCGACTCCGCGATCACGACCAGCGGCCGCGGGTCCCGCATCACCTTGTCCAGCAACGGCATCAGCTGCTGCACCTTGGTGATCTTCTCCGCGCACATGAGGATGTACGGGTCGTCGAGCACCGCTTCCAGCCGGCCCGGGTCGGTGACCAGGTACGGCGAAAGGTAGCCGTTGTCGAATTCGAAGCCCTCGACGAAGTCGACGCTCATCCCGATCGACGGCGACTCCTCGACCGTCACCACGCCGCCGTCGCCGACGGTGTGCAGCGCCTTCGCGATGACCGCGCCGACCGTGTCGTCGTCGTTGGCCGAGATCGCCGCGACGCGCGCGTAGTCCTGTTCGGACACCACGGGATGCGCCTGCTTCTCCAGGTGTGCCACCAGCAGCCCGACGGCGTGGTCGATGCCGCGCTTGACGAGTACCGGGTTGCCGCCGCCCGCGATCGCCCGCATGCCTTCGTGGACGATCGCCTGGGCGAGCACGGTGGCCGTCGTGGTGCCGTCGCCGACCACGTCGTTGGTCTTGATCGCCGCTTCCTTGACCAGTTGCGCGCCCATGTTTTCGAACTGGTTCTTCAGGTGGATCTCGCGGGCGATGGTGACGCCGTCGTTGGTGACCACCGGCGAGCCGGTGATCTTCTCGATGATCACGTTCCGGCCCTTGGGGCCGAGGGTGGACTTGACCGCTTCGGCCAGCTTGTCGACGCCCGCCAGCAGCAGGTCGCGGGCGTCCGAGCCGAACCGCAGTTCCTTCGCCATGTTTCCTGCTCCTAGGGTGTGAGGATGGCCCGACCGCGCACGCGTCCGGCATCGAGGTCGGCCAGTGCGTCGAGAGCCGCGTCCAGCGGGTACTTCTTCGTGTGGAGCGTGACCTTTCCGGCCTGCGCGAGCACCATCAGCTCCACCAGGTCGTTGTACGTGCCGACCAGGTTGCCGATCACGCTGCGCTCGGTGGAGATGATGTCGATGGTCGGGATGTCGATGTTGCTGCCGTAGCCGATGACGAAGTGCGACCCAGCGCGCCGGGTCATCGCGAACGCGTCCTGCTGGGCGCCTTGCTCGGCGACGAAATCGAGCACGACCTCGGCGCCGTTGCCGCCGGTCAGGTCGAGCACGGCGTCGACCTGTTTGCCGTCGCCCAGCACCGTCTCGTCGGCGCCCAGGGTCGAGGCCAGCTCGAGGGCGTCGGCGTTGCGGTCCACCACGATCACGCGGGTCGCGGTGAGCGCCTTGAGCGACTGGATGCCGATGTGTCCGAGCCCACCGGCGCCGTTGACGACGCACGTGGTGCCCGGGTACAGCAGCGGGACGGCCTTGCGCACCGCGTGGTAGGCGGTGATGCCCGCGTCGGCCAGCGCGGCGACGTCCTCCGGCTGGGTCGCCGGGTCGAGCTTGATGCACGCCCGCGCCGAGGTCAGCAGGTACTCGGCCATCCCGCCGTCGCTGTCGATGCCCGGGAAGCTCCCGTTCGGACAGTGCATGTCGTCGCCGGCGCGACAGGGGTGGCAGAGCCCGCACGTCGGCGTCGGGTGCAGGATGACGGTGTCGCCGACCTCCACATTGGACACGGCGGGACCGACCTCGTGCACCCAGCCGGCGTTCTCGTGGCCGATCGTGTACGGCAGCGCGACGCCGGACTTCTCGGCCCACTGCTCCTCGATGATGTGCAGGTCGGTGCGGCAGACGCCGGCGCCGCCGATCTTGACCACGACGTCGAAGGGTCCGGTCGCGCGCGGCTCCGGTACCTCTTCGATCACCGGTTGCCGGTGGTACTTCTGCAGCCGCACGGCCTTCATCCCGTGCCCTCCTCTTCAGTGGTCAGGGAATACCGCGCTCGCAGCATGCCGCGGCAGACGCCCGAGTTGGCCTCCATGCTCGTGCGGGTCAGCCGCGCGAAAGCCAGGTGGCGCTTCGCGTCGGCCGGGGCCACCGCTTGCCCGGTGGCCGGGTCGAGCAGCAGCGGGTCGCCGTCCTCGGCGGGCAGGCCCAGCTCACGGCGCCGGGCGCGCAGCCGCTCGACGTCCGGTCCCGGCGGGACCTCGCCGAGCGTCAGCGACGCCGGGTCGAGCCCGGTGCCGGCCAGCGTCCGGCAGACGCGGTCGGTGCCGGCCAGCACGGCCTTGCGCACGAAGTCGTACCGCAGGCTGTCGAGTTCGTCGACGGCCTCGCCTTCGAACGACGCGACGAACCCCTGCCGCGCCGCCACCCCGCGGTTGATGACGTCGGAGGCGAAGTGGTCGTCGAGCCGGATGTCGAGCCCGGTCAGGCCCGGCACGCCGGCGACGGCGTCGTAGGCGTCCGCGACCATCAGGAACGCGAAGTTGGGCGCGCAGAAGTAGGTCGGCAGGCGCAGCCGGATGACGGCGTGACCCGCCTCGCTCACCTCGCAGCAGGCCACGAAACCCAGGTCGGTGAGGGGTTCGTCCAGTTCGGGATCCCGGACGGTGCCCAGCGCCGACCACACTGTCGCGTGGTCGGCACGGTCGGCACGGACACCGCGCTCGTCGAGTGCCGTCACGGGTTCGGCACGCCGACGGGCTCGACGTCCTTCGGGTCCGCGAGCTTCAGCTCCGCGGGCACGTCGATGTCGTACAGGCGGGCGGCGTTGAGGCCGAGGATCTTCTTCTTCTGGTCGACGGTGAGCGGTGCGAAGTCCGACAGTTCGTCATCATCCGGCATGTTCCAGTCGACGAAGCCCTCGACCTGCCACTTGGGTTCCCAGATGGCGTAGTCCGCGCCGAAGATCAGCTTGTCCTCGCCGAGCCAGAACATCAGCTCGCCCATGACCTTCGCGAAGAACTTCGGGCGGGCGTGCATCAGGCCGCCGACGACCACGGCGAGTCCCGCGTAGACGTTGCGCTCCTGGGTGGCCATGAAGCAGAAGTCCTCGATGCGCGGCAGGCCGAC
Source organism: Amycolatopsis sp. NPDC051061 (assembly GCF_040682935.1). Lineage (NCBI taxonomy): Bacteria > Bacillati > Actinomycetota > Actinomycetes > Pseudonocardiales > Pseudonocardiaceae > Amycolatopsis > Amycolatopsis sp. NPDC051061. The sequence goes on from NZ_JBFBBZ010000018.1 coordinate 122,047, forward strand.
GTGCTCGACGATGAAGTTGAGGCCCTGGAAGTCCGTCGCCACGTGGTCCACATCGGACACGTCGAAGGCGTCCTTGTCCAGCGGCCAGATCGTCGGGCCCTTGTGGATGTGGACGTTCTTGACGCCGAGTTCCTCGCACTTCTCGAGGAAACGAGCCGCTTCCGGGTCTTTGAGGCTCCAGCCGCGGGAGTCGCCGCGCCACTCGGCGGTGTAGAGCTTGACACCTTTACAGCCGTACCGCTTGACGCGTTCTTCGAGCGCCTTCAGGCCTTCGTCGCCTTCACGCGGGTCGAAGGTGGTGTTCACGAGGAACTTGCCGGGGTGCTTCTCGGCCAGCGCCGCGTCGGCTTCGGTGGTGTTGAAGCCGTTCTTGTACCACTGCCGCAGGTTCGTCGGCTGGAAGATGGCCGTGTCGACGTGCCCGACCTCGAACAGGTCGTGCATCATCAGCTCTTCGGAGTACTTCTGGAAGCGGTCGATCGGCCAGTGCGTCTCCTTCGGGCCGAGGCCCTGGTAGGCGTGGAAGCACTCGATCCAGCCCTTGGCGTATTCCTCCTGGCCCTTGACCCAGTTGCCCGGGCTCGCGTCCCAGAAGTGGGTGTGGGCGTCGACCACGAAGTATTTTTCGCCGTCTTTTTCGTACATCGGTGATCCTTCCTGAGCGGATCGAGTGCTTCCTGCTGTGGTTCTAACGAATGACCTTGAGGTCGAAGTCGAGGTACTCGGCCGCGTCCTCGGGGTTGGCGAACATGATCGTGCGGTCGTCTTCGTGGATCATCCGCCCGTAGTGGGTGGACATGCTCTCCTCGAACTCGGCCGCGTTGAACCAGCCTTCTTCCTCGCCGGCGGCCTCGTCGACCTCGGCGTAGACCAGGTCGGTCCGGCCCTTCGCGTCGACGCGGATCATCGACGGCAACGGTGTCACGGTCACGTTTTCCTTGCCGGCCATGACTTCGGCGATGATCGCGCCGACCTGGTTGTTCATCAACGTGAACCCGCACATGTTGGACGCGGTGTTGTTGACCTTGTACGGACTTTCCGACGTCTTGAAGACAGTCACTGGCCCAGCTCCTCCGGTGCTTTGAGGCCCAATTCGGACAGGATTCCGGCGAACCGGCTCTTCGCCCGGTCGAGACCGTCCTCGAACCGGATCGGCTTGGCGTCGGGCTGCGACCACAGCGGCTGCAGGGCCCGGGCGGCGGCGATGCTCTTCGGCACCCAGTCCTCGAGCCACTTCTGGAGCAGCGCCTGGTTGTGCCCGGCGAACTCCTTGTCGTTGATCAGCAGGTGGAACATTGCCTTCGTGTAGCGAAGGTCGCGCTCGGAGAAGTCGAACTCCTCCGCGCCGATCAGCGTCGGGGTGACGAAGTCGCCGTTCGCGGGCGCGGCCTGCTGCACCAGGTTGCTGCGGAACAGCTCGCCGACGAGGGGCTCGAAGACGATGTTCGCGGCGAAGATCGCCTCGCACCAGTCCCAGATCCCGGTCAGCTGCTCGGCGGTCTCCCGCACGCCCTGCCAGGCCGGGTCCTCGGCCCACGTCGCCAGGTGGGCGCTGCCGTCGAAGCCGTCGATCTCTTCGGTGAGCGTCAGGTTGTACAGCGCCAGGTCCTGCGCCGCGCGGATCCGGTGCATGCTGTTCACCGAGATCGCGTTGTTGTGCATGTTCGTCGGCGCGCGCCGGTTGGCGTTGGCGTACAGGTACAGGCCGAGACCGTGGTCGACGTGCATCCAGGCGCCGACGTGCTTGGCGACGAAGTCGACCCAGTTGGGGTTCCACTGCTCGAACGCCTTGGCCTGGCGCGCGGCGTCGACGTTCTGGTTGAGCTGGCGCACGACGTTCGCGTTGTAGCGGTAGAGGGTGAGCTCCCACTCCTCGTTGGGGTCACGGAACTCGTGCCAGCCGAGGGCCGGCCAGTCGTAGCCCTTGCCGCCGGAGCCCGGGCCGCGTTCGGGCAGCGGCCGGTCCGAGCCCCACGCCTTCAGCGCGGTCCACTCCAGCGGGTAGCCGCCCTTGCCGTCGGCGAAGGCGTAGAGCCAGCCCTGGGACAGGTAGTGCCGCGGGTCGGGCTGGACCTCGACGGTGACGTCTTCGTAGTGGCTCTGCTTGCGCTTGGCGGCGTTGAAGTAGTTGAACCGGCGGGCGTCCGAGTCCGGGAAGACCTTGGCGCCCGCTTCGGCGTCGGTGAACGTCGGCTTCGGCACGCTGCGTTCGGAAGTGGCTGTCATGGGATCCGTCCTCTGTGTTCAGGCGTCGGATTCGCCCGTGGTGGTGAACTTGTCGTAGAAGACGCGCTTGTCGGCGACGCCGAGCGCGGGCAGCAGTTCCAGCGCGGCCTCGACCATCGGCGGGGGCCCGCAGACGTAGGCGTCGGCGCCGGTCAGGTCGAGGCCGGCCCGGCGCAGGACGTCGGTGATCAGGCCGGTCTCTCCCGCCCAGCCGTCGTCGCCCGGCTCGGAAAGCGCCGGCACGTAACGGAAGTTCGGCAGGGTCTCCTCGAGCTCCCGCAGTTCGTCGTGGAAGCAGAGGTCCGCCTCGCGGCGGGCGCCGTAGTAGTAGGTCGCCTTCCGGTCGATGCCGCGCTCGGCCATGGCCCGCAGCAGCGACAGGATCGGCGCCATCCCGGCCCCGCCGCCGACGAAGACCAGGTCCTTGCCCGGGTTGTCCCGGAGGGTGAACACCCCGAACGGGCCGGTCACCCGGAGCCGGTCGCCGACCGCGACATCGGCGTCGAGGAACCGGGAGAACAGCCCGTCGGGGTAGATCTTGATGACGAACTCCAGGAGCCCGTCGCGCGCCGAGGTGTTGGCCATGGAGAACGACCGCGTCTCCTCGGTGCCCGGGATCGCGAAGTCCAGGTACTGCCCGGGGAAGAACTTCAGCGACTGGTCCGGATCGGTCAGCTTGACGACGAGGTGCCGCAGGTCGTGCGTGACGTGGTCGTTGGCCGTGACCTCGACCTCCGCCTCCTGGATCGGCAGGCCGGACTGGATCATTTCCTCGTCGTAGTTGAGCAGTTCGATCGTCAGGTCTTCGTAGGCGTGGGCCCGGCACAGCAGCGTGAAACCCTCCTCCTTTTCGTAGTCGGGGAGCGCGAAGGTCGAGTAACGGTCGTGTTCGACGTCTTCGCCGTCGAGGATGAACGACTTGCAGGCCGCGCACTGCCCTTCCTTGCAGCCGTGCATGAGCATGACGCCCTGCTCGGCGGCGGCGCGCAGGATCGTGGTGTCCTCGGCGACGTCGATCTCGATCCCGACCGGTTCGAACCGGACGCGGTGCTTCTCTGCCATGCCAGGCCCTTCCTGCGCCGTCAGGCCGTCTTCGGCGCCGGCCGGCCGGCCGGGCCCTGACGGTTGTAGTCGGCCACGAACGCGGCGCGCTCGGCGTCGGACATCTGGTTCAGCAGCACGTTCGGCGACTGCACCTCGGGCATCCGGCGCAGGTGGTCGAGCGTCCACATCTTCTTCGGGTCGAGGTTCAGGTGCGGCTGCGCGACCATGGTCTTGCCGTCGTCGCGCACGAAGCCCATGTCGGAGACGACGTCGGCCCAGTTCCAGCCGTGGTAGAGCGTCTCCCACTCGCGGGCGCCGACCAGCTGGCCCATGTTCGGGGTGTTGCGGCCCTGGTAGGTGGGCCGGAACGCCTCGGCGTCGGTCCAGCGGCACGTCTCCGAGCAGTACGTGCGGTGCTGGCCGTCGACCTCGTCGACCACCATGTCCTCACGGATGAGGCACGGCACCATGCACGTCCAGCAGCGGTGCGGGTACACGTAGTCGACGTCTTCGGCGACGATCGGATGGTGCCCGTTCGGCGTCGCGAGCCGGCTGTAGTTCTCCCACCACTTGCCGTACTTGTCGTACCAGCCCGGGTACTTGTACTCGAACCACTCGAAGTCCTCGTCCGTCATCGGGTCGATGCGCCAGTAGTTGGCGAGCCACCCGGTGGCGAAGAACTGCGCGACCTCATGGACGTAGCCCTTGTTCCAGATCCGGTTCCAGGCTTCTTCGATGAGGTCGTGCGGGATGACGAGCCCGTACTTCTCGAGCGGCACGAGGTAGCTGCGGTAGTAGTCGTCGTAGATCCAGCGGCGCCACATCTCCGCATAGCTCTCGCGGTCCTTGCGGCGGTCCTTGGTGCCGTACTCGATGAACGTGCCGATCGCGGCGTCGACGACGGCGTGGTTGTTCCACCACGCGTACCGCAGGTCGCGTTCGAGCAGCTGGTGGTTGCTCTCGTCCGACAACGCCATCAGCAGGGTCGCGTACCCGTTGCTGATGTGGCGGGACTCGTCGGACTGCACCGAGTGGAACACCGTGGGCAGCAGGTAGTCGCCGTTGGCGGCGGCTTCCGCCGGCATGGCGACGAACAGCGTGTTCGTGAACGCCGTCTCCGCCACGATGGTGAGGTAGATGCTCGCCGCGGTGATGGCGTCACCGGTGATGAAACCTTCGGCGAACTGGCGGCCGATGGTGCCGCAGTAGTCGTTCTGGAAGTTGCGCAGGCTCGAGTTGAAGCCCGCCGGGTCGATGTAATTCTGCATGTACAGGCGCTTGAGGTTCTGCTGGATCGTCGAGTGGCGGACCTCGTCGATCATCTGGATCGCCTGGCCGTTGTGCAGTTCCGGGTTGGGCACCGTGCGGAACAGCAGCGGCATCGCCCGCGCGGCGGAGATCTCCGGCAGCGGGATGATCGACAGGAACAGCTTCTGCCACTCCAGCCAGCGTTCCTGCACCTGGCGGAACATGTTGCCGCGGATCGCGCCGTCCTCGGCGCCGTAGACCCGGTGGTCCTTCTCCTCCTGCATCGGGAAGTACGAGCGGAGGACCTGCTTCAACGGGTCCTTCTTCTTGGCCTTCTGGAAGGTGTAGTCGGTCCCGTAGTGCGAAACCGGGGTGTGGTACGCCGGTTCCCACGACAGTTCCTGGATCTTCTGGTGGGCTTTCGCCACACTCTGGCGACTCATGGATCACTCCTTATCCGTGGCACCTGCCTACGGCGGCCGAGCGGCTCCCCTCCCGGCCGGGGGATGCGGGGCGCACGTCCTGCGCTCACCATTCAAGGGGGGCCCGCGAGTGACGCGGGTCTCAATCTGAGACAGAACCGCTGCTCAGGGCGTTTCGTCCGCGTCGAGCATCCGCGCGCGCAGCTCGGCGAGCTCACTGTGGACGCCCGTGCGCACGCGCGCGTCGCCTTCGACGGTCGGGGTGATCCCGAGGGCGCGCAGCAGCGCCGCGGCCGGATCGCCGGGATGGCCATCCCCGCCGAACGTCGGGTGCAACCCCTGTTCGGCCAGATGCGTGAAAACCAGGTTGACGATCGTCCACGGGTTGTACGTCTCCGCGGCATCGGCGGCCATGGGCCCTCCTCCTGGTCAGCGGTCTCTTCCGCGTCCATCCGACCGCCGCCCGCGCGGCACGGGCGTCTCAATTTGAGACACCGCTCCGGCGCAACCGGCTCTAGGCTGGACGGGCGGCACAACGGGTGTGCCCGCACCCACGTGGGCCGCGGGAAAATGGAGGTCACGTGGACGAGATCGCGCCCGGAACCCTGCTCGCCGACGACGAGCTCGCCCGCACCCGGGTGCGTTTCCTGACCGCCGAGCCGGTGCCTCCCGGGACCGTCCGGCAGACAATCCTGGCCTCCTGGCGGCGTTCACAGGAGTTCCAGGTCGAGGCCGACCGGATCGACCCGCTCTACCAGGGCGACCAGAACCTCGACATCCCGCTGATGCGCGGCGCCGAACCGGTGCTGCACAAGCTGAGCGAGCAGTTCGACGGCCAGCCGATCAGCCTGATCCTCACCGACGCCAGCGGCGTCGTGCTGACCCAGCGGACCGGCGACGCCGACCTGAGGCGCCACCTCGAACGCGTCGAGCTCGTGCCCGGGTTCAGCTACGGCGAGCAGTCCGTCGGGACCAACGGCATCGGCACCGCGCTCGAGGACGGCCGCGCGACCACGGTGTTCGGCCACGAGCACTACGCCGAGCACCTGGAGAACCTGGCCTGCGCGGGCGTGCCGATCCACCACCCGATCTCCGGCAAGAAGATCGGCGCCGTCGACCTCACCTGCTGGTACAAGGACGCCGGCGGCCTGCTCATCGCACTGGCCCGCTCGACGGCCGAGCAGGTCCGCCAAGCGCTGCTGCGGCACAGCGACCTGCGGGAGATGATCCTCTTCCAGGCGTACCTGCAGACCTGCCGCCGGTGGACCGGCATCGTGCTGGCGTTCAACGACGACATCGTCATGATGAACGACCGGGCGCGGCAGCTGCTCGACCCGGCCGACCAGTCGGTGCTGCTGAGCCACGCCACCGAAGCGCTGACCGGCGGGCGCCGGACGTCGGCGACGCTCGCGCTGTCCAGCGGCTTGCGCGTGCGCGTGTTCTGCCGCCGCGTCCCGGGCCAGCGCGAGACCGACACCGCGGGCGGCGTGCTGTCGGTGAAGCTGATCGAGGCCGACGAAGCCCTCGCGGTGCCGTCGACGCCGATGCTGCCGATGTACCTGCCGGGTGTGGTCGGCTCGGCGCCGCTGTGGCTGCGCTGCGGCCACGAGCTCGACTCCGGCCACCAGCGCGGCGAGTGGGTCGCGCTGGAAGGCGAGGCGGGCACCGGCAAGCTGACCCTGGCCAAGGGCCTGCACCAGCGCCACCACCCGGCGGCGCGGCTGCTGACCGTGGACGCGGCGGTGACGACCGGCACCGACTGGGCGGCCGAGCTGCTGCGCGAACACACCGACGCCCCGATCCGCACGCTGGTGATCCGCCACGCCGACCGGCTGACGGCGCCGGCGGCCAACGCACTGGCGACCACGTTGCGGGAGCTGCGCGAGCGCGCCGACGCGCCGTGGGTGGTGGCCACGCTCGTGCCGGAGGCCGAGACGAAGCCGGCGCTGGCCGAGCTGCTGAAGTCGTTCCCGCGGACGGTGCGGGTGCCACCGCTGCGCCACCACGTCGAGGACTTGGCGGAGCTGGTCCCGCTGGTGCTGAGCAAGCTCGGCTACGGCGGCCGGCTCACCTGCTCGGCGGCGGCGTTGCACCTGCTGATGCGGGCGGAGTGGCCGGGCAACACCGGCCAGCTCTACCAGGTGCTGCGGAAGGTGGCCCAGCGCCGGCGGGCGGGGACCATCCGCCCCGGCGACCTCCCGGCCGAGTTCCACACCGTCGCGCGGCGGCCGCTGAACCGGTTCGAGTCGATCGAGCGGGACGCCATCGTGCGCTGCCTCGAAGACGCCGACGGCAACAAGGTCCGGGCGGCGAAGCTGCTCGGCATCTCCCGGGCGACGATCTACCGCAAGATCCACGAGTACGGCATCGTCCCCCCGACCCGCTGACCCCGGCCGCGCGTCGCGAATGACTCATTCGCGGCGTCGGAGGTCCCGAATGAGTCATTCGCGACCTCCGGGGCCGGCCGGTCAGCGGGCCGCGAGTTCGGCCAGCTGGTAGGCCAGCTTCTCCCGGGCCTGCGGCAGCGAGAACACCGTCTTCAGCACCGTGTTGCGCAGCAGCCGCGCCGGGCGGGGGCGCAGGGTCGCCATCCGCGTCATCCGGTCGGTGAACGCCACGACGCCGGTCGCCACCGGGCGGCGGGTCGCCTCGTAGGTGTCCAGCAGCGCGTCCGGCCCGCCGGCGACCACCCGGGCGAGCAGGCGGCCGAGCGCGACCGCGTCCTGGATGCCGGTGTTCATGCCCTGGCCGCCGGCCGGGCTGTGCACGTGGGCGGCGTCGCCGGCCACGAGGACCCGGCCCGCGCGGTAGTGGTCGGCCACCCGGTGGTGCACCCGGAACCGCGAGCTCCACCCGACCTCGGTGACGCGCGACCGCGCGCCTTCCGGGCCTCGCGCGTCCACAATGGACTGGATGTCGGCGATCCCGGGGTGCTCGGGGGCTTCGGCGACCGTCGCGACCACCCGGTAGTGGTCGTCGCTGCCGGGCAGCGGCGCGACCACCGTCACCCCTTCCGGCGACAGGTGCAGGCTGACCTCCGCGCGGTCCAGCGGCCAGGTCATCCGGACGTCGGCCAGCACGAACGACTCGGCGTAGCTGGCGCCGGTGAATCCGATGCCGGCCTGCTCGCGCACGGTGCTGTGCATGCCGTCGGCGCCGACCACGTACTTCGCGCGCACGGTGCCGCCGGTCGTCGTGACGGTGACGCCTGTGTCGTCGCCGGCAACGGCGGTTACCTCGTACGGGCGGTGCACGTCTCCGCCCGCCTCGCGAAGCCGTGCCAGCAGCACGGCTTCGGTCCGGTCCTGCGGCACCATCAGCGTGTACGGGTAGGCGGTGGGCAGGCCACCGAAGGGCACCCGGGCGAGCACCGTGGGGCCGTCGCGGACGGTGAACGTCGGGACGACGACCCCCAGTTCCTTCGGCCGCTCGGTGACGCCGAGCTCGGCCAGCACCTCCAGGGTCCGGGCGTGCACCACGCAGGCCCGGGAGGCGTTCGCGCCCTCGGCCTGGCGGTCGAGCAGGACGTAGTCGACGCCGGCGTCGGCCAGGGCGATCGCGGTGGGCCGCCGACCGACGAGATCCTGCTGACGCTGCTGCGGTCGGCGGTCGCCGACGACGCGGTGGTCGAGAAGATGCGGCAGGTGTTCGCCGGCCAGGTCACCCCCGCGGTGCTGCGGTTCGGCGACCCAGCCGACGCCCCGCGTCGCGCAGGACTGGTGGTGAGCCAGCTGCTCGGCCTGGCGTTGACGCGGTACGTCCTGCGCCTGCCCCCGGTGGTGGCGCTGACCTCGGCGGAGGTGGTCGCCGAGGTCGGCCCGACCGTCCAGCGCTACCTGGCGGGGGTCCCGCCGATGTCATGAACGACCCGTTCACCTCGCCCGACGCCGTGAACGAGTCGTTCATGACGTTCGGGGCCACCGATCCGGGGTGCTGCTGCGAGCCGCCGGGCCCCCGGAACGCTCACTTCGGCGGGTTCACCGCCGCGGCGACGTCGGCGATCGTCTGCGGGTCGACCAGTCCCGTGTCCTCCAGGACGTTCATGTGGTCGAGCACCGTCTGGTTCGCCTGCGTCGCGTGCCGGCGGATCACGTCGTTCTGCGTACCCGCGCGGACCTCGGCGATCGTCGCGAAGATCTTGCCGTGCGACGCGCGCAGCAGGTTCACGAACAGCTTGTCGAACTCGAGCCCCTGCGCAGCGGTCAGCTGGCGGACCCAGCCCTGCTGCTCGGCGCTGGCCTGGTCGGGCAGGGTCACGCCGAGCATTTTCGCGTCCTCGCGGACGAGCTGGTCGAGGTGCGAGTGCCCGTCCAGCAGGTGCAGCCCGGCGCGCTTCACCGCGTCGCTGCTGGCGTGGGTCTGCGCGAGGTCGCCGGCGGGCATCTCCCAAAGGCCCGCCTGACGCACCTTGACCAGGAACGTCTTGTCGAGCTCGGTGACCGGCCCGGCGTCGGCGACGCCCGCGGCGGCCACCGCGGCGTCGGCGGCCGAGCCCATCTGCATGCCCGCCATGTCGTGCCCGTACGCCGGGACCTGCGCCTGCGTCGACCCGGGCGCGGTCTGGGCGCTGGCTTTCAGCACCATGACCGAGCCCACGGCGACCACGGCGAGAGTGGCCACGACGACCAGCACGGTCCGAGCCCTGGCCTTGGCCGTCATGCCACGGTGATCCGGCATCGTTCCTCCTTCTGGCGACAAGTGCCTGTACGGGGTACTACGGCTCCCGCAGCGGAGGGGTTCAAGCGAATCCGGATTATTTTTCTTGCGCACCAACGGTTTTCCACAGTCCACTGTGGAGGCACAAGGAAAGGCGGCCGAACCGGCCGGACGTCCCGGCGAGTGCCGGGGTGACCCATCTTGACCGATGCTCTTGCGGATGGCAAGTATTGCTTCATGCAAACTCTCGAAGACGCGGCTCCGGGCGCCGACCCGGACGTGGTGGCGCTGGACGGCCTCACCCTCGTTCTGGTCGGGATCGCGTGGGAGTGCGCGCACGCGGCGCCGCCCGAGGTCACGTTCCCCCAGACGCGCCTGCTGCTCATCCTCGACCGCCTCGGCCGGGTGCCGAGCTCGCGGCTGGCGGCGGCGATGGACGTCAACGCGTCGTCGGTGACGCGGCTGGCCGACCGGCTGGAGGCCCTCGGCTACGTGGAGCGCGGCCGCGACGCGCGCAACCGGAGCGTGGTGACCCTGGAGGTCACCGCGACCGGTCACGAGCTGGTGGCGCGGATCCTCGACCGGCGGCACGCGGCACTGGGCGCGCTGCTGGACCGGCTGCCGCCGGCGCAGCGCAAGACCGCGGCTGCGACGGCCCGGCGGCTGGTGACCGCGGCCGCCACCCTCCCGGCGCTCGGCCCGGCCCCGCTGTGAGTGCCATCCTGGACGGCATGCCGACCCGGTGGACGTGCCCGCGCTGCGACCGCGAGTTCGCGCGCGCCGGCCAGGGCCACACGTGCGTCCCGGGCTGCACGGTCGACGAGACCTTCGCCGGCCGCGACCCCCGGTTCCGCGCGATCTACGACACGGTCGTCGAACACCTGCGGTCCCTGGGTGACGTCCACGAGGACGCCGTCAAGGTCGGGGTGTTCCTGAAGCGGGACCGGAAGCTGGCCGAGCTGCGGCCGCGGTCCAAGGACGTCCTGGTGTACCTGTTCCTGCCCCGCCCGATCGAGACGGCCCGGATCGCCCCGGCGCGGTGGGCGAGCGGTCCCCGGGTGGGACACCAGCTCAAGCTGCGCGAAGTGTCCGATGTGGACGACGAAGTCCGCGGCTGGTTCACGATCGCCTATGACTTCTCCTGAGCCGGGTCAGCTCGCGGGGCCCGTCCAGCCTTCGGGCACGTGGCCGATCCGCACGCGCTGCGGGTGGTCGCCGACCGGCACCGAGAGGAGCTTCCGCCCCGTCGCGAAGTCGATCGCCGTGACCTGGTCCGCGCCGGCTTCGGAGATCACGCACGCGCCGCCGTCGCCGCTCACCGTCGCCCAGTACGGCTTCACCGCGGGCACCAGAGTGCCCTGCTGCAGGGTCGCGCGGTCGACGACCGTGGCGTAGTCGTCCATCGTGCCGGCGATGCAGAGCTTCGTCCCCGCCGGGTTCATCGACATGCCGTGGTGACGGGAGTCGTTGACGAACGTGGTGCGGTCGTCGCTCGTGGCCGGGTTCTTCGGCAGCTCCTTGAGCCGCGTGATCCGGTCGCCCGCGACGTCGTATTCCAGGAAGCCGTTGAAGAACGACACCTGGAAGTACAAGGTGGACTCGTCCGGGGTGAACGCGACCGGCCGCACCGCGTCCGAGAGGTCCCGGCGCCCGAAGGCGTCGAGCCGCTGCCGCATGTCGATCACCTTGACCGGCCGGAAGGTCGTGGCGTCGACGACGGTGATGTGCCGGTCTCCCTTGGTGAAGTCCCAGCCGGGGTCGTCGAGGTCGGTGTTGACCTCGCCGATCGACATGTTCCACAGGGACCGGCCGCCGTCGGTGAACACGTTCTCGTGCGGCTTGTCCCCCGCGGTGAACGAGCCGGCCTGCTGTCCGGTGCCGATGTCGAGCACGTGCACGGTGTTCGACGTCGAGGCGGAGACGGCGACGCGACGGCCGTCCGGCGAGACCGCCATGTGGTCGGCGCGGAACCCCGAAACCGGGAAGCGCCAGTTGATCCGGCCGGTGGCGAGGCTGATCGAGACGACGTCGGCGAAGCTCGGCCGCGAGGCCACCACGGACGCCCCGTCCGGCGTGGTGTACATGTCGTCGACGAACTGGTCGTGACCTTCGCCCGGCCCGTTGCGGATGCCGAGGAAGAACGCCAGCTTGATCGGGTTGAGGTAGATCTCCCGCAGCCGGTCGTCCTTGTCCGGGATGATGTTCACGCGCCCGATCTTCGCGAAGGACCCGCGGGACTGGATGACGTCGGCCGTCCCTTCCCAGTTGTTGCCGACGAACATCACCTCCCGAAGGGCCGCGGGTGCACCGGTCGCCGGGACCGCCGCGCCGGCCGTCAGCAGGGCGACGGCGGAAGCCAGGTACGCCAGGCGCGAGAGGTACGACCGCCGTCGGCGGATGCTCGGGGAAGTGCGCACGGAAGACACCTTTCGACGCTGAAGAGGTGCGGTGGTGGTTTTTGCGCGGGACGGGGGTTACTGTCCGGTATGCCACGATAACCGGCCCCGGGAGCTCTTCCGGTAGGGCCGATCGCCCAACGTCGCGGGCGGCGGGTTGTGGCCGTGCCACAACGGGTCCGGGAGGTGCCGGTGACGCCGCTGCTCCGGCGGATCCTCGACGACCTGGCCGCGGACGAGGCCGTCCTGGACCAGCTGGTGAAGGTCGCGCGCAGCGAGTCGCCCGAGGTCGCACGGCTCCCGGAAGCCGAGAACCGGCGGCACATCCAGGTCCTGCTCTCCGCGGCGCTGCGGGCGACGGCGAGCCCCGGCGAGCCCGCCCGCGAGGACTACTCCGCCGCGGAAGCGCTGGGCGCCGACCGCGCCGCGCAGGGTGTCCCGCTCACCGAACTCCTGCGCGGGGTCCAGGCGGGCCGCACGCACGCGGCACGCATCGCGGTCGAACGCGCCCGGGCCGCCGGCGTGGCCGACGACGTGATTCTCGAGACCGTCCTCGACGCCAGTCGCTACACCGGCGCGCTGGAGCACCACATCGTCAAGGGCTACCACGCCGCCGAGCTCCAGCTTTCCCGCACGGTGCGCGACGCGCGGACCCAGCTGCTGCGGACCCTGCTGCTCGCCGGGCACCCGCCCACGCCCGAAGAGCTCCGGCGAGCGGGACTGCATCCCGACGCCCGGTACTTCTGCGTGGTGTCCGACGTCAGCGACCCGGCGCGGGCGCGCACGCTGGAGCAGGCGCTGGTGGAGTTCGGCGGGGTTTACGGCCTGGTCGAGGGCAGGCTCACGGGCTTGGCGGCCCGCTCACCCGCGGGCGTCGCGCCGGCCGGCGACGACCTGCTGGTGGTGGCGCCCGCGGCCGCTTTGCCCGCGCTGCGGGAGGTGCACCGCCTCTGCACGGCGGCGGCGCGCCTCGCCGGGCCCGGCTACCACGACCTGACGGCGCTGGCGGGCGAGGTGGCGTTGTCGGCGCAGCCGGTGCTGGGTGACCTGCTCACGTCGGCGCTGCTCGGCTCGCTGGACCCGGCGAACCCGTTCCACCGCGAGCTGGCGGCGACGGCCTTGGCGTACCTCGACCACGGCCAGCGCCTGCGCTCCACAGCGGAGGCGCTGCACCTGCACCCGAACACCGTCCGGTACCGGTTGGACCGGCTGGCGGAGCTGACCCCGTTGGTGGTGGGGGAAAACAGCGGCGGCCGGGTGCTCGACGCGGTGCGGTGGTGGTGGGCGCTGCATCGGTGGCTCGAGGCGCCGGCCTGAAACCACGGCACCAGCAACGCGAGCAGCCACCGCTCGGCACCCGGCGCCGTCCGCCCTGCCGCACCACCGGCGCACCGTCCGGCGCCGATCCCGCACCATCACAAGCAAGCCCCGCCACTCACCGCGCCGGGCTGATCCCCCGCACCGCCAACGCCAGCAGCCGGCCCGCCTCGGCCGCCGGATCGCGGTGGTGTTCGGTCGTCAGGACGATGCCGCCGATCAGGGCGAGCAGGTCCGCCGACGTCACGTCGGCCGGCACCACCCCGGCTTCGACGGCCCGCCTCAGCAGGGGTTCGCCCGCGTCCGTGAGGCGGACGCAGACGCGCTTCTGCTGCGGTTCGTTTTCGTCGCGCACCAAGGCCGTGGCCATGCCCCGCGCGGACGCCGCGTATTCGGTGAGGGCGGCGAGCCAGTCGAGCAGCGCGGCCCGCGGGTCCTCGGCGCCGGCCAGTGCGCGGGCGCGGGCGTTCAACGCTTCGACGCGGCCTTGGAAGACGGCGTCCAGCAGGGCGCTGCGGCTGGGGAAGTGCCGGCGCACGGTGGCCGAGCCGACCCCGGCGACGCGGGCGATCTGCTCGAGTGACGCCTCCGCGCCGTGTCGGGCGACCTCCTCCTCGGCGACGGCGAGGATCCGCGCGTAGTTGCGCTGCGCGTCGGAACGCGGCACGGACACCTCCCGCCCGGAAAGTGGCGGGGGCCGCCACTTAGTGGTTATCGTAGCGGACACGAAGTGGCGGGCCCCGCCACTTAGCTGCCCGAGGAGAACCCCATGTCCCCCGTCCTCGTCACAGGCGCCACCGGCAAGCAGGGCGGCGCCACCGCCCGCGCCCTGCTCACCGCCGGCGTCCCCGTCCGCGCACTCGTCCGCGACCCCGCCCGCGCCCACGCGATCGAGGCGCTCGGCGCCGAATTGGTCGTCGGCGACCTGCACGACCCTGATTCCCTCCGTTCCGCGATGAAGGGCGTGCGCGGCGTGTTCTCCGTGCAGATGCCGGACCTGGCGGACCTCGAAGGCGATTCCGAGTGGGTCCAAGGCCGCAACCTGGTCGACGCGGCCGCGGCGGCGGGCGTGCCGCAGTTCGTGCACACCTCGGTGTCCGGGGCCGGGCAGCACCGCGGCGCACCGGGGTGGGCGGACGGCCGTTGGAAGTCGATGGAGCACTACTTCGAGACGAAGACCGCCATCCAGGACCGCGTCCGCGAAGCCGGTTTCGCGCACTGGACCCTGCTCAAGCCGGGATTCTTCATGGAGAACTTCCTGCTGCCGTCGTTCCTCTTCCCCCGCGGCCTCGACGGCGGGATCGTGACGATCATCAAGCCGGGCACCGAACTGACGCTCGTCGCAGTCGACGACATCGGCGCCGCGGCGGCCGCGGCCTTCGCCGACCCGGCGCGCTTCGACGGCGTCGAACTGGAACTGGCCAGTGAGCGGGCGACGATGGCGCGGGTCGCCGAGGTCCTTTCCCGCGGGTTCGGCGTCGAACTGACGGCGCCCGACCTGACCCCGGAAGAGGCCGTGGCGGCCGGAGCGCCTCCGTTCACCGTGCGGCACGAGTGGCAGAACGAGATCGGCCACCCCGCCTCCCCCGAGTACGCGCGAGCCCTCGGCATTCCGCTGACGTCCTTCGCGGACTGGGCGGAAAGGCACCTGACAGCGGGGTGATCACCGGGCACCTGCTGGTGCTCCCCCGGACGCACCACGAGGACCTCGCGGCCCTGCCGGCCTCGGCGGGCACGCGGATGTTCGCGATCGCCCAGGAACTCGCCGCGGCACTGCGCCGCACGGACCTTCGCGGCGAAGGTCCGCGCGGCGCTAGGCCTTGTGCAGCTTGTCCGGGTGGTGCACGGCGGTCTTCCCGGTTTTCTCGCTCACGACGATCACGCCCCCATGCGCAAGGTCGTCGGCTACGTGCACCGGCACCTGGCTCAACGGCCGTCCGGCGAGATCGAGGACACCACCTGGCGGTACTCGCTCATGAACTGGGGGCACGATCCACCGAAGCGGTGAACTCCTTCAGCACCAGCGCGTTCGCCGCTTCGCGGATCGGGCGGGCCATCTGCTCCAGGACGCGGTTGCGGCCCGGCAGGTACGGCATCAGCTTGATCATCCGGGTGTTGAACCACGCGAACGCACGGGACTGCGGGATGATCCCGCGCAGCGCCGTCTTGGCCAGCGCCTGGTTCTTCTCGATGTACGGCCGCATCTCGCTCTCGTACTGCGAAAGTGCCACCTCGAAGTCGTCCGAAGCGGCCAGCTCCCCCGCCAGCACGTACGCGCCCACCAGCGCCAGGCTCGTTCCCTGACCGGACGCCGGAGACGCGCAGTAACCCGCGTCGCCGAGCAGGGTGACGCGACCGGCCGACAGGTGGTCCATGACGATCTGGCAGACCGGGTCGAAGTAGAAGTCGTCGGCGTCACGCATCGCGTCGAGCAACGCGGGGATCTCCCAGCCCAGGCCCGCGAAGTGGTCCGCGACCAGGTCCTTCTGGCCGTCGACGTCCCGGCGGTCGTAAGTCAGCGGCGGAGCGGTGAACCAGAACGCCGCCTTCGCGTCGTCCGCCCGGGCCGTGCTGTAGACGTTCACCATCTTGCCCGCGGCCGCCGAATGCAGCAGCTCCCAGCGGTCCAGCTGCTGGGTGTTGGGCACGGTCGCGATGGAGATGTAGGCGTCGAACCGGCGCAGGAAGTCCTCCTCCGGGCCGAACGCCAGCGCGCGGACGCCGGAGTGCAGGCCGTCGGCGCCGACGACCAGGTCGAACCGGCGCGGGGCGCCGTGGGCGAACGTCACGTGGATGCCGTCCGCACGCTCGTCGAGGCCGGTGATCCAGTCGCCGAAGACGTACTCGGTGTCGTCCCGGGTCGCGGAGTAGAGGATCTGCGCGAGGTCGCCGCGCAGGATCTCGGTGTCGTCGCCGTGGCGGAAGCCGAACGTGTCGGCGTCCAGCGTCGCGAGCTCCTTGCCGCGCTTGTTCACGAACGCCGCGCCGCGCATGTCGGTGCTCGCCGCGTGCACCTCCGCCAGCAGGCCCATCCGGCGGACGACGTCGACCGCGACACCGCGGATGTCGACCTTGTAGCCGCCTTCGCGCAGGCTGGGGGCGCGCTCGACGACGGTGGCGCGGAAGCCGTGGCGGTGCAGCCAGAAGGCGAGGGCGGGGCCGGCGATGCTGGCGCCGGAGATCAGGATGTTCTTCGTCATGCCCCGAACTCTGGGCGCGGCCGCTGACCGCTCACGAACCGAGCGCGAACCGCCGCTGACCGAACTCGCTCAAAGCCTGCTCAGGGGGCATTTCGCGGCCACGGTCGAAGGCTTCCGAATAGGCCTCGGCACCAATGCGCGCCCGCACCCGGTCGACCACGCCGGCGACATCCGCGTCGCCCGCGACCGGCGCGCCGCGCAGCCCGACGGCGACGCCGAGCAGGAAGGCGGCCCGCTCGTCCTCGGCCCGCGCGGCGAGGACGCCGGCCAGTCCTTCGACCGCTTGGGCCGCGCCCGGCAGGTTCGCGTGTTCGAGGGCCGTGGCCAGCGCCTCCTGGTGCAGGTCGGTCGCCTCGTCGAGGTGGCCCCGGGCGGCGGCCGTCCAGCCGAAACCGGTGTGGAGCCGGATGCGCGTCTCGCCGCCGGTGACCGGGTCGACGGCGAGGCCGAGGGCCGCGGTGTACCAGCGCCGGGCCGCCGCCAGGTCGCCCGCGCGCCGCGCGATCTCGCCCAGGCCGCCGCGGGCCCGCGCGAGCGTCAACGGCGTCCCGGCCGCGCGCGCCAGGTCGGCGGCGGCTTCGTAGCCGGTTCGGGCGGTCTCGGCGTCGCCGGCGCGCAGCACGCCGTCCGCGCGGCGGCAAAGCAGGTCGGCGGCGTCCTCGAAGGCGCCGATCTCCCCGGCGAGCCGCACGGACTCGTCCATCAGCTCGCGGAACCGCGCGTGGTCACCGCGCCAGTCCGCGAACTCCGCGAGCTTCTCCAGCGCGCTGGCCTCGCCCCAGCGGTCGCCGAGCGCGCGGAATCCGTCCAGCGCGGCCGAAAAGTGCACCTCGGCTTCCGCGATCCGGCCGCGGTACTGCGCGCCGAGACCGTCGCCGATCAGGGTGAACGCCCGCGACCACGCGTCGTCGCCGACCAGCGCGGCCAGCCGCTCGCCGTCCCGCACCTTGGTGCGCGGGGAAAACGCCCACAGCAGGAAGAGGTACGGGTGGCGCAACGGCCCCTCGAGCCCGTGCAGGATCGGCTCGATGTCGACGTCGGTGTCCGACGCGTGGATCAGGCAGAGCACGTACTCCTCGGCCAGTCCCACCGGTGGCTCGGCGCCGAAGGCGGCGACGACGGCGTCCGCGAACGGCGTCGCCTCGCTGCGCAGGCCGCGCAGCCACCAGTACCAGGTCAGGGCCGCGATGAGCCGCACCGCGGTTTCCGGTTCTTCGGACGCGCTCCAGCGCAGCCCCGCGTGCAGGTTCGCGTGCTCGGCGGTCAGCTCGTCGAGCGTGGTCAGCTGGCCCGCGCCGCGCAGCTTCGGCTCGGCCGCGCGGACGAGGCCGAGGAAGTACTTCGCGTGCTCCGCCCGCCGGTCGTCGCCGTGCTCGGCGCAGAACGCGCGGATCGTCTCCAGCATCCGGTAGCGGCCGCCGGCGAACTCGACGAAGGACTTCTCGACCAGGCCGGTGAGCACGCCGTCGGCGTCGGGCTCGGCGCAGACGCGTTCGACCGCGTCGAGCCGCGCGCCGCCGGCGAAGACCGCGAACCGGCCCGCGAGCCGCTGTTCGTCCGGTTCGAGGAGGTCCCAGCTCCACTCGACGACGCCGCGCAGGGTCCGGTGCCGTGGCTCGGCGGTCCGGTCACCGCGCGACAGCAGCCGGAAGCGGTCGCCGAGCCGGGCGGCGACGTCGGCGGCGGACATTGAGCGCAGGCGGGCGGCGGCGAGCTCGATCGCCAGCGGGAGGCCGTCGAGGGCCGCGCAGATCCGGCTCACCGCGCCCGGGGCGGGGACGAAGCCGGGCGCCACCGCCGCGGCCCGGTCGGTGAACAGCTTCGCCGCGGCGTCGGCGGACAGGGCGCCGACCGGCACCAGCTTCTCGCCGGTCAGGCCCAGCGGTTCACGGCTGGTGGCGAGCACGCGCAGGCCGGCGCACGCGCCGAGCAGCCGGCGGACCAGCCGCGCGGCCTCGGCGACGACGTGTTCGCAGTTGTCGAGCACCAGCAGCAGCGGCCGGTCGGCGAGCGCGGCGGCCAGCCGGTCGGCCGGCTCCTCGGCCACCCCCGGGGCCAGCACGCCCTGCTCGCGCAGGCCCAGCGCGGCGAGGACGGCCCGCGGCACGTCGGTCGTCGTCGCCAGCTCGACGAAGCACGCTTCGCCGACTGCCGCTTCGATGGCGAGCCGGGTCTTGCCGGCGCCGCCCGGCCCGGTCAGCGTGACGAGCCGGGCGTCCGCGAGAGCGGCTTTCAGGTGCTCGAGTTCGGTCCGGCCGACGAACCCGGTGAGCGGCACCGGAACCCGCCGGGCGGGCGCGGGTTCGGCGGCCCGCAGGGCGGCGACGTGCGCGTCCGCCAGCTCCGGTGACGGGTCGGCGCCCAGCTCGTCGGCGAGCCGTTCGCGGATCTCGGCGAAGGCGGTCAGTGCCTCGGCGGAGCGGCCGCTGCCGTGCAGCGCGCGGATGAGCTGGGCGGTGAGCCGTTCGCGCAGCGGGTGTCCGCCGGCGAGCTCGCGCAGTTCCGCGACGAGCCGTTCGTGGTGGCCGAGCGCCAGCTCGGCCTCGACGCGCTCCTCGGTCGCGGCCAGGCGCAGCTCGGCCAGCCGGGCCGCGCGCGGCGGGTCGGCGAGACCGTCGAGCGCGGGCCCCCGCCACAGCGCGAGTGCTTCGGTGAGCAGCTCCCGTTGCGCGGCCGGGTCGGGTGTCGCCCGGGCCTCGCCGGTGAGCCGTTCGAAGCGGTGGACGTCGATGTCCTGCGGATCGACGGCCAGCCGGTACCCGGCGGGCGTGAACTCGACGAGACCATCGGGCGCGCCGCCGTCGCGCAGGCGCCGCCGCAGCCGCGACACCTGCGACTGGAGCGCCTCGGCGGCGCCGTCGGGCGGGTGGTCGCCGTGCAGGCCGTCGATCAGCCGCTCGGCGCTGACCACGCGGCCGGCGTCGAGGGCGAGGAGGGCGAGCAGCCCCCGGAGCTGCGGACCGCCGAGGGGAACGGAGGTCCCGTCGGGACGGCGGGCTTCGACCGGCCCGAGGATCGCGAACTGCACGCCGCCGATTCTGGCCCAGGGGCGCGGGCCACGGACGGATTTCCGCCGAACCGGCCGCTCCGCGCCCCGGCTCGGAGTTCACCCCCGCAGCTTGCGGAAGAACGCCCGGAGATCGGTCACCAGCAGCTCCGGCTCCTCCATCGCCGCGAAGTGGCCGCCCTCGGCGAACTCCGACCAGTGCTCGATCTTCTCCTCCGGATCCATGATCCGCCGCACCACCGGCGAGGAGTTGAACACCGCCCAGCCCGCGGGCACCGCGGACGGCGCCAGCCAGCCGTGGCCCGAATGCGCGGCCTCGTAGAGGAAGCGGGCCGCCGTCGCGCCGCTGCGGGTGAACCAGTACAGGCTCACCGTCGTCAGGAGGCGGTCACGGGAGATGCCCTGGCCCGTCCACGCCTCGAACTTCTCCGCGATCCAGGCCAGCTGCCCGACCGGCGAGTCGGTGAGGGCGGCGGCGATCGTCTCCGGCTTGTGCGACTGCAGGTCGAGGTAGCCGCGGCCGGACTTCCACGCCTCGCGGGCCGCGTCCAGTTCGGACTGTTCCGCGTCGGTCAGGTTCTCCGGCATCGGCAGCTGCTCGCCGGCCAGCGCGATGGTGCCGCGGTCGCTGGTGACGTGCGTGCCGATCACCCGGTCCGGGAACAGCGCCGCGAGCCGGCCGGTGACGCCCGCGCCGATGTCGCCGCCCTGCGCGGCGAAGCGGTCGTAGCCGAGCCGCGTCATCAGCTCCGCGAACGCGTCCGTCGTCCGGGCGAGCTCCCAGCCGGGGCCGCTCAACGGTGTCGAGAACCCGAAGCCGGGCAGCGACGGGACGACGACGTGGAACGCGTCCGGGCCCGGCTCGGTCAGCGGGCCGATGACGTCGAGGAACTCGGCGAAGGTGCTGGGATAGCCGTGGGTGAGCAACAGCGGCATCGCGTCGGGCTCGGCCGACCGGACGTGCAGGTAGTGGATCGTCTGGCCGTCGATCTCGGTGGTGAACTGCGGAAACGCATTGATCTCCGCTTCCTGCGCGCGCCAGTCGAAGCCGTCGCGCCAGTACTCGGCCAATTCGCGGACGACGGCGGTGGGGATGCCGCGGGACCAGTCCGGCTCGTCGCCCGGCACGGGGTCGGCGAACCGGGCCTCGGTGAGGCGCCGATGCAGGTCGTCGAGGTCGGTCTGCGGGATTTCGATGCGGAAGGAGTTCGTCATGAGCAGCACGCTAGGAGCCATTGCGGAAGACTCCCTTCCGCGATCCGTGCGATCCTCGGAAAATGTTGCAGACCTCCGCTCGCCTCCTCCGGCTGCTGTCGCTGCTGGAGACCCGGCGCGACTGGACCGGCGCCGACCTCGCCGAGCGGCTGGGGGTCACCGCGCGCACCGTCCGCAGCGACGTCGGGAAGCTGCGCGACCTCGGCTACCCGGTCGAGGCGTCCCCCGGTGTCCAGGGCGGCTACCGGCTCGGCGCCGGCGCGCAGTTGCCGCCGTTGCTGCTGGACGACGACGAAGCGGTGGCCGTCGCGGTCGGGCTGCGGACGGCCACCGGCGTCGCCGGCATCGGCGAGACGTCGGTGCGCGCGCTCGCGAAGCTGGAGCAGGTGCTGCCGTCGCGGCTGCGGCACCGGGTGCACGCGCTGCAGGCCGCGACGGTCGCGGTACCGGGGGCAGGTCCCTCTGTCGACGCCGATGTGCTGACCGCGATCGCGTCGGCGATCCGCGCGAGCAAGCGGCTGCGGTTCGACTACACGAGCCACGACCGCACGGCGAGCCGCCGCGACGTCGAGCCGCACCGGCTGGTCAGCCTGAACCGGCGGTGGTACCTCGTCGCCTGGGACACCGCGCGGAACGGCTGGCGCACCTTCCGCGTCGACCGGCTGACGCCGAAGGTGCCGAACGGGCCGCGTTTCACGCCGCGCGAGCCTCCGGAAGGTGACGTCGCGCAGTTCGTCCAGCGGAGCGTCGGCGCGGCGACCTGGCGCTACCACGCGAAGGTGCGTCTGCACGCGCCGGCGGAGTACGTCCGCGCCCGGCTGCCGCTGGCCGTCGAGGTGACGCCCGAGGGACCGGACCGCTGCGTCACCGAGGTCGGCTCGGACAGCGCGGCGATGCTCGCGCTGTACCTGGGGCTGCTCGAAGTGGACTTCGAAGTGCTCGACGCGCCGGAACTGGCCACCGAGCTGGCCAAGACGGGCGAACGGTTCCTGCGCGCCGCTAGCGCAGCGAGTCCGCCAGCTCCTGGATGATCGCCAGCTGCTCCTGGACGCCGACCTCCATGCCGGACTCGAGGATCATGTCGCGCAGTTCCCTGCTGCCGGTTTCGGTCAGCAGCTCGAAGCGCGTCCGATCCCCGAGGGCGGTGAAGGTCGCGGTGTTGAGCGGCCCGTCCACCGAGTCGAGGTCCACGCCGGGCATCTCGAAGACCTCGGTGTAGACGATCTTCTCTTCCGGCACGACTTCCCGGTATTCGCCGTGGAAGCCGACCTCGGCGCCGTCGTTCGTCTCCAGCACGAAGCGCCAGCGGCCGCCGGGACGCAGGTCCATCTCGACCTTCGTCGTCGTCCCGCGATGGCCGGCCCACCAGCGCTTCACCAGCTCCGGCGTGGTCCACACGCGGTAGACGAGGTGTTTCGGCGCGTCGAACTCGCGCGTGATGAGGATCCGGTCGTCGGCGGGGGTGGTGATCTCCACGTCACTGCTCCTGTTCCTTGAGTTCTTCGAGGACCTCGTCCATCAGGGCGAACCGCTCGGACCACGTCCGCTCGTAGCGCTTGACCCAGTCGTGGATGGGCTTGAGCGCGAGGCCGTTGAGCCGGTAGAGCCGCTGCCGGCCGTCGCCGCGCACGTCCACCGCACCCACCTCCCGCAGCACCCGCAGGTGCTTCGACACCTGCGGCTGGGCGAGACCGAGCACGTCGACGAGGTCGCCGACGGACCGCTCACCCCCCATGAGGACGTCGAGGATCTGCCGCCGCCGGGGTTCGGCGACGGCGTTGAAGGTGTCGGCGGTCGTCGCTGCTCGGGCCACGCGGCCATCATATGCCCATATGGGTATGCGTCAAGACCCACATCCTGGGCACGGTGGGCTCGCGCTCCGGTCTCTGCGACGATCAGCCCATGACGGCCGGGGCCGATGGTCCACAGAGGACGGACGCGCGCGGCGCCCGGCGCAGTGCCAGCGCCAGCGCCGTCCTGCGGGCGGTCCTCGACGACGGCCCGATCGCCCGCAGCACCGTCGCGCGGCGGACCGGGCTCTCCGCCGCCGCCGTCACCGGGCACACCGCCGAGCTCATGCAGCGAGGGCTGCTGCGCGAACTCTCCGAGGCCGAGCCACGGCGAAGCGTCGGGCGGCCGCACGTGCCCGTCGACCTCGACACCGGGCGGCACGTCGCCGGCGCGCTGCACCTCGCCGTGCACCACGCCACCGTCGCGCTGCTCGACGTGCGCGGGAACGTCTTGGTGCAGCACGAAGAACCGCACGACGGCCTGGCCGCGGAAGACCTGCTCGCCCGCGCCGCCGAGATCCTCGACGACCTGCTGCTCGGGCACGCGCCGGACCGCGAGCCGCTCGGGCTCGGCGTCGCCACCGGCGGCTGGGTCGACCGCGCGTCCGGCACCGTCGTCGACCACCCGCTGCTGGGCTGGCGGGACGTCCCGGTGCGCGACCTGCTCGCCGCCTCGACCGGGCTCACCGTCGCGGTCGACGGGCACGCACGCTCACTGGTGCACGCCGAGCAGCTCTTCGGGCACCCGCGGGCGCGGGACAGCGTGGTGCAGCTGTTCACCGGCAACGTCGTCGACGCCGCGTTCGCCACCGGGGGCGCCGTGCACCACGGGCCGCGCTCCGCCGCCGGGGCCGTCGCGCACCTGCCGGTCGACGACAGCACCGAAGCGTGCCGGTGCGGGCGCACGGGCTGCCTCGAAGCCACCGTTTCGGAAGCGACGCTCGCGCGCAAAGCGGCGGAAAGCGGACTGATCGCGCGCCCGGATTTCCCGGAATTGCTCGCACTCGCCACGCGCGGCGATTCCGCGGCGGTGCGGATGTTCCACGACCGCGCGCGATTGATCGGCCAGGCGGCGGCCTTGCTGCTCGACGTGCTCAACCCGGCCGTGCTCGTGGTGGTCGACCGGAGCATAGCGGGTGTGCCCGGGTGCCTTCCCGCCATCCGGGACGAGGTCCGTGCGCGCTCGCGCGGCCTTGACACGGCGGAAACCGTGGTGGGAACGAGCTTCCCGGGCACGGAGCTGGCCACCGCCGGCGGCGCGGTTCTGCTCGACCTCCTCTACGACGACCCGCTCGGTCCGCTCCTGACCGAACTCTCGCACACGTCGTTGATCGGCACTGCGTGAAGCACCGGAGTTATTTCACGAACTCGCAAAATTGACCGTCCGCTCGGCCGCCCCGAACAATCGAGGCATCCCCGCCGACTCCCGGAACGGACGAAACCACCGTGTAGAAAATCTTGCCCCTCCTGGCCGCCGCCGCGGTGCTGCTCGCCGGGTGCGCGTCGGCCACGGCGACCGGAGCCCCCGGGCAGCCGGAAAAACTCGAGCTGCGCTACCAGGGCAGCGCGAACTCCGTGACCCTGCCCGAGCTCGCCGAGGATCTGGGCTATTTCGGCCAGGTCAAGCTGAAGTGGGTCGGGAACACGATCAGCGGCCCGCAGGACATCCAGTCCGCCGCCACCGACCAGACCGACTTCGGCGGCGCCTTCACCGGTGCCGTCGTCAAGCTCGCCGAAGCCGGCGCGCCGATCAAGGCGGTCGTCAACTACTACGGGTCCGACGACCAGGCCTTCATCGGCTACTACACCAAAGAGGACAGTCCGATCCGGACCGCCCGCGACCTGATCGGCAAGAAGGTCGGCGTCAACACGGCCGGTGCCAACCTCGAAGCCGCGCTCGACACCTGGCTGAAGAACCAGGGGCTGTCCGATGACGAGATCAAGCAGGTGCAGCTCGTCGTCATCCCGCCGGTGAACGCCGAGCAGGCCTTGCGCAACGGCCAGCTCGACGTCGTCGCGCTGCAGGGCATCCTGCAGGACCACGCCCTCGCGGCCGGCGGCATCCGCTCGCTCTTCAGCGACGTCCAGGCCTTCGGCCCCTACAACGGCGGCCCGTACGTGCTGCGCACCGACTTCATCAAGAAGTACCCGGAGACCACGAAGATCTTCGTCTCCGCCGTGGCGCGCGCCATCGAGTGGGAACGCACGACACCCCGAGACCAGGTGATCGCCCGCTTCACGAAGATCATCGAGGCCCGCGGGCGCAACGAGAACACCGGCACCTTGAAGTACTGGAAGAGCGTCGGCATCACCCACGGCGGACTGATCGGCGACAAGGACTACACGCTCTGGGAGCCGTGGCTGAAGCAGCAGGGCTACATCAAGGGCGACAAGATCGACACCTCGAAGCTCTACACCAACGAGTTCAACCCTTACCGCGACGGCGCTCCGGCGGTGACCAAGTGATCAGCATCCGCTCGGTGACGAAGACCTTCGGTGCCCTCACCGCCCTCGACGACGTCTCCCTCGACGTCGCCGACGGCACCTTCCTCTCCCTCGTCGGGCCGAGCGGCTCGGGCAAGTCGACGCTGCTCGACTTGCTCGGCGGCCTCACCACCCCGACGTCCGGCGAAATCCTGATCGACGGCGAGCCGGTGCGCGGCCCGGGACTCGACCGCGGGGTCGTCTTCCAGCAGTACGCGCTGTTCCCGTGGCGCACCGCCCGCACCAACGTCGAGTTCGGCCTCGAAGGCGGTTCGCTCGGCAAACGGCAGCGGGCCGAGCGGGCCCGTGAATATCTCGCCCTGGTCGGGCTTTCCGGCTTCGAGGACCGCTACCCGCACGAGCTGTCCGGCGGGATGAAACAGCGGGTCGCCATCGCTCGCAGCCTCGCCTACGACCCCGCCGTGCTGCTGATGGACGAGCCGTTCGCCGCCCTCGACGCGCAGACCCGCGAGCAGCTGCAGGACGAGCTGCTGCGGATCTGGCGCCGCACCGGCAAGACGATCGTGTTCATCACCCACGGCATCGACGAAGCCGTCTACCTCGGGCAGCGGGTGGCCGTGCTGACCTCGCGGCCCGGGCGGCTCAAGGCCGTCGTGGACGTCGACCTCGGCGACCGCGCCGGTGACGTCCGCTCCGACCCGGCGTTCGGGCGGCAGCGCCACCGGCTCTGGGAACTGCTGCACGACGAGGTCCGCAAGGCGGCCGAACACGAACGGAGCGCGGCCGGATGACCACCACCCTCGAAGCCCCGACTGTCCACACCGGACCCACACCGGCGGCCCCGCCGCACCGCAAGTGGCGCAAGAAGATCACTCGCGCGGTCCACGCGTCCGCCGCGGTGGTGCTGTTCGTCCTGCTCTGGGAGCTGGTCCCCCGGTTCGTCCTCGACGAAAGCACGCGGACGTTCCTGCCGCCGCTCTCCGAAGACCTGCAGGCGCTGTGGGACCTCGCGCTCGACGGCCAGCTCGCCGACCACCTGCTCGCGAGCGTCGGGCGGTCGGCCGCCGGGTTCGCGATCGCCGTCGCCGTCGCGGTGCCGCTCGGGCTGCTGATCGGCTGGTACCGGCCGGTCGCGCGGTTCCTGCAGCCCCTGCTGGAGCTGGCCCGCAACACCGCCGCGCTGGCGCTGCTGCCGGTGTTCACGCTGCTGCTGGGCATCGGCGAACTGTCGAAGGTCACCCTGGTCGTCTACGCGTGCGTGTGGCCGGTGCTGCTCAACACGATCGCCGGCGTCAACACGGTGGACCCGTTGCTGGTGAAGGCGGCCCGCTCGCTCGGGCTGTCCAGCCCGCGGCTGTTCCGGAAGGTGATCCTGCCTTCGGCGGTGCCGACGGTGTTCACCGGCATCCGGATGGCGGCGTCCTACTCGATCCTGGTGCTGGTGGCCGCCGAGATGGTCGGCGCGAAGGCCGGGCTCGGCTACCTGATCAACACCAGCCAGGTGAACTTCCAGATCCAGCAGATGTACGCCGGGATCATCGCGGTCTCGGTGCTCGGAGTGCTCGTCAACTCCGGCTTCGTCGTCCTCGAACGACGGTTTTCGACCTGGCGTCCCAAGGAGAAGGCATGATGCACCTCAACGCGTTCGTGATGCCGAACGGCCACCACGAAGCCGCGTGGCGGCACCCGTCCACCGACCCGCACCGGGCGCGGACGCTGCAGCACTACGTCGACATCGCCCGGACCGCCGAGCGCGGCAAGCTGGACTCGCTCTTCCTCGCCGACGGCGTCGCGCTGTGGGGCAACGTGAAGCACAACTCCCACAGCCACTTCGAGCCGTTGACGCTGCTTTCCGCCCTCGCCGCGAGTACGGTCCACATCGGACTGATCGCGACCGCGTCGACGACCTACAACGAGCCCTACCACCTGGCGCGCAAGTTCGCCTCGCTCGACCACCTCTCCGGCGGCCGCGCGGGCTGGAACATCGTCACCTCGGCGGGCATCGACGAGGCCCGGAACTTCAACCTGGCCAAGCGGCCCGCCCACGCGGCGCGGTACGACCGGGCCGAAGAGTTCATCGAGGTCGTCAAGAAGCTGTGGGACAGCTGGGACGACGACGCCGCGCTCGTCGACCGCGCGACCGGCGTCTACGCGGACACCGGGCGCATCCGGCCGATCGCCCACGACGGCGAGCACTTCCAGGTCCGCGGGCCGCTCAACATCGAACGCCCGCCCCAGGGCCACCCGCTGCTCGTGCAGGCGGGCTCGTCGGAAACCGGCAAGGAGTACGCGGCCCGCCACGCCGAAGCCGTCTTCACCGCGCAACAGACGTTCGCCGAAGGCAAGGCGTTCTACGACGACGTCAAGGGCCGGCTCGCGAAGTACGGCCGGACGCCGGACGAGATCAAGATCCTCCCCGGCATCTCGCCGATCCTCGGCCGCACCGAGGCCGAAGCCCGCCAGCGTGAGGCCGAGCTGAACGCGCTGATCACGCCGGACTACGGGCTGCGGCAGCTGTCGAAGATGCTCGACCACGACGTCACCGGCTACCCGCTGGACGGCCCGCTGCCCGACGTCGGCAGCTTCACCGAAGGCGGCCAGAGCCGGTTCGAGCTGGTCGTGGGCCTGGCCCGGCGCGAGGACCTGACCATCCGGCAGCTGCTCGAACGCCTCGCCGGCGGGCGCGGGCACCGCGTCTTCGCCGGCACGCCGGTCCAGGTCGCCGACGAGCTGGAGGCCTGGTTCACCGGCGGCGCGGCGGACGGCTTCAACGTCATGCCGCCCACCCTGCCCGGCGGGCTCGACGACTTCGTCGACCTCGTCGTCCCCGAGCTGCAGCGGCGCGGGCTGTTCCGCACCGCCTACACCGGCACGACCCTGCGCGAGCACTACGGCCTCGCGCGCCCCGTCAACCGCAACCGAGTGAAGGAGCCCGCATGACCGCGATCAGCACGGACGTCCGCAAGATCACCGGGAGGATCGGTGCCGAGATCATCGGCCTCGACCCGGCCAGCGACCTCGATGCCACCCAGGTGGCGTTCCTCGCCGACGCTTTGCACGAGCACAAGGCGCTGGTGTTCCGGAACACCGAGCTCGACGACGAGGGCCAGCAGCGGTTCGCCGCGCGCTTCGGCGAGCTGACCAAGGCGCACCCGACCGTGCCCGCCGCCGACGGCGCACCGACGATCCTGCCGGTCGACAGCGAGCTGGGCCGCGCCAACCACTGGCACACCGACGTCACCTTCGTGCTCAACCCGCCGAAGGCCAGCACGCTGCGCAGCCTCGTCGTGCCGCCGTACGGCGGGGAGACGCTGATCGCGAACGCCGCCGCGGCCTACCGGGACCTGCCGGCGCCGCTGCGGGCGTTCGCGGACACCCTGCGGGCGGTGCACACCAACGACTACGACTACGTCCAGCCGCCGGAGACGGTGGACGACAAGGAACAGGCGCGACGCGCCCAGTTCGTCTCGCGCAAGTACCGGACCCTGCACCCGGTGGTGCGGGTACACCCCGTGACCGGCGAGCGCGGCCTGTTCATCGGCGGGTTCGCGCAGCGGATCGAAGGGCTGTCGGTGAGCGAGTCGCGGGACCTGCTGCGGCTGCTGCAGTCCTACGTGACGCGGCCGGAGAACGTCGTGCGCGTGGCGTGGGAGCCGAACCAGCTGGTGCTGTTCGACAACCGGATCACCCAGCACTACGCGATCGACAACTACGACGGCCTGCCGCGGCGCCTCAACCGGGTGACGGTGGCCGGCGACGTCCCGGCCGGCATCGACGGGCGCAAGAGCGAGTCCCTGGAAGGGGATGCCTCGCACTACACCTCGGTCGCGTGACCTCCGTGAAGGCCACCTTCAGGAACTCTACGTTCCTGAAGGTGGCCTTCACGAACATCAGCGCTCGTTGCGCGCCAAGTCCCGGAAGCAGTCCCACGCCCGGCTGACCAGCGCCGGGTGCGTCCGCAGGTCGATCGCCGTCCGGGCCAGGGCCGCCGCGGACGCCAGCATCGCCGAGCGCCCGCGCGGGCTCGCCGCCGCCTCGGCGAACTCCGGCGTGTGGTCCGAGTTCTCCTCCGCCGTGATCGCCACGAACGGGTGGATCGCCGGGACCCGGACGCTCACGTCGCCGATGTCCGACGAACCCAGGAACACCCCCGGCGCGGGCGGGGTCGCGTGGATCCCGCCCGCCGCCAGGTGCTCGCTGAACCGTTCGGACAGCACCGGGTTGTCGCGGAAGTGCGCGTAGCCGCGCCCGAGGCGTTCGACGTCGACCTTCGCGCCCGTGGCGAGCGCCGCGCCTTGCGCGCCCGCCGTCACGTCCTCGACCAGGCGGTCCAGGGCGCCGGTCGTGAGCGCGCGGAGCCCGAAGCGGCCCTCCGCGCGGTCCGGGACGATGTTCGTCGCCTCGCCGCCGTGGGTGATGATCCCCTGGACGTGGGAGCCGGCGGGCAGGCGCTGGCGCAGCGCCGAGACCGCGCCGAACGCCTGGATCAGCGCGGCGAGCGCGTCGATGCCGGCCTCCGGGTCACCGGTCGGGTGGGCCGCGCGGCCGTGGAAGGTCACCTTCAGCTCCACCTGCGCGGTCAGCGGGGCCCAGGACCACGAATGGACACCGGGGTGCACCATCAACGCCGCGTCGACGTCGTCGAAGACACCCGCTTCGGCCAGCGCCACCTTGCCGCCGCCGCGTTCCTCGGCGGGACACCCGACCGCGAGCAGCGATCCCGGGCCGTCCGCCAGGACCTCGCGCGCCGCCAGGGCGGCACCGAGGCCGGCCGCGGCGATCAGGTTGTGCCCGCACGCGTGCCCCAGCCCGGGCAGCGCGTCGTACTCCAGCAGCAGCGCGACGCACGGCCGCCCGCTCCCGGCCCGCGCGACGAACGACGTCGGCAGCCCGGCGACGCCGGTTTCCACCTCGAAGCCGTCCGCGGCCAGCTCCCGCGTCAGGCACTCGGCGGCCGCGTGCTCCTCATAGGACAGTTCCGGCCGTTCGTGCAGCGCGGCGGCGACCGCCCACAGCCGTTCGGCCAGCTGCTCGACCCGCTCGTCCGCCCGCTCATGCAGCTCTTCGTGCCACTCCATGCCCATCGGAATACCCCCACCACGCACGGTCACACCAGGCGCAGTGTTTCACAGGGCCGGCTTCCGGCTATTCGCGCGCATGGACCACAGCGAAGCACCGGTGCTCGAAGCGCTGCGCGACTACCACCGCGTCGGCTACGTCCCCTTCAACGCTCCCGGCCACAAGCAGGGCCGAGGCGTCGATCCGCGGGTGCTGGACGTCGTCGGCGCCCAGGTGTTCGAGTCCGACGTCATCGCGCTCAACGGCCTCGACGACCGGCTGATGCGCCAGGGCGTGCTCGCCAGGGCGCAGGAGCTGATGGCCGACGCGGTCGGCGCCGAGCACACGTTCTTCTCCACCTGCGGCAGCTCGCTTTCGGTGAAGAGCGCCATGCTCGCGGTCGCCGGGCCGCACGAGAAGCTGCTGGTGCCGCGGCACGTCCACAAGTCGGTGGTGGCCGGGCTGATCGTCAGCGGCGTCCAGCCGGTGTGGGTGCGCCCGCACTGGGACGCCGGGCAGCACCTGACCCACCCGCCGGGCCCGCGGGAGTACGCGGAGGCGTTCGAGCGCGAGCCCGACGTGAAGGGCGCCTTGATGGTGACCCCGACCGACTACGGGACCTGCGGCGACATCCGCGCGGTGGCCGGGTTCTGCCACGAGCGCGGCATCCCGCTGATCGTGGACGAGGCGTGGGGCGCGCACCTGCCCTTCCACGACGGACTGCCGCCGTGGGGGATGTTCGCGGGCGCCGACGTGTGCGTCACGAGCGTCCACAAGATGGGCGCGGCGGTCGAGCAGAGCTCGGTGTTCCACCTGCGCGGCGACCGGGTGGACCCGGCCGTGCTGAAGTCCCGCGAGGACCTGCTCGGCACGACGAGCCCGAGTTCGCTGGTGTACGCCGCCCTCGACGGCTGGCGGCGGCAGATGGCCGAGCACGGCAAAGAGCTGCTGGAAGGGGCCCTCACCCTGGTGAAGTCGGTGCGCGGCCGGCTCTCGGACCTCGGGTTCACGGTGCTGCACGACGAGTTCCTCGGACCGGACCTCGCGGACTCCGTGGACCCGCTGAAGGTCGTGCTCGACCTCGAACCGCTGGGCATCAGCGGGTACCAGGCCGCCGATTGGCTCCGGGAGCACCAGCACGTCACCGTCGGGCTGTCGGACCACCGCCGGACCGTGGCCCAGATCAACCATTCGGATGACGACGAGACAGCGGACGTGCTCGTCTCCGCGCTCGAAGCGCTCATGAAGGCCGCGCCGGGGTTCGAGACCCCGCCGAAGGTCGAGATCCCGCCGCCCCACGAGTTCGAGCTGGACACCGCGATGTTGCCGCGCGACGCGTTCTTCGGCCCCACGGAGCAGGTTTCCCTGGACGACGCGCCGGGCCGGATCGCGGCGGAGATGATCACGCCGTACCCGCCGGGCGCTCCCGGCGTGCTGCCGGGCGAGGTGATCACGAAGCCGATGCTCGACTACCTGCGCAGCGGGCTGGAAGCGGGAATGGAACTGCCCGACCCGGCCGACTCCGCGCTGGACTCGGTCCGGGTGGTCGCCAAATGATGCCGAAGGCGGCACTTTCCCGGGAAAGTGCCGCCTTCGCCGATCGGTAAGTCAGGCCTTCGCGCTCTTCAGCTCCAAGGGGTTCTTCGGCGCGGCCGAACGGGCATCGATCATCCGCTGCCCCAGTTCCTGAAGCTGCTTGCGGCCCATGGCCGAGCGGACCTCCGGGAACCACTCGTCCTCTTCCTCTTCGACGTGGTGGCGGACGTTCTCGGTCAGCACCGTCACCTTGGCGTCGAAGGTTTCGTCGTGGGCGTCGAGGTCGAGCAGCTCGGAGAGCATCCACACCACGACGTGGTGCTCCTCCACACTCTCCAGGACGTGGTCCTTCGTCTCCGGCACGGCTTCGCGCGCGGCCGGGTAGAAGATCTCCTCCTCGATGTACGCGTGGACGGTCAGTTCCTCGATGATCGAGTCGGCGAGCCGGCGCTTCTCCCCGTAAGCGTCCTCCCCCGCCTTTTCGAACTCCTTGAACAGCTTTTCCACGGTCTTGTGGTCGTTCTTCAGCAGCACGATCGCGTCGGTCGACATCGGTGTCCTCACGGTGTGGCCAGGTCCCGCAGGGCGACCTGGGAGTTCTCCAGTTCCTTCGTCATCAGCAGGGCGACGGTGCCGGCGCGGGCCAGCGCCCGGCCGACGTCGCCCACCGAGTCCCACGTCGCCGCGACGGCTTCGCCGCCGTGGCCCGCCACCCGACCGGACAGCAGGCCCTCCTCCAGCCGGCCCTGCAGGGCCGGCAGCAGGTGGGTCAGGTCGTCCGCGAGCCGCCGCAGGGCGCCGAGCACGCGGTACATCTCAGCCGGCGAGTCGAGCTCGCCGTCGCCGACGCAGCGGGACAGCCGGCGCACGGTGGCCCCGGCGTCGGCGGCCAGCAGCGAAGGCGAAGACGCGGTGCTCGGGTTCATAGCCGCCCGAATACCCGCTCCCCGCCGGGGAAAACGCCGTTTGCGTGCCCCCTCGCGCGGGTACCCGTTCGACTCCCCCGACCTCCAGGAGTGCACCGGTGAACCCAGACGTGCTGACGTTCGGCATCGAAGAGGAATTCTTCGTCGTCGACCGCCGTGGCCACCTTTCGCAGGCCGGCGACGATGTCGTCGACGCCGCGGAAGCGGCCGCGGACGTCCAGGGCGAGCTGCAACACGAGCTCAACCTGTCGCAGGCCGAGGCCGCCACCGACGTCTGCAGCACGCACGCCGAAGCGCTGCGCCAGCTGAGCGGGCTACGCGCCGACCTGGACCGGTCGGCCCGTGCCCGCGGCTACCGGCTGCTGCCCGCCGGAGCTCCCCCGCTGTCCGAAGCGGAGCCGCCGCGCATCACGCCGAACCCGCGCTACCAGCGGATGGCCGAACACTTCGGCGCCACCGCGTGGACTTCGCTCACTTGTGGCTGCCACGTCCACGTCGCGATCCCCGACAAGGAGAGCGGGATCCGGGTCCTCAACAGCGTTCGGCCGTGGCTGCCCGCGCTGCTCACGCTCACGGCGAATTCGGCCATCGCCGACGGCTACGACACCGGGTACGCCAGCTGGCGCTACCACCAGTGGAGCCGGTGGCCCTCGGCCGGTCCGCCGCCGCGGTTCGCCTCGCTCGACGAGTACGAAAGCATCGTCGACGGCTGGCTGCGCTCCGGGGCGATCCTGGACCGCGGGATGATCTACTGGGACGTCCGGCTGTCGGAAAAGCAGCCGACGCTCGAATTCCGCATCGCCGACGTCGCCGCGACGCCGGTGGAAGCGGTACTGCTGGGTGTGCTGGCGCGCGGTCTCGTCGCGACCGCGCTGGCCGATGGCGAGCGGTCACCGGAGCTGTCGAACGAGGTGCTGCGCGGCCGGCTCTGGCGGGCGTCGAAGGAAGGCGTGACCGGGTGCTGCCCGCATCCGCGCACCGGCGACCTGGAGCCCGCGAAGGCCGTGCTCGACGACCTGATCGAGCTGACGGCCCCCGCGCTGGAAGCGGCGGGAGACCTGGAGTTCGCCCGGGAGGAGACGGCCCGGCTCGCCGCCGAAGGAGGCGGCGCCGATCGGCAGCGCCGCGCCTTCGCGGAACGTCAGCGAGGCACGGACGTCGTCGACCTGCTGACCGGCAACGGCTAGGGCAGGACTGCGTCGAGCCGGTCGAGCAGCTGCAGCGCGCGGACGGCGGCGCGGGAGCGGCCGGGGTCGACGACGAGGTGGACGCCCGCGGCTTCGGCGTCCCGCTGGGCGCTCAGCAGGACCCGCAAGCCCGCGGCGCCGAGGAACTCGACCTGGCCGAGGTCCACCCGCAGGACGCCGGGGCGGGCACGAACGTGCCCGGCCAGCGTGGCCTCCAGCAAGGGTGCGGTGCACCCGTCGACCTCCCCGCCGACTTCGACCACGATCGCGTCGGCGGTCTTCCATCGGGTTTCGCTGCGCAGGTCGCCGCCGGAGGCGACGCGGGGCGACGGCAGCCGGTGCGTCTGCGGCGGAGCGGGGCCGGTCACGCGCGGCCGCTCGTAAGTGGTCATGGGTTTGAAGTACCCCTCGCGCGTTCCCGGCCAAACAAGCCCCCGGCCCGGGCGCATTTCCGCGACCGGAGCGGGTAACCGCGGACGAGCGCCCGCGCGGAAGGAGCCCGCCCATGCCCGACGGCCCGCCCACGATGGGTGTCGAAGAGGAGTTTCTGCTGGTCAACCCCCGCACCGGGCACGCCTCGCCGTGCGCGGAGCCGGTGCTGGCGCGGTACCACCACCACGGGCCGCTGCCGGACGGCGTCCGCGTGCACCGCGAACTGCGCCTCACCCAGATCGAGGCCGCCAGCGGCATCTGCACGACCGCCGGCGAGCTTCGCGGTCAGTTGACGGCGGCCCGCCGGGTGCTGGCCGGGGCCGCCGCGGCCGAAGACTGCGCCCTGCTGGCGACCGGCACGCCACTCGGGCCCGGACCGGCCACGCCGCCGCCCGCGGCGGCCGGCCGGTACGCCGAGATCGACGCCGCCTACGGCGCGGTGGTCGCCGACTACGAAGCCTGCGGCTGCCACGTCCACGTCGGGGTCGCCGACCCCGACACCGCGGTCGCGGTCGTCAACCACCTCGGCCGCTGGCTGCCGACGCTGCTCGCCCTGTCGGCCAACGCGCCGTTCGACCACGGGCGCGACACCGGCTACCACAGCTGGCGGATGGTCCTGCAGTCCCGCTTCCCGGGCTCCGGCATCGCTCCGCACCTGCGCGACCACGCCGAATACCGCCGGGCGGTCGACACGCTCGTCGACTGCGGCGCGCTCGTCGACCCGGACCAGACGTTCTGGCTCGCCCGCCCGTCCGGCCGGTTCCCGACGGTCGAGCTCCGCGTCGCCGACACCGCGCTGACCGTCGACCACGCCGTGCTGCAGGCCCTCCTGAGCCGGGCGCTGGTCCGGCGGGCGCTCGACGACCTCTCCCGCGGGCGGGAAGCCGCGCCGTTGTCCCCGCAGGTGTCCGCGGCGGCGGTGTTCGCCGCGGCCCGCCACGGGCTGACCGGCCTGCTCGTCGACGCTCTCGACGAGACGCGCCGTCCGGCGTGGACACTGGTCGAAGCCCTGCTCGAGCACGTCCGGACGGCGTTGGCGGAGAGCGGCGACCTGGTCGAGGTCCAAGCGCTCGCGGCGACGCTGCGCGCGGACGGGACCGGTTCGGCGCAGCAGCGCGCGGTGGCCGGGCGCGGGACGGCGGCCGCGGTGCGGTGGCTCACCGCGCGGACCGTGCCCGCCGGGCATGGAACGCGGCTCACCGGGTAGTCCCCGGGCATGACCACCTTCACCGCCGCCGCCACGCTGCCGGCGTCGCGCGGCCCGCTTTCGGAGTCCGTACTGCAGACGCTCCTGCGCACCCAGCCGCGGGCGGACCTCGGCTTCGACGGCTTGGCGGACGCCGACCCGCTGGGTGACGACCTCCAGCTCGCCCTGCACCTGTGTTACGAACTGCACTACCAGGGCCTGCCGGGCGTGTCGGCCGACTGGGAGTGGGACCCGGAACTGCTGCGCCTGCGCGGCGCGCTGGAGGCGCGATTCCTGGCCGCGCTGCGCGAAAACGTGCCGGGCGGCGACGACGTCCAGGCGGAACTCGACGCGTTGCTCGTCGAACCGCTGGACGTCGAAGGGGTTTCGCACTTCCTACGCGACCACGGCGACTGGACCCACGTGCGGGAGTACTTCGCGCACCGCTCGGTCTACCACCACAAGGAGGCCGACCCGCACGCGTGGGTGATCCCGCGGCTGCGCGGCCGGGCCAAGGCGGCGCTGGTCGCGGTGGAGTTCGACGAGTTCGGCGGTGGCCGCGCGGAACTCGCGCACGCCCGCCTGTACGCGGACCTGCTGCGCGCGGCGGGCCTGCCGGACGGGTACCTCGAGCTGATCGACCACGTGCCCGGCCCGATGTTCGCCGTGGTCAACATGATGTCGATGTTCGGCCTCCACCGGTCGCTGCGCGGCGCGCTCTGCGGCCACTTCGCGGCGGCGGAGATCACCACGGCGCCGTCCGCGACGCGGATGGACCAGGCGCTGCGGCGGCTGGCCGCGCCCGAGGCGTGCCGGTTCTTCTTCACCGAGCACATCGAGGCGGACGCGGTCCACGAACAGGTGATGCGCCACGACGTGCTCGGCGACCTGCTCGAGCAGGAGCCCGAACTGGCCGCCGACGTCGTGTTCGGGATCCAGGCGACGGAGTTCCTGGAGGGCCGCTTCGGCGCGCGGCTGCTGGAGCGCTGGCGCGCCGGCGGTTCCTCGCTGCGCCGGCCGCTGCCGGCGAGCTGAAAGCGGCGGCGACCTCCGAAGAGGTCGCCGGCGGTCACTCTTCCCGGGTCCGCACCCGTTTGCGGTGGCTCGTGTCGCAGAAGGGGAACCGCTTGCTCCGGCGGCACGCGCACACCGCGACGACGAACCGATCGGACCGCACCACCTCGCCGTCGGGCGTGCACAGCTCGACCGGTCCTTCCACGAGGACCGGGCCGCCCGGGACGACCGTGACCCGGCGGGGCCGCTCAGCGGTCGGCACGCAGCACCACCAGCTCCTCCATCCGCTGTCCCGGCTCGATGAGCCCGGCGGCTTCCAGGAACTCCGTCCGTCCGGAAAGGACCGGGCCGAACGGGATGCGGACTCGCCGATCCACCGACGCCCGGAGTCCTTGCGCGGACAGCATTCCCAGCGAACGGTCCACACCGGACAGTGCCGACTGGACGAGCAGCAGCGTGCCACCGGGGCGCAGCAGCGTGCCCGCCTGGGCGCACAGCGGGTCGAGGATCGCGCGGCCGTCGGGGCCCGCGTCCCAGCCGCGGGTCGAGCGGACCGTCGGGGCCGGGGAGGGCACGTAGGGCGGGTTGGCGACGACGACGTCGAACGGGCCCTCCGCCAGTGCGGTCATGAGGTCTCCGCGGCGGGGGCGGACGCGCAGCCGCCGGGTGAACGCGTTGAGCCGCACCGAAGCCAGCGCCCGGCGGGAGAGGTCCAGCGCCAGCACGGTTTCCGCGCCGCGGCGGGCCAGCGTCAGCGCCTGCGCGCCGGTGCCCGTGCAGAGGTCGAGGGCCCGGGCACCGGGCGGGATCGCCAGGTCGCCGATCGCCGCCGCGAGCAGGG
Organism: Amycolatopsis sp. NPDC051061; assembly: GCF_040682935.1. Taxonomy (NCBI): domain Bacteria; kingdom Bacillati; phylum Actinomycetota; class Actinomycetes; order Pseudonocardiales; family Pseudonocardiaceae; genus Amycolatopsis; species Amycolatopsis sp. NPDC051061. The sequence goes on from NZ_JBFBBZ010000018.1 coordinate 159,193, forward strand.
CGGTGTCCTCCTGGGGGCGGTAGACGCCCGGCAGGCGCAGCAGCCGCGGGGGCGCCGGCACGGGCCGGGGAACGACGGGCCGGGCGGCCAAGGGGCCCGGGCGGACGGGTTCCGCCGACGTGGTCATCTCGGTCTCCTTCACCTCGCCGCGGCCCGGCGCACTCGCCGGCGGACTACCGCGTCGCACCCGGCTACCCGGCGAAGATCAGGGCAAACGCCGCCGGTTGAACCGGCGGCCGCGGGGTATCCGATCCGGAAGGACCACGAGGGAAGGCACGAAAGATGACGTCTCAGGACCGCACCCAGCACCCGACCGACCCGGCGGAAGGCGCGCGTGGCGACGACCCGCACGGCGACACCCCCGAGGCGCAGCGCGAAACGCTCCGCGGCGAGCAAGGCACCTCGAGCGGCGATCAGCACGACGACAGCGACCCGCAGTCCGGCTGACGTCGCTCGACGAACCGAGATGTCCACTGGAGACGGCCGGCGCTACCGCCCCGGACCCGCGGCACGGCGACTCGACGAGGCGGGACCGTGCTCGTGCCGGTGCGCCTCGGCCGTCCCCGCAACCCCGGTCACGCGGCCGCCGGCGTCTCCTCCATCAGCAGCAGAGCGCCCTGGCTCTCCCCGTTCGTCCCGCGCAGTGCGCTGCACCGCAGGCGGACCACCGTCGCGCGGCCGCGGCGGTTGATCGCATCGACCTTGATCTCGCGGTGGAACCCGGCGTCCGCCAGCGCGTCCCGGACCGCCGGACGCAGCTCCGTCAGCGGCAGGCCGATGTCCAGGTTCAGCAGGTGGCGCCCCTCCGCCTCTTCCCGGCGGACGCCCCACAGGTCCTCGGCGCCGCGGTTCCAGGCCTTGACGCGCATCTCCCGGTCGACCACCACGATCCCGGCCCTGACCGACGTCAGCACCGACTCGAGGAATTCGTTGACCTCGTCGAGGTCGCGGCTGCGCTCGCGCAGCGCGTCGTTGATCGTCTGGAGCTCGTCGTTGGTCGACTGGAGCTCCTCGTTCATCGTCTCCAGCTCCTCGTTGGTGGACTGGAGCTCCTCGTTCGTGGTCTCCAGCTCCTCCACCGTCGACTGGAGCTCTTCGTTGGTGGTCTCGAGCTCCTCGTTCGTCGACTGCAGCTCTTCGTACGCCGACTCGAGCTGGCGGTTCGTGTGCTCCAGCTCGGTGAGCAGCTGCCGTGCCCAGCTGACGTCGTGGAACACGATGGACACGCCGAGCAGCTTCTTGTCCTTGCCCGTCAACGGGTTGATGTGGACCTCGTACCAGACGGCCTCGCCGGCCCGGCGCCACTCGACGTCCTTGATCCGCAACGATCGCCGCTCCAGCCGCGCCTGCTCGACGTAAGCGCGCAGCGCCACCGGGCGATAGGACACGTCGAGGTCGCGCAGCGGACGGCCGATGTCGCGTTCGGACAGTCCGAACGCGACCTCCGCCTGCGCGTTGACCAGCGCGGTGAGCTCGTCCTCGGTCACCACGATCTGGGCGACCGGGCTCGCCGAGAAGGCGTGCTCGCGCAGCTCTGCGAGCCCGGAGATGTCGTGGTTGCGGCGCTGCGGGAAACCCGGCGAGACGAAGTGGTTGTAGCTGACCGGCGCGTTGACGGCCTTGCGGAACACCCGGCGCTTGAGGTCGAGGGGTTCGAAGATCCGGGCGTGCGAGAGCAGCATCTCGGCCTTGCCGAGGAACAGCAGGCCCTTGGGCGCCACCGCGAAGTGGAACCGCTCGAGGATCTTCGTCTGCGTCTCGGCGTTGAAGTACATCAGGGTGTTGCGGCAGACCAGCAGGTCGATGCGCGAGATCGGCGCGTCCTGCACCAGGTCGTTGCGGCCGAAGATCACCGACCGGCGCATGTCCTTGCGGAAGCAGTAGCGGCTGCCCTGCAGTTCGAAGTACTGCTCCAGCTGACCTTCGTCGAGCCCCTCGACCTCAGCGGAGGTGTAAGCCGCGTGCCGGGCCTGGGACAGCGCGTCGTCGTCGACGTCGGTGGCGTAGATCTTGACCCGCTGGCGGAACGCGTCGATGCCGATCGCGTCGGCGAAGAGCATGGCGAGGCTGTAGGCCTCCTGCCCGCCCGCGCAGCCGGCGCTCCACACCCGGATCGGCTCCTCCGGGTTGCGCTCGGCCAGCAGTCCGGGCAGCACGTGCTCACGCAGGTACTCCCACGCCTCGTGGTCCCGGAAGAACCCGGTGACGTTGATCAGGATCGTGTTGAACAACGCCACGAACTCTTCGGAGTTCACCTGGAGCTGGTCGATGTACTCCGTGTAGCTGTCGATGCCGATCTGGGTCATCCGCCGGCAGACGCGCCGCATGAGGCTGCTGCGCTTGTAGCCGGTGAAGTCGAAGCCCCGCGACTCCTTCAGGTAGGCCAGCACCGACTCGAATTCGCCGTTGGGTTCCTTGAGCTCGGTCACGGTCCGACACGCTACCCGCGGTCGCGGCCGCTCGAAGGAGCGGCACGCCTGGTGAGCACAGCCCAGACGGTCTTGCCACCCGACCACGAGCGGCTGCAACCCCACACCTTCGCCACCTGGGCGATCATGCGGAGGCCGAGTCCCGGTTCGAGGGAGCTGAGCCGCTCCAGGAGGACCGCCGGGCGCGGGCTGTCGTCACTGACCGCGACGCTCAGGATGCCGCGCCGCAGCTCCAGCCGCAGCCGCGGCGGCGACTCGGTGTGCCGGACGGCGTTCTCGACGAGTTCCGTCGCGATCAGGAGCGCGTCTTCGGTGAGGCCCGCCACGCCCCATTCGGCGCACACCCGGCGGACGAAGTCGCGGGCGAGAGCGGACGAGTTCACCGAACGGGCGAGCAGCTGAGCGGCCCGGCGACGCGGGGGCCGGGACAGCAGGTGCTCGGCCGTCTCGCGGTCTTCGTACACCGGCACGAACTTGTCGACGGTCCGGTCGGCGAACATCGTCCGGTGCTCGGGACGGGCGGTGACCACGCTGAAGGGGATGCCCGGCCAGTCCCCGATCCGCATGGCGATCAAGGAGAACACGGTCACGAGCGCGGCGTCGTCGACGTCCAGCCCGTCGATGTCCGCGATGAGCCCGTCGGGGGACTCCGTGGCGATCTTGAGCAACCCGTCCCGCAGGTCGGGGTACGAATTCAGGTTCAGCGCCCCGGTGACGAGCGCGGTGGTCGCCCCGGCCCGGTACTGCGGCACCAGGTGCACCTGCCCGGCAGCGGGGTTCACGACGAGGTCTCCGTTTCCGAGTCCGGGTCCGCCGACAGGGAGAACAAGAACTTGCGCAGCGTTTCCGCGGCCTCGGCGCATTCCTTCGCGGTGGTGGCGTACCGGTGGGCCAGCAATCCGTGCTTGCGGTGCTCCGAGTTCTTCTCCAGGCGCCGCGCCAACGCGGCCTTTTCGTCGAGTGAGCGCAACGCCGTCCACAGGGCCCGCTGGAACTCGGTGTCCTGCGCGCCCAGCAGCGCCTCGGCCGACCAGGCGTGCCCGATCCGGCATCGGTACTGGCCGGCCGCGTCGACTTCCATCAGGGCCCCTTGGCAATCCGGACAGGTGAAGCCCGAGGGTGGGAGGTCTTCGTCGGGCACCACGGACCCCAGCCGCACGCCGTCCCGGGCGATCCGGTCCTCGAGCAGCAGGGCGGCCGACAGCTGCGGGGCGACGACCTCTTCCACCGGCCGCCGGACGAGCTTGTCCAGCGCCGGGCCGATTTCGGCCGCCGGCAGCACGCATTCCGCGTCCACCAAGGCCAGCGCGTTCTCCGGCATGCCCGTGTACAGGGCGTCCGCCGGGTCCTGCACCACCGCCAGCCCGCCACGGTCGACGATGGAGCGAAGTCCCAGCGCTCCGTCGTCGAGCGTGCCGGAAAGGACCACGCCGATCGCCCGGGACCCGGCCGTGACCGCGGCCGAGCGAAAGGTCGCGTTGATCGCCGGCCGATGGCCGTTCTCCGTCGGCCCGCGGGTCAGCACCAGTGAACCGTCGTCGGTGAGCAGGTGGTGATCCGGCGTCGCGACGTAGATGACGCCGGGCCGCAGCGCCGCCCCGTGGGTGGCGGGGAACGCCGGCAGCGGCCCGGCGCGGTCGAGGATCAGCGGGAGCGCGCTGCGGGCTCCCGGGGGGAGGTGCATGACCACCAGGATCGCCGCGGGGAAGTCCACGGGCAGCGACCGCATCACCGATTGCAGGGCTTCCACCCCGCCGGCGGACGCGCCGACGACCACGATGTCCCGCTGGACTGCGGGCACGGCCACCACCTCCTGTCACCACGGTAGACCCTCGGCTTCTCCCCGGGTAGCCCGCTGGTGACAGGACAAAACGCGGTGGTTACTCCTCGGCGAACCCGAACGGCAGCGCGTCGACGCACGCCTGGTACTTCTCCGCCATCTCGTGCTCGGTGTGCGCCGCGACAAACAGCTGCGCCAGCTCAAAGCTGTAGCTGTCCTGCTCCGGCAGGTCCGACAGCCGCTGCCCCACCTCGGGCACGATCGAGATCTGGGTACCGTCGACGCGGTCCTGGATCGTCGCGATCTCCTCGGGGGTCGGCACGCGCGTCACGACGCCGTCTTCGAACCGGCGCAGGTACCACTTGCCGGCGATCTGGTACTTCCCCTTGCTGGGCCGACGCCCGGGGTCCTGGCCCAAGCCCAAGCGCACCATGATCTCGTGGTTGGCGACCCCGTCGACGAACTCGAACAGCTCGGCGTGCGACTGCGAGTGCCGCGGGTTGATCTCCAGCAGCGCGACCTGGCCCGATTCGGGGTCGCAGAAGAACTCGATGCTGAAGGTGCCGTTGTCGTAGCCGATCCGCTTCATCACCCGCTCGGCGACCTCGCGCATCCGCCGGACGGGCTCCTCGCCCAGCTGCGACGGGTACTGGTGGCGCAGGAACGACGAGCTGTCCGGGTAGTTGATCGAGTCGAGGGCGCCGTAGACGACGACTTCGCCGCGGTACACGTAGCCCTCCACGGCGGCCTGTACGCCCTGCAGGGCTTCCTCGGCCAGGCACGCCGCGCCGCCGACCCGGGCGATCTCCGGCGGCAGCTGCACCTGGTCGAGGACGTAGCCGAACGGCTCCCCGACTCGGGCGACGCCGGCGCGGATCTCGTCGACCGCGCCGGCGAACTCGGCCTCGTCGCGGGCCTTGAACGCGAGTTCGGAGGAGAACGACTTGACCGGCTTGAGCCACATCGGGAAGCCGACGCCCTCGGGCGGCGCCGGTCGCTCGTCGTCGAGGTCGACGATGCCGAAGTTCGGCAGCTCGTCGATCACCTCGCGCTGTTCCAGCCGGCTCCAGTACTTGTGCTCGCACTTGAGGACGGCTTCCAGCGACAGGCTGGGCAGGCCGTAGCGGGCGCACAGGATCGGGACGAGCGTCGCCGCCGGGAAGTCCCAGTAGGTCACGATCGCGGCGACGTCACCGTCGAATGCGTCGAGCTGGTGCTGCGCGGTCTTCAGCAGCGCCTCGAAGTCGATCTCGCCGTGTTGCAGCTCTTCCGGGGTCAGCAGGCCGTGGAAGTCGTAAGTCCCCGCCCACGGCAGGCGGTCCAGTACGCGCTGGTTCTCTTCGTCCAAACCGACCACAAAAATGTTGGTACTCATGTCAGAAGGCCTACCCGGGCCGCGGAACCGCCGAAACGGACCAGACGGCCCGTTTGCCCGGGCCCGGAGCGGGAATCCCGCCGCCATGACTGCGCTGCCCGAACCGCTGTCCCTCTGGGTCGACACCGCCCCCGCGCCGGACCGAACCGGGGTGCCGGTGCCCGCGGAGGCCGATGTCGCGGTGCTCGGTGCGGGCATCGCCGGGCTCACCACCGCCCTGCTGCTCGCCCGCGGCGGCCGCTCGGTCGTCGTGCTGGAGGCCGAGCGGGTCGCCGCCGGGGTGTCCGGCCACACCACGGCGAAGGTCAGCGCCCAACACGGGGCGAAGTACGCGGAGCTGACGTCCCGGCACGGCGCCGGAGCGGCCAAGACCTACGCCGGATCGCAGGTGGCGGCCCTCGAGTGGATCGCCGCCACGGCGGCCGAGCTCGGGCTCGACTGCGGCTTCACCCGCGCGGACAGCTACGTCTACACGACGCGGGAGAACAGCGTCGACGCGGTGAAGCGGGAGGCCGACGCCGCCGCGGCGGCGGGCCTGCCCGCGTCCTTCGTCGAGGAAGTCGCGCTCGACGTGCCCGCGCTCGGCGCCGTCCGGACCACCGGGCAGGCGCACTTCCACCCGCGCCGATGGCTGCTCGGCCTGGCCGATGAAGTCGAGCGGGCGGGCGGCACGGTCGTCGAGAACGCCCGCGCGACCGCGCTGAACGGGCAGACGGTCCGCACGTCACGCGGCGACGTCGTGGCGGGCCAGGTCATCGTCGCGACCCACTACCCGGTGCTCGACCGCGGCCTCTACTTCGCCCGGCTCGAGCCGGTCCGCGACCTCGTCGTCGCGGGCCCGGCGGCCGGGAACGCCGAGCCGGCGGGCATGTTCCTCGACACCGACACGCACCATTCCGTGCGCGGGTACGCGCACGCGGGCACGCCGATGGTGATCGCCGGCGGCGAGCACTACCGAGTCGGGGCGCACGTGAACGTCGAGCGCCGGTACCGGCGGCTCGCGGACTGGGCGGACGCGCACGCGGGCCTGCATCGCGTGACCCACCGCTGGTCCGCCCACGACATGTCCACCCCGGACGGCCTGCCCTACATCGGCCGGTACCTGCCGGGGACGAAGAACCTCTGGGTGGCCACCGGGTTCGGCCAGTGGGGCATGACCGGCGGGACCGCGGCCGGGCACGTCCTCGCGGCGCGGATCCTCGGCGAGCCGCACCCGGCCGCCGACCTGTTCGACCCCAACCGCTTCGACGCCCGTTCGGTGCTCGGCGTGGCGGAGGACAACCTCACCGTCGCGCGGTACCTGATCGGCGACCACGTCGCCGCCCTGTGGCGATCGGACAAGCTCGACGACCTCAAGCCGGGCGACGCCGAGGTCGTCCGCGTCGGCGGCGAGCTCGTCGCCGCCCACCGCGACGAAGCCGGGCAGCTGCACACCGTCGGCGCGCACTGCACGCACCTCGGCTGCCTGGTCTCGTTCAACGACGCCGAGAAGACCTGGGACTGCCCCTGCCACGGCTCGCGGTTCGGCGTGGACGGCGAAGTCGTGCAGGGCCCGGCGGTCCGCCCGCTGCGCCGGGGGCCCGCGTGAGCCTGCCCGCCGTCGCCGCGTGCCGGCGGGTGCTGGCCGACGCGATCGACGGCGGGCCGGCGAGCGACCCCTACGGAGGCTCGCCGAGCTGACCGCCCCGCCGCACCCGCCGGACGCCTAGCCGGAGGCGAGCTTCTTGCCCGCGTCGTACAGCAGGTGCAGCGCGTCGGCCGCGCCCACGGCCGTCAGCACCGTGGCCACCAGCCGGGTCGGCTTCGGGGCCATGATCAGGCCCGCGGCCAGCCCGGTGCCGATCCACACGTCCAGGCAGAACGGGCACGAGACCAGCTCGCCGATCGCGTGCCCGGCGTGGCCCTTCGCGGGGACCGACTCGTTCAGCTCGTCCTCCCCCGCGGGTTCCTCGTAGCGGGTGAACGGCGCCCGCAGCGGGCTCGTGATGGCCGCCTTGGCCAGCATCCGGCTCGCCTTGAACGTCGCCGCGCCCAGCAACGCCGTGTCGGCGGCGCCGATCCGGTGCGGTACCCGGGCGCCGAGCAGGCGGCCCAGCGCCGTCAGCCCGCCGACGAAGGCGCCGTACGCCCCCATGGCGCCGGCGTACCCGGCCAGCGGGCGGTCGGCGTCGCCGGCGTAATCGCGCTGCACCTGCTTCGCCTTGGCCGAGATGTCTTTGACGACGCTCATGCGTCCGCCGATCCGGGCTTCATCATCTTGCCCTGCTGCTTCGCCTTGGCCTCGTCCGGCAGCACGCGTGAGGCGGCCGCCTGCAGCTTGTTCTTCGCCATACCCGCGACGACCTTGTCCTCGCCGGCCATCAGCGCTTCGTAGCCGGCTTCGGCGATCTCGGCCGCGGAGTCCTTGTCGCCCGCGGCGAGCTTGGTGTCCTCCATGTCGGCGCGCTCGAAGAACTCCGTGTCGGTCGGGCCCGGCAGCAGCGCCGTCACGGTCACGCCCTTGTCCTTCACCTCGCCGCGCAGGCCTTCGGAGAACGACGTCAGGAACGCCTTCGAGGCGGCGTAGACGGCCTGGTAGGGCGCCGGGGACGTGCCGGCGATCGACGAAGTGAACAGCACCCGGCCGTGGCCCCGCCCGACCATGCCCGGTACCACCCGCTTGGTCAGGTGCACGGCCGAGCGCACGTTGAGGTCGACGACGGTCAGCTGGTCCGCCAGCAGGGTGTCGCCCGCGAACTCGCCGTTGATGCCGACGCCGGCGTTGACGGCCAGGGCTTCGACCGGGCGGCCGGCCAGGTGCCGGACGAGCTCCTCGACCCCTTCGGCCGCGGCGAGGTCGGTCCGGACCGTCTCGACCCGGGCCCCGCACGCGCGGACCTGGTCGGCGGCCGCGGCCAGCTCGTCGTCCTCGGCGGCCAGCACGAGGTCGAAATCGTGCCGGGCGAACTGCTTCGCCAGCTCGAACCCGATGCCGCTGGACGCGCCGGTGACGACGGCCAGGGGCTTGGTGGCGGTGGTCATGAGACCGCTCCCTTCCGATTGGTCTCCCCGGCGTACCCGGGCAGGCGGCCGGCAATCATGGTTTCCCGATGCACGGGGCGGGTATTTCGCCGCGATGGGACGCACCAGACTCCGCCGCAGTGACCTGCGCGGCCCCGGCATCCGGCGGATCCGCCGCGGCCGCGGGTTCTCCTACGCCACGACCGACGGCGAACCGGTCACCGACGCGGAGCTGCTCGACCGGATCAAGGGCCTGGTCATCCCGCCGGCCTGGCGGAACGTGTGGATCTGCCCGTACCCGAACGGGCACGTCCAGGCCGTCGGGACCGACGACGCGGGACGGCGCCAGTACCTCTACCACGAGCAGTGGCGCAAGGACCGCGACGAAGAGAAGCACGACCGCGTCCTGGCGATGGCGCGCCGGCTCCCCGCGTGGCGGGCGGCGGTCGAGGCCGACCTGGCCGGGTCCGGCCTCACCCGGCAGCGGGTCCTCGCGGCAGCGCTGCGGATGCTCGATCGAGGGATCTTCCGCACCGGCGGCGAGGAGTACGCGGAGGAGAACGGCACCCACGGCGTCGCGACGCTGCTGCGGGAGCACGCAGCGGTCCGCGGGGACGAGTGCCGGTTCTGCTACGTCGCCAAGGGCGGTCTCGACCGTGAGGTGGCGATCCGGGACTCCGCTTTGGCCTCGGTGCTGAAGTCGCTGCTGCGCAGCCGGCCGGGCAGCGACCGCCTGCTCGTGTACCGCGAAGGCCGGACCTGGCACGAGGTGCACGCGGCCGACATCAACGAGCGGTTCAAGGAGCTGGCCGGCGACGACTGCACCGCGAAGGACCTGCGCACGTGGAACGCGACGGTGCTGGCGGCGACCGCGTTCGCCACGGCGGAGGCTCCGGCTTCGAAGGCCGCGCAGAAGCGCGCGGAGGCCGGGGTGATGAAGGAGGTTTCGAAGGCGCTCGGCAACACCCCGGCCGTGTGCCGGTCGTCCTATGTGGACCCGAGGCTGATCGAGGCGTACCGCGCCGAGCGCACGATCGCGCCGGCGCTGAAGCGGGCCGCCCGCGTCGATGGGGACGACGCGCGGGCGGTGCTGGAGAAGGCCTGCGCGCGTCTGCTCAGCCGCGCGTGATTAACCATCACCCGGGCGGGGAACCCGCCGGACGGTTCAGCCATCCGCGACCATCAGGGGGCACGGTGAGTGAGCGCCGATCCACCCGTCCGTGTACTGGCCCGCGGACCCGGTCGTCCGGGAACCTGGGACCAATGGATCCCGACGCTTCCCCCGTGCGCTGGCGCGCGTCGATCGGCCTCGCGGTCGGCGGCGACGGCCCGGTGTCGAGCATCGTGGAATCCGACCACGGGAGCGAGGGCTCGGCCCGGGAATGGATCGAGCGGAAACTGCCGGGAACGAGGTTCCCGGCGTGGATCCCGGCGGCTCGGCGCGCCGACGGCGTGGAACTGTTCGGCCGGGTCGTCCGCGGCCGCGTGGTGACGGGACGCCTCCTGCCGACGTGGGAGTCCGAGGGAACGCCGGTGTGGCACGCGGACCGGGCCGGCGATCAGGTGCAGTGGCGCCGGTGTGCGGCCGAAAGCGACGAGCGCTGACGGTTGGTCAGCCTGCCTCGCCTCTACATGTCACGAGTCGTTCACCGCGCCCGGCGCCAGGGCTCCGGCAAAGTCACGGCCGCGCGGAGCCGGGTGTCGCGAATGAGTCATGGGGGGCGTCGGAGGTCTCGAATGAGTCATTCGCGGCGTTCGGCGGGGTTGGCGGGGTTGGCGGGGTTGGCGGGGTTGGCGGGGTTGGCGGGGTTGGCGGGGTTGGCGGGGTTGGCGGGGTTGGCGACGTCAGGTGCCCACATCCGTGCGCAGCAGGCAGAACTCGTTCCCCTCCGGGTCCTGCAGCACTTCCCAGGACTCGCTGCCGTCCTGGCCGACATCGGCCGGCCGCGCGCCCAGCGCCAGCAGCCGGGCCAGCTCCGTCTCCTGGTCCGCGCCCGCCGGGCTCACGTCCAGGTGCAGCGGCAGCTTCCCGCGGCGCGGGTTCTCCGTCTGCGCCAGCACCAGCGTCGGCGGCCCGGCGCCGAAGCGGCCGCCGGGCGGCCCCAGCTCGAGACCGTCGGGCTCGTGGCCGATGACCTCGTAGCCGAGCACCGCGCACCAGAACTCCGCTAGCCGGTCGGGGTCCCGGCAGTCCAGCACGAGCTCGGTGATCCGGCAGGCCATCCGCTCAGCTCCGTTCGGTTTCCCTCGCCACGGCCGTGGCTTCGTCCTCGTCCATCGCCTTCGTGTCGCGCGGCGGCAGGAACGGCTCCTCCTGGTCCTCCTCGCGCCCGGCCTCGATGGAGCGGCCGCGGGCGACCTCGGCGTCCACCTCCGCCCCCAGCAGGATCGCGACGTTCGAGATCCACAACCATACAAGGAACACGATCACCCCGGCCAGCGAACCGTAGGTCTTGTTGTACGACCCGAAGTTCGCGACGTACAACGCGAATCCCGCCGACGCCAGCACCCACAGCACCACGGCCACCAGCCCGCCCGGCGTCAGCCACTTGAACCCCGGCTGCCGCACGTTCGGTCCCACCCAGTACAGCAGCGCGAACGCCAGGCTGACGAGCAGCGCGATCACCGGCCACTTCGCGATCTCCCACACCAGGACCCCGGTCGACCCGAGCCCGATCAGGTCGCCGATCCGGCGGGCGACCGAGCCGGTCGCCACCACGCCCAGCGCGCACGCCGCCAGCAGCACGACGATGCCGATGGTCAGCGCGATCCGCAGTGGGATCGTCTTCCAGATCGGGCGGCCTTCGGGCATGCCGTAGATCGAGTTCGACGCGCGCATGAACGCGCCGATGTAGCCCGACGCCGACCACAGGGCGCCGAGCAGGCCGATGATCGCCAGCGGCCCGGCCAGGCCGCGCGAGCCGGCCAGTTCCTTGATCGCGCCGACGAGGATGTCCTTGCTCTGCCCGGGAACGAGCTGGTTGATGTTGTCGATCACGGTCTGGATCGCGTTCGGGCCCAGGAGACCGAGGATCGCCGTGAGCACGATGATGCCGGGGAACAACGACAACACGGCGTAGTAGGTGAGCGCCGCCGCCCAGTCGGTCAAGTTGTCCCGGTTGAACTGCTTGAAGGTGCGTTTGAGCACCCCGCCCCACGTCCGCTTGTTCAGCTCGCCCGGTCCGTCGGGTTCACTTCCTCGTCCGGCCACCGCCGCCACCTCCTGCTTCGTCGGCGCGGGCATACCCCGTCCGGGACGGGGTACTCCTCTCTGGTCCCGAGAAGCAGGAGGAAGCCGTGACCGAGGTCAGCCGCGTGATCGACGTGCCGCCCGAGGCCGTGTTCGAGGTCCTCGCCGACGGCTGGCTGTACGCCGGCTGGGTGGTCGGAAGTTCCCACATCCGCGACGTCGAGCCGGAGTGGCCGGCGGTGGGCTCGCGGATCCACCACAGCGTCGGCCCCTGGCCGGTGCACATCCAGGACGAGACGGTGGTGACGGCGGTCGAGCCGGGCCTTTCCTTGTCGCTGGAGGCCCGAGGCTGGCCTCTCGGCGCGGCGGCGGTCGGGCTCACGCTCGTCCCGCACGGCGAAGGGACCCTGGTCCGGATGACCGAGCACATCGTTCGCGGGCCGGGGAAGGTGTTGCCGGCGGCGCTGCAGTCGCTGCTGATCAAGCCGCGGAACACCGAGTCGCTGGCCCGGCTGGCGGATTTGGCGACGGGCAAGCACGCCCGGGCGAAGGGCGGCCACCCGCGGCCGTAGCCCCTGGTCGCCCATCGCCGCCCACGCCAAGGGTCGCGAATGACTCATTCGCGACCTCCGACGCCGCCAATGACTCATTCGCGACGCATGGAGGGGTCCGGCTCGCACCCGCGCCGCCCCGCCCAACGTCTTGAATGAGTCATTCAGGACCTCCCAGACCTGAATGACTCATTCAAGACACCGGAGTCAGCCGTAGATCGCGCGGTGGGCCGCCCGGATCACCGCCGCGTACCCGCCACCCAGCCGCCCGGCCCGGGCCAGCGCCGCCCGGGCCGCGTTCGCCCCCGGGCCGCCGTGCACCGCGCCGCCCGGGTGGGCCGATGCTCCCGCCAGGAACAGCCGGTCCACCGGCGTGTCCGCGCGACCCGTCCCCGGCACCGGGCGGAAGAACAGCTGCTGGTGGATCGCCGTCGTCCCGGCGTTGATCGCGCCGCCCACCAAGCCGGGGTTGTGGTCCGCCAGCTCGGCCGGCCCCTGCAGGTAGCGGGCCTTGATCAGGCCGGTGAACCCGGGCGCGTTCGCCTCGACCGTCTCCTCCATGCGCTTGGCCCGCCGCTCCAGGGCCGCGCGGTTCTCCATCGTGCCGCGCGGCACGTGCGTGTACGCCCACGCCGCCTCGGTGCCCGCCGGCGAGCGCGTGGGGTCGGTCGTGGTCATCTGGCCGAGCAACAGGAACGGACGGCGCGGGGTCCGGCCGCGCGCGAGCTCGCCGCCGAACGCCGACAGCCCGTCGAGGTCCGTTCCGAGGTGGATCGTGCCGGCGCCGCGCGCGCCCGGAGCCGTCCACGGGATCGGACCGGACAGCGCCCAGTCCACCTTCACCGTCGCGCTGTCCCATTCGAACTTGCCGAGGTCCTCGACCAGCCGCGACGGCAGCCACTCCTCCCCCACCAGCTGGCGGTACAGCACCGGCGCGGGAACGTCGGCGAGCACGGCCTTGAGGGCCCGCACCGGAGTGCCCGAGCCGTCCCGCACGCCCAGCGCGCGGCCGTCGCCGATGAGGATCTCCCGCACCGGACGTCCACAGTGGACCTGGCCGCCGCGCGACTCCAGCCGGCGCACCAAAGCCGAGATCAGTTCCCCGGCGCCGCCTTCGGGCACCGGGAACCCTTCGTCCTGCCCGATCATCGCGAGCAGCCAGCCGAAGACCGCGCTGCCCGCGTTGTCCACGGAAAGGTCGCTGTGCGCCGAGTTCCCCGCCACCAGCAGCCGGGCGCCTTCGCCGGCGAACAGCTCGTCGCCGAACCGGCGGGCGGGCAGCGTCAGCATGCGCGCCAGCCGCAGCGCGTCGGCCGTGCCGGTGCGGCGCAGCAGCTTCAGCGTGGGGCGGACCGGCGGGAACGGCGTGAACAACGCGTTCAGCAGGGGCTCGCGGATGTCGCGCCACTGCTCGAACAGCCTGCGCCACGCGTCGCCGTCGCCGGGCGCGAACTCGTCGACCGACGCCGCCGTGCGGTCGATGTCGCGCGAAAGCACGACGCTCCGGTCGTCGGGCAGCACGTGCGCCAGGACGTCGGGCGCGTGCCGCCAGCGCAGGCCGTGCTCCTCCAGCCGCAGGCTCTTGATCGCCGGCGACACCGCCGTCAGCGGGTAGAAGGCGCTGAACAAGTCGTTGCGAAAGCCGGGCTCGGTGACTTCGGCGGTCCGGACCGCACCGCCCGGGTGATCCGTGGCCTCCAGCACGAGCACCGACCAGCCCGCGTCCGCGAGGACGTTCGCCGCCACCAGGCCGTTGTGCCCGGCGCCGATCACGACGGCGTCGACGGCTTCGGTACTCACTGGCGGCCTCCCGGCGATCAGGACTGCGACTGGTGGCTCGGCCCGACCCGGGTGAGGGAGCGGAGCCGGGCCAGTGCCCCGTCGCGGCGCGGCGGAGCCAAGGGCGCACTCGCCGCCCCCGCGCCCGACCGGAGCCCGGCGACCAGCTCGGCGAGCGCGGACGCGGCGTCGTACCGAGGTTGCCAGCCCAACGCGGTCTCCGCCAGCGTCGTGTCGGCCAGCGCGGCCCGGTCGGCGAGTTCGAGCCAGCCCGGGTGCAGCGGCAGCGCGCCGGTCCGCCACGCGGCCCGGGCCGCGACCTGCACCAACGGCTTCGGGACCGGCACGCGGACCCCGCCGAGGACCGCGGCCAGCCCGTCGGCGTCCAGCACTTCGGGCGCGGCGAGGTTGACGGGGCCGGTGAAGCGGGCGTCGAGGATCAACCGGATCGCGTCGGCGACGTCGGAGGTGTGCACGATCTGCGCGCGCAGGTCCGTCCACAGCGGAACCGGTAACGCGCGCCCGCCGACGAGGCGGGCGGGCACGACCGGGCCGAGCAGCCAGCGGGCGAACTCCCCGGCGGCGCGCCGGTGCAGGATCGCGCACGGCCGCAGCCGCGCCACGCGGACTTCCGGGTGCCGCTCCCCGAACCGGTCGAGCAGGGTTTCCAGCGCGGCCTTGCCGCGGCTGTAGGCGCTGTGCGCGACCCCGGTGCACGGGTGGGCTTCGGGCACCTTCTCCCAGCGGGGCGCGGGGCCGTAGGCGGCGACGGACGACGCGACGACCAGGTGCGGCACGCGCGCGGCCGCGACCGCGGCCAGGACGTGCCGGGTGCCGTGGTCGTTGGTGCGCCACATCGGCGGGTCGCCGCGCACCGGCGAGATGGCCCACGCCAGGTGGACCACGGCGTCGGCGTCCTCGAACAGGCTGGTCAGCTCCCGGTCCGCGCCCGGCTCGCCGACGTCGACGGCGCGCCAGCCCGCGGCGCGGTAGGGCTCGGCCGTCGTGTCGGGCAGCCGCCGGGCGAGCCCGACGACGTCGTGGCCGGGTTCGAGGGCGTCGAGCAGCGCCGTTCCGACGTTGCCGGTGGCTCCGGTGATCACGATCCGCACACCCGGTGCGTACCCCGTCACGCGCGGGTGAAACTCAGACCAGGTCCCGCGGGATCCGCCGGTGCCAGTTCCGGGACACAATGCGTCGAGCGCCGTCGTAGCCGTCGAGCTGGGCGTCGATGACGAACTCGGTGTCCGTGCACGACACGCGGGTCCGGGTCTCGCTGCGCGCCACCCACTCGCCGCGGGCGAACGTGACCGACCACTCGGTCTCCGCGACCGGCGAGCAGAAGTCGTCGGCGACCCAGCTGTAGCGCTCGCGGACGTCGCGGGTGACCTCCAGGTCGAGGTCGTCGAAGCGGACGGTCCCGGCGTTCTTCACGATGTCCAGCGCGGAGTGGTAGTCGACGAGGTCCCGCGAGACGGTCCAGCGCTGCTCCCCCGGCGTCACGGCCGTCACCGGGATCGGCGGCGTGCCTTCGGGTTCGCCGAAGGGGCGGGCCGGCAGCTCGTCCGGTTCGGCGACCGGACGCACCGGCAGCTCCAGCGCGCTGTGTCCGGTGTGGACGGACAGCAGCACGGGCTTCGGCGGCGGCCAGGCCAGCGGCCAGTACGAAGTGGACAGTGACAGCCGCATCCGGTGTCCCGCCGGGAAAGCCTGCGCCACGGCGTTCAGTTCGATCTCCACCGCGCAGCGCTCGCCGGGCTCCATCGGCGCGGGCTCGTCGTGCCCGTCGCGGTGGGTCAGGTTGAGCAGGCCGTAGGTGACGCGCGTGGCGCGCCCGTCCGGGGCGACGTCGGACAGCCGGGCGGCGACCATCGCGACCGGCTGGTCGGCCGAGACCTCCAGCCGCACCTTCGGCGAGCCGAGGATCTCGCAGCGCTCGGTGAGCACGTCGGTGTCGAAGACCAGCGACCCGCCGTCCTCTTCGCGCTGGTCGTAGGGCAGGTCGGGCGGGGCGCTGTAGGAGGCCCACTTGCCGCTGAACTGCCCGACCGACAGCGGCGACGACACGGTCAGCGCGTGGTCCTCGACTGCCTCGCCCGGTTGCGCGAGGCGGTGCGGCGCCAGCGGCAGCTCGGTCGGCTCCACGTGCGGCGACGGCCATGTGGCCTCGCCGACCCACCGGCCGGGCCGGTCCTCGTACGACGTCGACGGCGGGACGCTCTCCTGCAGCCACGTTCGCAGCATCGGCCCGTCCATGGCTTCGTTGTGCTCGCCGCGGAGCCAGTGGTCCCACCACGTCACGACTTCCTGCAGGTAGCCGATGGCCGGACCCGGCTCGCCGAGGTGCGGGTACTTGTGCGACCACGGCCCGATCAGGCCGCGCCGCGGGACGTCGAGGTGGGCCAGCAGCCGGAGGACGGCGTTGGAGTAGCCGTCGGCCCAGCCGCTCGAGGCGAGCACCGGCACCTGGACGTCGCTGTAGTTGCCGCAGACCGAGGCGTGCCGCCAGTAGTCGTCGCGGCGCTGGTGGGCGAGCCAGTTCTCGATCCACAGGCTGCAGCCGTCCAGCCGCTCCCGCCACATCTCGCGCCACCGCTCGCCGACGACCGCCGGATCCGGGGGCAGCGTGGCGTAGGCGAACATCGTGCCGGACTCGGCGACGTTGTCCGACAGCAGGCAGCCGCCCATGTAGTGCATGTCGTCGGCGAACCGGTCGTCGGTGAACGACGAGATCACGATCGCCCGCAGGCTCGGCGGCTTCCGCGCCGCGACCTGCAAGGCGGCGAAGGCGCCCCACGAGATCCCCATCATCCCGGTGTCGCCGGTGCACCACGGCTGCGCGGCGATCCACTCCAGGACGTCCTCGGCGTCGAGCTGCTCGCGTTCGAGGTACTCGTCGGCCAGAACGCCCTCGGACTCGCCGGTGCCGCGGATGTCCACGCGTACGCAGGCATACCCGTGCCCGGCGAGGTAGGGGTGGTGGATGGAGTCGCGGGGCGCGGTGAGGTCGCGCTTGCGGTAGGGGATGTACTCGAGGATCGCCGGTACCGGCTCGGTGTCCGACGAAACCGGCCGCCAGATGCGGGCGGACAGGACGGTTCCGTCGGACACCGGGATCCGGACGTGGTCGGTCTCGGTGATGGCGTACGGCAGCGAGGTGACGGCTCGCAACGGCAAGTTCCTCCCGGGGTCTACGGCTGGAGCAGGATCTTCTGGGCGCCGTCGAGCTTCTTCTGGAAGATCTCGTACGCGCGGGGCGCCTCGGACAGCGGCAGCTTGTGCGTCGCGAAGCCCTCGACGCCGAGCGGGTCGCCGTCCGCGGTGAGCACCGGCATGATGTCGTCGAGCCAGTGCCGGACGTTGGCCTGGCCCATCCGCAGCTGGATCTGCTTGTCGAACAGCTCCATCATCGGCATCGGGTCGACCATGCCGCCGTACACGCCGGACAGCGAGATCGTGCCGCCGCGGCGGACGCTGTCGATGGCCGCGTACAGCACGCTCAGGCGGTCGATGCCGGCCTTCTCGGTGATCTTGGCCCCGAGCTGCTGCGGCAGCAGGTTGACGAGGTTGTGCGCGAGCTTGCCGATCGGGGCGCCGTGGGCCTCCATGCCGACGGCGTCGATGACCGAGTCCGCGCCGCGGCCGCTGGTGAGCTGGCGGATGGCGTCGCCGATGTCCTTGTGGTCGCGGGTGTCGAGCGCGGTGACGCCGGACTCGCGGGCCCGGGCGAGCCGCTCGGGCACGAGGTCGACGCCGATCACCTGACCGGCCCCGCGGTGCCGCGCGACGCGGCAGCTCATCTGCCCGATCGGCCCGAGCCCGAAGACGACGACGGTGCCGTCCTTCGGGACGTCGGCGTACTCGACGGCCTGCCACGCGGTGGGCACGACGTCGGAGAGGTAGACGAACCGCTCGTCCGGCGGGCCGTCCGGCACCTTGATCGGGCCGTACTGCGCCTGCGGGACGCGCAGGTATTCGGCCTGGCCGCCGGGGACCTGACCGTAGAGCTTGGTGTAGCCGAGCAGCGACGCGCCCTTGCCCTGTTCCTTGACCTGGGTGGTCTCGCACTGCGACTGCAGGCCGCGTTCGCACATCCAGCAGTGGCCGCAGGAGATGTTGAACGGGATCACGACGCGGTCGCCGGGCTTGATGCCGGTGACGGCGTCCCCGACCTCCTCGACGATCCCCATCGGCTCGTGGCCGAGGATGTCGCCCTCGGTCATGAACGCACCCAGCACCTCGTACAGGTGCAGGTCGGAGCCGCAGATCCCGGTCGAGGTGACGCGGATGACGGCGTCGGTGGATTCCTCGATCTTGGGGTCCGGTACCTCCTCGACGCGGACGTCGCGCTTGCCGTGCCAGGTCACTGCCTTCATGGCTCTCCCTCTCCGCGTGCGGGTCCCGTATGGGTCTTCCGGCCCGGTTTCCCGCGTGGGGGGAACGCAAACGCGGCTCAGGTGAGCGCGTCCGCCACCAGGTACACCGCCGCCGCGACGGCCGCCGCCGCCGGGAACGTCAGGACCCAGCCCAGCACGATGTCGCGGGCGATCCCCCACCGCACCGCCGACAGCCGCCGGGTCGCGCCGACTCCCATGATCGCCGCCGTGATCACGTGGGTCGTCGAGATCGGGGCCTTCACCGCGAACGCCGTCACGTACAGCACCGACGAGGCCACCGACTCGGCGACGAACCCATGCGGCGGGTCCAGCGGGAACACCCGCCGCCCCAGGGTCCGCATGATCCGGAGACCCCCCGAATAGGTGCCCAGCGACAAGGCCGCCGCGCACAGCAGCGTCGCCCACAAGGGCACGTCGAACGTCTTCTGCTCCCCGGCCGCCACCAGGGCCAGGACGATCACGCCCATGCCCTTCTGCGCGTCCTGCAGACCGTGGCCGAGGGCGAGCGCCGACGCCGAGAGGATCTGGAAGCGGCGGAACACCCGGCCGCTGCGGTGCGGGTTGGCGCGGCGCAGCAGCCACAGCGCCGCGACCATCGCGAAGTAGCCCAGACCCAGCCCGAGCAGCGGGGACGCGACCATCGGGATCAGCACCTTCTCGCCGATCCCGGCCCAGTGCACGGTGCTCGCGGCGGCCAGCGCCGCGCCGACCATGCCGCCGATCAGCGAGTGCGAGGACGACGACGGGAGCCCGAAGTACCAGGTGGTCAGGTTCCAGGTGATGGCCCCGGCGAGCGCCGCGAACACGACCGTGAGCGCGTCCGGGCCGGCCGGGACGTCGATGATGCCCTTGGCCACCGTCGCGGCGATGCCGGTCGACAGCAGCGCGCCGGCCAGGTTCATCACCGCCGCCAGCAGCAGCGCCGCGCGCAGGGTCAGCGCCCGGGTCGACACCGCGCTCGCGATCGCGTTCGCGGCGTCGTGGAACCCGTTGGTGTAGTCGAAGAAGAGCGTCAGGACGATCACCACGACCAGGGCGGCGGTGCCCGTCACTCAGGACTCCTTGACGGCGATGGTCTGCACCACGTCGGCGACGTGTTCGAAGGCGTCGGCCGCCAGCTCGAACTGCTCGACGACCTCCTTGGTCTTGAGCACCTCGAGGGCGTCCCCGCCGGGCTCGAACAGGTGGGCCAGGATCCGCCGGTAGACCCGGTCGGCCTCGTTCTCCAGCTCGTTGATCTCGATCCAGTACGGCTCGAGCTCGCCCACCTTCGCCAGCCCCGGCATCGACGTCGCCGTCAGCTCCGCGGCCCGGCACAGCACCCGGACCAGCAGGTCGGTGCCCGGCGGGAACGCCTCGATGCGGTACAGCACGGCCAGATCCGCCGCGGTGTCCATGAAGTCGAGCACGTCGTCGATCTTCCCGGCCAGCGCCTGGATGTCCTCGCGGTCGAACGGGGTCACGAACGAGCTGTTCAGCTCCACCATGATCGTGTGCATCAGCTCGTCGCCGTGGTGCTCGACCTCGTGCAGGCGCTTGGCGAGCGGCTCCCTCTCACCGGGCTCGGCGGTGATGAGCTCGCGCAGCACCGCGGTGCCGGTCACCAGGTTCCTCGCCATGTCGGTGAGCAGGTCGAAGAACCGGGTACCCCGGGGGGTGAACCGCATCGATGGCCGTCCCTTCGTCGACGCGAGCGCCGTGAGCCGGGTACCCCGCACCGGGGCACGTTTAACAAGCTGTCTCCGGGAAACCAGGGGGTCATGACCGATCCCGGCTCCCGGCGCCTGAGAGTACTGCTCTGGCACGTGCACGGCTCGTGGACCGACGCCTTCGTCCGCGGCCGGCACCGGTACTTCCTACCGGTCTCCCGTGAAGGCGCGCCGTGGGGGCTGGGCAAGGCCGGCCGGGACTGGCCGTCGGTGACCGAGGTGCCACTGGACCGGCTGGCCGAGACCGAGCCGGACGTCGTCGTCCTGCAGCGCCCGGAGGAGCTGGACCTCGTGGCGGGCCTCGGCGTGCCGGCGATCTACGTCGAGCACAACGCGCCGCGGCCGTACGCCGCGTCGAGCGAGCACCCGCTGTCCACGCGATCCGACATCACCATCGCGCACGTGACCCACTTCAACGAGGCGATGTGGGACTGCGGCCGCGCCCCCACCACCGTCGTCCCGCACGGCATCCCCGACCCGGGCGCGCGCTACACCGGCGAGCTCGCCGCGGGCGTGTCGATGATCAACGAGCCGGTGCGCCGGCGCCGGGTGACCGGCGCGGACCTCCTCGAAACGCTCGCCGAAGCCGCTCCGGTCGACCTGTTCGGCATCGGGACGGAAGAGGCCGGTGGCCGCGGTGACGTCCCCGCGCCGGCGCTGCACGACGAGATCGCCCGCCGCCGCGTCTACCTGCACACCGCCCGGTGGACGTCGCTGGGACTGTCCCTTCTGGAGGCGATGCACCTGGCCATGCCGGTCGTCGTCTTCGCCGCCACCGAGGCGATCGAAGCCGTGCCGCCCGACGCGGGCGTGCTCTCGACCGACGTCTCCGTGCTGGCCCGGGGTTTCCGCGAGCTGGTGCACGAACCCGACTTCGCCGCGCTCGCCGGCAAGAACGCCCGCGAACACGCCTTGAAAAAACACGGGCTGAGCACCTTCCTCTCCACTTGGGACCGCCTCCTCGCCGAGGCGGTCCGCTGAACCCGAAGGGAACGCCGCACCGATGAAGATCGCGATGGTGTCCGAACACGCCAACCCGCTGGCCACACTGGGCGAAGCCGACGCCGGCGGACAGAACGTGCACGTGGCGGAGCTGTCGGCCGCGCTCACGCGCGCCGGCCACGACGTCACCGTCTACACACGCCGGGAGAGCCGCGACGAACCGGCCGCGGTCCGGGCGCCGCAGGGCTACCGCGTCGTGGCCGTGCCCGCCGGTCCGCCGCGGAAGGAGCCGAAGGACCACCTCCTGCCCTACATGGGCGAGTTCGGCAGCTTCCTGCGGGACCACTGGGCCGTCGACCGGCCCGACGTGGCGCACGCGCACTTCTGGATGTCCGGCCTCGCGACCGTCCTGGCGGCGAGCGCGACCGGGACACCGGTCGTGCAGACCTTCCACGCCCTCGGCGTCGTCAAGAAGCGGTACCAGGGCGACCAGGACACCAGCCCGGCCGACCGGGTCCGGCTGGAGCGGATCATCGGCCGGCAGGCCGGGCGGGTGATCGCCACCTGCTCCGACGAGGTGTTCGAGCTTTCGCGCCTCGGCGTGCCGCGGGCGCGGATCTCGATCGTGCCGTGCGGCGTGGACCTCGGCCGGTTCAGCCCGGACGGACCCGTGGCCCGGCGCCGGGAGCGCCACCGGCTGGTGACCGTGGGCCGGCTGGTGCCGCGCAAGGGCTTCGACATCGCGATCACCGCGCTCGGCCAGCTGCCGGACACCGAGCTGGTGATCGCGGGCGGGCCCGAGCGGGGCCGGCTGTCGCAGGACCCCGAAGCGAAGCGGCTGCACGAGCTGGCCAACCGGCTGGGGGTCGGCGACCGCGTCCGGTGGCCCGGCCAGGTGTCCCGTGCGGACATGCCCGCGCTGCTGCGCTCGGCCGACGCGGTCGTGTGCACGCCCTGGTACGAGCCGTTCGGGATCGTGCCCCTCGAGGCGATGGCGTGCGGGGTCCCGGTGGTCGCGGCCGCGGTGGGCGGGCTGACCGACACCGTCGTCGACGGCGTCACGGGGCTGCTGGTGCGGCCGCGGCAGCCGAAGGAGCTCGCGTCGCGGGTCCGGCGGCTGCTGGACGACCCGGCCCTGCGCCACGCGTACGGCACCGCGGGCCACGACCGCGCGACGGTCCGTTACTCGTGGGACCGCGTCGCCGCCGACACGCTGCGCGCGTACCACAAGCTGGTCCCGGAACCCGCGATGACGGCCGAGGCCCGCTGACCCGCGGTGCCACCCTTATGGGCATAAGAGCCAGGCCTCGGCAAAGTCAAGGCCGCGCACGGAGTCGAGTGTCGCGAATGACTCATTGGGGGCACCGGAGGTCCCGAATGAGTCATTCGCGACGTTGGGCGGGGGTTGGCGACGTCATGAACGACTCTTTCATGACACTCAGCCCACGTAGCGGCGGGCCTTCGAGTTCCGCTGGGGCTCTTCCAGCAGGCGCAGGCCGTGCTCGACGTGGGGCGGCACCACCCGGCGGTCCGCGAGGACCCCCGGCAGACCGCGCACGACGTCGAGGAGCGCGGCCGCCGTCGCCCGGTCGAAGGGCGCGGACCGCAGCACGTCGGCGCCGCGGCGGAAGACGGCCGGCCACGGGCGTCGCAGCAGGAGGGTCCACAGCGTGTTGCGGATGCCCAGGCGGCGGCGGTGCCGCGGGTCGCGCAGCTTTGACGGCGCGTGGTGGATCACGACGTCCTCGGCCCAGCACATCCACCAACCGCGCGCGGCGAGGTCGAGGGCGAACAGCTCCTCCTCACCGCCCAGCCACATCCGCGTCGAGAAGCCGCCCACCTCGCGGAACGCGCTGACGCGCACCGCCGTCAGCCCGGCCATGATGCCCAGGAGCGCCGGTCCGGGCAGCCACGAAGGACCCGGCACCGGCGACTCGCGCAGCTCCGGCGTGATCGGGTCCTCGGCCAGGCCCGGCTCGACCAGGCAGCGCCCGGTCACCGAACCCAGTCCGGGGTGGGCGTCCAGGATGTCCGCCGCCCGGGTCAGCGCCCCCGGCCGCCAGGTCGTGTCGTCGTCGCAGAACGCGACGTACGGCGTGGTCACCTCCTCGACGGCGACGTTGCGCGCCACCGCGCCGAGGTTCTCCCCCAGCCGGAACAGCCGCACGCCGGGGAACTCCCGGGCGACCATGTCCGCCGTGCCGTCCGCGGACCCGTTGTCGGCGACGAAGATCGGCGGGTCGTCCGGGAGGGAAGTCATGTGGGAGAGGGTTTCCCGCAGCTGCGAGCGTCGGTTGCACGTGATGATCACGACCGAGATGCGCGCCATCCGGCGGTCCTTTCCAGTGTCCGGGCCTGGTCTTCGACGTGGTCGGGCAGGAGCCGGCGGGCGCTCAGCGCCCGCGGCAACCGGGGCACCGCGCCGAGCACGGCACCGGGGGCCGTGACGAGCGTGCGCGCCACCTCCCGGCGGCAGACGCGCGGCGGCCGGCGCAGCACGGCGATGAGCAGCCGGTTGCGCAGTTCGGCGCGGCGGCGCCACGACGACGGCGGCCGCGACCGTGACGGGTGGTGGTGCGCGCGAAGGTGCCCGACGTAGCAGACGTCCCAGCCGCGCGCGGCCAGGTCGTAGGCGAGCAGTTGCTCCTCGGCGCCGAAGTGCAGCAGCGGGCTGAACCCGCCCACCTGCAGGTACGCCGTGCGGCGGACGATCGCGGAGCAGGCCAGGAAGCCCAGGACCAGCGGCCCGGGCGCGCCGTCGGGATGGCCCAGCGGGCTGCGTTCCATCGCGGGCGTCACCGGGTCGTCGCGGCATTCCGGGCCGACGAGCGTGCGCGCGGCGAGCAGGCCGGCCCGCGGGTGCTCGTCGAAGATCCGCTCGGCTTCGGGCAGGGCGCCGGGTGCCCACCACGAGTCGTCGTCGCTGAAGGCCACGTACGGCGTTTCGGCGACGAGCACCCCGAGCGTGCGGGCGGCGGCGCCGAGGTTGTGCGGCAGCCGGATCAGGCGGACGCCCGGAAAACGCGCGGCGACGGCGGCCGTGTCGTCCGCGGAGGCGTTGTCCAGCACCACGACCGGCGGCCGGGGGTCCAATGAGGACAGCCAGCGGAGGGTGCACGCCAGCTCGCCGGCGCGGTTGTGGGTGGCGATGACGACGGTCGTGCGCGCGCTCACCGCGATCCCACCGGTCCGGCCGGCGACGGCGTGGGCGGTGCGGCCTCGGTGAGCAGAACTCGCATGTCCCCCGGGTACCCCGGTGGCGGAGCTTAAACGAGTTTGCCGGGATTGGGGCCGGGTAGCCGGACGGGCATGACGAATCCGGGAGCGATCAGGCGGTTCGAGCGGGCGGTGGTGACCGGGGGCGCCGGTTTCGTGGGTGCGCACCTGTGCGAACTGTTGCTCGCGGAAGGTGTCGAAGTGATCGCCGTGGACAACCTCGCGACGTCCTCGGCGGACTCCCTGGACGCGCTGCGCCGCCACGACCGGTTCCGGTTCGTGCGCCACGACGTCACGCAGCCGATGCCGCTGAACTGCCACGCCGACGTCGTGTTCCACCTGGCCTCCGCCGCGTCGCCCCGCGACTACCTGGCGCTGCCGCTCGAAACCCTGCGCGCCGGTTCGCACGGCACCGAGCACGCGCTCGACCTCGCCCGCCGCGACGGCGCCCGGTTCGTCCTCGCGTCCACCAGCGAGGTGTACGGCGATCCGCTGCAGCACCCGCAGCGCGAGGAGTACTGGGGCAACGTCAACCCGATCGGGCCCCGCAGCGTCTACGACGAGGCCAAGCGCTACGCCGAAGCTCTCACCTCCGCTTACCGCCGCGAACACGGCGTCGACACCGGGATCGCGCGGATCTTCAACACCTACGGCCCCGGCATGCGCGCGCACGACGGCCGGATGATCCCCGCGTTCCTCGACCAGGCCCTCCGGGGCGAGCCGATCACGGTCACCGGCACCGGCGAGCAGACGCGGTCCGTCTGCTTCGTCGAGGACACCGTCCGCGGCTTGCTCGCGCTCGCCCGGTCGGACCACCCCGGGCCGGTGAACATCGGCAACCCGCACGAGCTGACCGTCCGGCAGGTCGCCGAGCGGATCAAGGAGATCACCGGGTCCGGCTCCCCCATCGAGGAGATCGACGCCGTCGTCGATGACCCGAAGCGAAGGTGCCCCGATATTTCGCTCGCGCGGGACGTCCTCGGGTGGGAACCGAAGATCGACGCGGACGACGGTCTTCGGCGCACCGCGGCGTGGTTCCGGCGAGCGCCGCTTCGCTGAGTAGCGACGCCCAGGGCTTTTACCCGCCATCGTTTATCAACGACTTCACCGGGTAGCGCTTAGGGGGAGCGCGGGCCGCCTGAGTCCGCACCGAAAAGCCAGAGGCAGGTCGATGCGCATACTCGGGATCAACGCGGTGTTCCACGACCCGGCGGCGGCCCTGGTCGTGGACGGCGAGATCGTCGCCGCGGCGGAGGAAGAGCGCTTCAGCCGCCGCAAGCACGGAAAGCAGGCGGTTCCGTTCTCCACCTGGGAACAGCCCGTGCAGGCCGCGGCCTGGTGCCTCGAGCGGGCCGGACTGTCCGCGGAGGACCTCGACGTCGTCGGGTACTCCTACGACCCGGCGCTGGTGGAACCCGGCCTGGCCGGCCACGACCCGAGCGGCGAGGAACTGCGGACCGAGTTCGCGAAACGGGCACCGCTGTTCCTCAAGTCCGCTTTGCCCGGCCTCGACCCGGGCATCGTCCGGTTCGTCCGCCACCACGTCGCACACGCCGCGTCGGCCGCGCTGGCCGCGCCGTTCGGCGACTGCGCCGTGCTCGTCGCCGACGGACGCGGCGAAAGCACGTCCTATCTGGCCGGTGAGTACCGCGACAACCGGTTCAAGGAGCTGGCGGCACAGCGGCTCCCCCACTCGCTCGGCCTGCTCTACGAAGACCTGACCGAGCACCTGGGGTTCGCCCGGTCCAGCGACGAGTACAAGGTCATGGCGCTGGCCTCCTACGGCAGCCCCGAGTTCCTCGACGAGCTTTGCGAGCACGTCCACGTGACCGGCGACGGCGGCTTCCACGCCGACGGCGTGCACCTGGGGGCGCTCGCCCCGCGCCGGGAAGCGGGCGAAGAGCTCACCCGGCGGCACGCCGATCTGGCCGCCAGTGTCCAAAAGGTCCTCGAAGACATCGTGCTGGAGCTGGCGGACTGGGTGCACGACCGCACCGGCCACCGCGACCTGGCGCTGGCGGGCGGCATCGCGCTCAACTGCGTCGCGAACAGCAGGCTGCACGCCGAGGGCCCGTTCGACCGGCTCTGGGTGCAGCCCGCGGCGGGTGACGCGGGCACGGCGCTCGGCGCCGCCCTGCAGCTGGCCGCCGACGCCGGGGAGCGCGGCGCGCCCATGGGCGACGCCGGCCTGGGCCGGGAATGGACGGACGCGCAGCTCGAAGAGATCCTCGTCAAGGCGAAGCTGCCGTACGAGCGGCCGGACGACCTCGCCGAAACCGTGGCCGAAGCGCTGGCGAACGACGACGTGGTCGCCTGGTTCCAGGGCCGCGCCGAGTTCGGCCCGCGGGCGCTCGGGCACCGGTCGCTGCTGGCCCACCCGGGCCGCAAGGCGAACCTCGAGCGGCTCAACGACGTCAAGGGCCGCGAGCAGTTCCGCCCGGTGGCGCCGATGGTCCGGGCCGGGCGGGCGGCCGAGATCTTCACCCGCGGCCCGCTGCCCAGTCCGTACATGCTCTTCGTGCACGACGTCGCGGAAGACTGGCGGGACCGGATCCCGGCCGTCACGCACGTCGACGGCACCGCCCGCGTCCAGACCGTCGAAGACCGGGAAAACCCCGTGCTGGCCCGGATGCTCGCCGGGTTCGAACGGCGCACCGGCCTGCCGGTCGTGGTCAACACCAGCCTCAACACGGCGGGCCGCCCGATGGTCGACTCGCCCCGCGACGCGCTGGAGTGCTTCGGCTCCGCGCCGATCGACCTGCTCGCGCTGGGGCCGTTCGTGCTCCGGCGTCCCCGCTCGACTCACCCCGGCGCGGCGTCGCCGGAGAAGGAGGTGCCGTGATGGAAGACCATCTCGCCGCGTTGGCCGAGGCCGCCCGCCGGACCCGCGAATCCGCCCCCAAGATCACCGCGTGGGGCCGGCACCTGGCCGCCGTGTTCGAAGCCGGCGGCCGGCTGCTCGCGTGCGGCAACGGCGGCAGCGCGGCCGAAGCCCAGCACCTGACCGGCGAGCTCGTCGGCCGGTTCCGCCACGAACGGCGGCCGCTCTCGGCGATCGCGCTGCACGCGGACACCTCCGCGACCACGGCCATCGTCAACGACTACGGCGACCACGAGGTCTTCGCGCGCCAGGTGCAGGCGCACGGCCGGCCGGGGGACGTCCTGGTCTGTCTATCCACCAGCGGCAGCAGCCAGAACGTCGTCGCCGCGGCCAAGGCCGCGCACGAGCTGGGCGTCACGACGTGGGCGCTCACCGGACCCGCCCCGAACCCCCTCGCCGCGTTGTGCGACGACGCCGTCACGGTCGAGGCGCCGACCGTCGCCACCGTGCAGGAGATGCACCTGGTGCTGGTGCACGGCCTGTGCGCGGCGCTCGACGACGCGCTCGGGGTCACCGCGTGAAGCCGCTGGTCGTCCTCGGCGACACGCTGCTCGACGTCGACGCCGAAGGCACCGCCGAGCGACTGTGCCCGGAAGCGCCGGTTCCGGTGGTCGACCTGACCGCCCGGCGCCGCCGCCCCGGTGGCGCCGGGCTCGCCGCCCTGCTGGCCGCCCGGTCCGCGGCCGAGGTCGTGCTGGTCACCCCGCTGGGCGACGACGAAGCCGGGCACGCGCTCACCGGCCTGCTCGAACCGGACGTCACCGTGGCGCCGCTCCCCCTGCGCGGCACGACGGTGTGCAAGACCCGCGTCCGCGCGGGCGGGCAGTCGTTGCTGCGCCTGGACTCCGGCGACGGCACGGCCACCGCCGACCCATTGCCGGCCGGGGTACGCGAAATCCTCGAAGGAGCGGGCGCGATCCTCGTCGCCGACTACGGCCGCGGCCTGACGCGCAACCCGGACGCCCGGCGGCTCCTGCGTGAGCTGGCCGAGCGGGTCCCCGTGGTCTGGGACCCGCACCCCCGCGGCGCCCAGCCGGTGCCGGGCACCCGGCTGGTCACCCCGAACCTCGCCGAGGCACGCGCGGTGCTCGCCGGGCACGAGGAACCGGCCGAGCTGGCCAAGCTGCTGCGCGGGCACTGGCACGCCGACGCGGTCGCCGTCACCGTCGGCGCCCGGGGTGCCGTGCTCGCCGACGGCCTCGGCGAAACGACCGTGCCGGTCCCGGCCGCGGCGCGGG
>NZ_JBFBBZ010000019.1:0-15980 GCF_040682935.1 Amycolatopsis sp. NPDC051061
GGGGTCGAGCCGCGTCGCCGCGGCGGGCACGCCTTGCGCGGCGGCCAGTTCCCGCGCGGTCCGCAGTGCCCGCCGGCCGCGGGCGCGAAGCGCGTCGACCATCTCCTCGGGCGGCGGCACGACCCCGCCCGCGAGCAGCGCCGGGACGTCGAGGGCGTGCACGATCTCCAGGGGCGCGTCCCGCAGGCAGGCGGTCCGCGCGGCCCAGCGGACCGCGTCCAGGGACTCGGCCGACCCGTCCACCCCGGTGACGATCGGCGGCGCGGCTGCAGCGGTCATCCGCCGACTCTATGCCCGCCGGCCGGCCGCTCGTGCGAGGTCTGCGGTGCTACGCCCGCCGAGCCAGGGCTCCGGCAAAGTCGCGGCCGCGCGCGGAGTCGGGTGTCGCGAATGACTCATTGGGGGCGCCGGAGGTCTCGAATGAGTCATTCGAGACGTTCGGCGGGGGTTGGCGACGTCATGAACGACTCTTTCAAGTCGTCCAGCGTGGTGAACGACCCTTTCATGACGTCCCGGCCGGCAACGCGACTTGCCGGGCCGCGCGTTGCGGACCCTGCTCGACCTGATGGCGGCCTCCGCAGATATTTGAACGCGTTCAAATATCTGCGGTACGGTGGTCGTGGGCGGACCGTCGAAGGGGGACTTCATGAAGGTCGTGCTACCCGGTGGCACCGGGCACCTGGGGCGGGTGCTGAGCCGTGCGCTGGTCGAACGCGGCGACGAGGTCGTCGTGCTCACCCGGCGGGAGGCGACGCCGGAACCGGGGGTGCGCCACGTCCGCTGGGACGGGCGCGCCGCGGGGCCGTGGACGGCCGAGATCGACGGCGGCGACGTCGTGCTCAACCTGGCCGGCCGGTCGGTGAACTGCCGTTACACCCGGGCGAACCTGCGGGAGATGTGGAACTCGCGCGTCGATTCGGCGCGGGTCGTCGGTGGCGCCATCGAGCGCGCCACGCGGCCGCCGCGGGTCTGGCTGCAGATGAGCACGGCGACGATCTACGCGCACCGGTACGACGCCCCGAACGACGAAACCACCGGCGTGCTCGGCGGCGACGAGCCGGGTGTGCCCGCCTACTGGGCCTACAGCGTCGACCTCGCCCGGGCGTGGGAGCGCGAGCAGGAGGTGGCGAACACCCCGCGCACCCGCAAGGTGGCGCTGCGGACGGCGATGGTGATGAGCCCGGAGCCCGGCGGCGCGTTCGCGATGCTGCTGCGGCTCACCCGGCTGGGCCTGGGCGGCCCGGTCGCGGGCGGGGCGCAGTACCTGTCGTGGATCCACGAGGACGACCTCGTCCGGGCGATCGACTTCCTCGTCGCGCGCGACGACCTGAGCGGGCCGGTGAACCTGGCGGCCCCGGAACCCCTGCCGTACCGGGATTTCCTGCGTGCGCTGCGCGCGGCGGCGGGTGTCCCGCTCGGACTGCCGGCGACGAAGTGGATGGCGGAAATCGGGGCGTTGGCCCTGCGTACCGACACGGAACTGCTGCTGAAGAGCCGGCTGGTGGTGCCCGGCCGGTTGCTGGAGGCCGGGTTCGTCTTCGGCCACCCCCTCTGGCAGGCGGCGGCGCAGGACCTGGTGCGGCGGACGCGGAGTCCACTGAGGAGGGTCGGCTGAGATCGCTCGGCGTGAGCAGCGCCCCAAGGTGGCCTTCGGTGCGTTCAACGCACCGAAGGCCACCTTGGGTGCGTTCAACGCAACCAAGGCCACCTTGGGGCGCGTGTCCGGTGGACGGTCAGCCGAGGTCGCTGTTGTCCCGCAGTCTTCTCAGCATCAGCGCGAGGTGCAGCCGGAACCGGCCCGCGGGGGAGTCGACGTCGAAGCCGAGGACGGCTTCGGCGCGGGCCAGGCGGGCCGGCATGGTGCTGTGGTGGCGGTGCAGCACCGCCGCGGCCTTGCGGGCCGAGCCGGTCGCGCACAGCGCGTCGAGCGCGGCCAGGGTGTCCTCGCCGTGGGCTTCGGCCGCGAGCCGGTCGAGGGCGCGGACGTCGGGGAGCTCGGCCAGCTCCGGCCCGTCGAGCCGGCCGGCGAGCGCGGCGAGGCTGCCGAGCCGTTCCCACCACACCACCGGCTCGGTGACCGAGGTGAAGCGCAGCGCCGTCCGGGCGGCGGCCCAGGAGCGGGCGGCGTCGATGGCCGGCAACTCCGGGCCGATGCCCGCCCGGCCGCCGGCCGGGAGCGGGCCGGGTACCGCGTCCGCCAGGACCGCGCGCACCCCGCCCAGCTGGGCCGAGCGCCCGGCGAGCCCGTCGGCGCCGGTGGCCGCCAGCACGCGCAGCCGGGCCGCCGGGGCGATCCCCAGCAGGTGCAGGGCCCGCGCCCGCTCGGCCGTGCCGGCGTCTTCGGACAGCACCAGCTCGACCAGCGCCGGATCGCCGAGTTCGGGGCGAGGCACGCCGCCCTGCTCCAGCAGGATCGCGGTGGCGATCGCGAACCGCTCCAGCAGCATGTCGTCGAGCGGGACCGGCGCGCCGCGGCGGGCCACCCACACCTCGACGCCGCCCTCGAGCCGGCGGACGGCGGCGCCCGCGGGCGCCGCCGCGGGCGTGACGGCGTCTTCACCGGGGTCCGCGCGCAGCGACAGCCCCTGGCCGGGCGCGTGCACGCCGACCCGGCAGCCGGCGAGCTCGGCCGTGCTGCGCACCAGCGCGTCCAGGCCGGCGCGCCCGGTGATCAGGCGGTCGAAGAACCCGATCACCCGCACGGCGTTCTCGGCGTCGGCGTCGAGCCCGGACAGCCGCAGCAGCAGCCCCTTCATGCCGCCACGATAGGCGCGCCCGCCGCCGGATGGCGAGGACCGGCCCGGCAACGCCCGCCGCGTGGCGGTGGCCGGGGGAGCCTCCGGCGGCCGAAGATCGAACCATGACCTACGCGATCGATCCCGAGCTGCTGCCCTGGCTGGACATGCTGCCGGGCGTGACCCTGACCGACTACGAAGCCCTGGTCGCCGCGCGCTCCTCGATGGGGCAGCTGGGCGAGGTCCTGCCGGCCTACGAGCCGGTGCACCCCGTCGACGTCCGCGACACGGCCGTGCCCGGGCCGTCGGACGCGCCGGACGTTCCGGTGCGCGTCTACTCCCCGGCCAACCGCACCGGCGCGGTGCCCGCCCTGCTCTACCTCCACGGCGGCGGGTTCGTCCTCGGCGACCTGGACATGTTCCACGCGTCGCTGCTGCGGCTGGTCGACGAGCTGGGCATCGTGATCGTGTCGGTGGACTACCGGCTGGCGCCCGAGCACCCGTTCCCGGCGCCGGTCGAGGACTGCTACGCGGCCCTGCAGTGGGTCGAGGCCAAGGCGGCGGAGCTGGGCATCGATCCCACCCGGCTCGCGGTGGGCGGCGAAAGCGCGGGCGGCGGCCTCTCGGCGGCGGTGGCCCTGCTGGCCCGCGACCGCGGCGGCCCCGCGCTGTGCTTCCAGTACCTCGGGATCCCGGAGCTGGACGACCGCCTGGACACGCCGTCGATGCGCGTACACCGACACGCCACTGTGGAACCGGCCGAACGCGATCTTCAGCTGGACCAGCTACCTCGACGCGGAACCCGGTGGCGACGACGTCTCGCCCTACGCTGCACCGGCCCGGGCGGCGGACCTGGCCGGCTTGCCGCCCGCGTTCGTCACGACCTGCCAGTTCGACCCCTTGCGGGACGAGGGAATCCAGTACGCGCAACGCCTCGCGCACGCGGGCGTGGCGACCGAGCTGCGGCACTACCCCGGCACGTTCCACGGGTCGGGGATGGTGGAGACGGCGGCGATCTCGCGCCGGATGTTCGCCGACGAGGTCGACGCGCTGCGCCGCGGGCTGCGCCTCTGAGCTAACCGTGGGGAAGCGCGCTCACCAGCGCTTTCCCGAACGCGACGGCCGCGTCGCAGGCACCGCCGCCCGTCTTCGAGGCGAAGATCCGGACGTGTTCGGTTCGCTGCGCGTCGAACTGGCGGTGGTCCCACGTCAGTGCGCAACTGTCGCCGGTCTCGTGGCGCGTGCCCGTGACGCCGCCGATGTCGACCGGGCTCCCGGTGTCCGGCACCCCGGAGTATCCCTTCTCGAAGGTCAGCCTCAGCGACGCCGTCGCCGTCCACTCGCACTCGCGCAGGCGGTTCAGCTTGGTCTCGCGGACCGGTCCGAGCGCCTGGGCGACCACGGTCTTGCCGAGCACCGCGCACGGGTCCAGCGCGAGGAGCGTGCCGGGCGCCAGGGGGTAACCGTTGCCGCCGCCGTGGAGCCGGTCGAGCACCTTGCCGAGCGTGGACTTCGCGAGGGCGCACGTTTCGGCGAGCGCGGTCACGCCGAGCTCCGGCTGCGCGGGCACTTGGACGCTCGCGTCGCAGGTGCCGCCGCTGATCTCGGTGAACAGCACCTGCCTGCCGTTCAGGTCTTCGGTGGGGCGGCCGCCTTCGACGTAGATCTGGTCGCCGAGCTTGACCGAGATCTTCCCGCCGGAGCGGGACTGGTAGGTACAGCGGTCGAGGTGGCCGGTGTCCGGCTCGGCCCGGAGCTTGCCCGCGCCCGGGACCGTGACGTCGTCGAGCACCCGGCACGGATCGGCGCGACGCAGGGTGTCCAGGCTCGTCGGGTCGAGGTCGGCGCCCGGCGACTCCGGGTCCGCGCCCGCGTTGAACGCCGCCAGGGCGATCAGGCTGCCCGCGGCGAGCGCGCAGACGGCGGCCAACGCGGTGAAGACCGGCAGCCGGCGACGGCGTTTCGGCGGTGCCGGCGCCGGGGGAGGGGCCGGCCAGGACAGCGCGGTGCGGACGGCGGCGTCCTGGGTCCCGATCAGCTCGTGCACCGCCGGCGGCCACGGCCGGGTCCCGGGCGGGACCGGGCCGAGGAAGTCGAGGATCCGTTGCGGTGTCGGCCGCCGGGCCGAGTCCTTGGCGAGGCACGGCTCGACGAGCGCGCGGATCTCGGGCGGCACGGCCGTCAGGTCGGGGTCGGTGTGGACGACGTTGTAGAGCAGCTGCGCCGTCGTCGAGCCGGGGAACGGGCCCTGCCCGGTCGCCGCCATCACCAGCAGGCCACCGAGGGAGAAGACGTCGCTCGCCGGGGTCAGCGGGCGGCTTTCGGCCTGCTCGGGCGACATGAACGCGGGCGAGCCGATGACGCCGCCGGTGCCGGTGAGGTCAGAGCCGCCCTCGACGGCGCGCGCGATGCCGAAGTCGATCACGCGCGGGCCGTCGCCGGTCAGCAGGACGTTGCCGGGCTTGAGGTCGCGGTGGATCAGGCCGACGCGGTGGATCTCGATCAACGCGGTCGCGAGCCCGACGGCGAGCCGGCGCACCGCGTCGACCGGCAGCGGCCCGGTGGCTTCGACGGCCTCCTTCAGCGACGGCCCGGTGACGAACACCGAAGCCAGCCAAGGGGTCTCGGCGTCCGCGTCGGCGTCCATGACCGCGGCGGTGAAGGCTCCGGAAACCCGTTGCGACGCCTGGACTTCCTGCTTGAACCGGCTGCGGAAGCGGGCGTTGTGGGCGAACTCCGGGTGCACCTGCTTGAGCGCGACCAGCCGGCCGTCCGGCGCGACGCCGAGCAGGACGCGGCCCATCCCGCCCTCGCCGAGCGCGGCGACCAGGCGGTACTTCCCGGCCTGCCGGGCGTCTCCCGGCTCCAGCGGCTTCACGGCTTCGGCAATCCGGGCCGGACCGCCTTGGCGACGTCCTGCGCTCCGCGGCAGGTCTCCTCGTCGGTGAGCTTGCTGGCGGACGTGCGGTAGGTGACGACGACGTTCTCCGAATAGTCATTTTCGAGCGGGCGGTGCTGCCACGTCAGATCGCAGAACCCGGACGCGGGGTTGGACCGTTTCCGGGTGTAGTACGCGGTGACCCCGCCGAGGTCGACGGTGCCGGTCGAGTCGTAGTAAGAGTCCTTGGACTGCGTCGGCGGGGTGCCGCGTTCGAGCGACACGACGATCTCACCACCGACCTGCCAGTGGCATTCGTGCAGCCCGGTGGGTTCGACCTTGGTGACCGGGCCGGCGATCCGCTGCACGGTGGCGGTGTCGACCAGGCCGCACGGGTCCACCGGCGCGAGAACCGCCTGCGCGGCGGGCGAACCCGCGCGGAGGCGCTTCACGGTTTCGGTGAGCGCGGCCTTCGCCGAGTCGCACGGCTTCGCGAACGGCTTCGCGGCGCTGCTGGCCTCGACCCCGATCGTGGTGTCCGGCCGGTCGACCACCGGCACCGAGGCGGTGCAGCCGCCCGCCTTGTCGTCGATGCTCAGAGGGAGGCCGTCGAGCTCCCCGGAGGCCGTGCCGCCGGCGGAGACCGGGCCGCCGACGGTCAGCTCCAGCCACTGGCCCTGCGGTGTCTCGTAGATGCACTCGAAGAAGTGCACGCCGATCTCCGGGGCGAGTTTCCCGGTCCCGGGCACCGACGGCAGCACCTGGCACAGGTCGACTCCGCGCAGCTTGTCCGGGCCGAGCGGGTCCGGGTTCGGCGCGGACGTGGCCGTGACCGGAGGCGGGGCGGCGGCGGTCGCCGGGGTGGCGGTCGCGCCGTCGTCGCCGCTGGTCAGGGTGACCGCGGTGATCGTGCCGGCTGCGACGACAGCGGCCGCCGCGGCGGCGAGCGCGATCCGGGGGCCCTTCCGCGTGGGCTTCTTCGCGACGACGGCTGCCACTTCGGCTTGGCGCCGGACGATCAACGCGTGCACGGCGGGCGGCCACGGGCGCTGGACCGGGGGCAGGGGACCGAGCAGCTGCAGGATCTGGGCGGGCGTCGGCCGGTGGGCGGGGTCCTTGGCGAGGCAGGGCTCGGCGACGGCCCGGACCTCGGGCGGCAGGAAGCGCAGGTCCGGATGCGTGTGGACGACGTTGTAGAGCGACTGCGGGCCCGACGCCCCGGCGAAGGGGCTGTGCCCGGTGGCGGCCAGCACCAGGAGGGCGCCGAGGGCGAAGACGTCGCTCGCCGGGGTCAGCGGCCGCCCGTCGGCCTGCTCCGGCGACATGAAGGCCGGCGAGCCGAGGATGACGCCGGTGTGGGTGAGGTCGGTGCTGCCCTCGACGGCGCGGGCGATGCCGAAGTCGATGACGCGGGGGCCGTCGTCGGCGAGCAGGACGTTGCCGGGCTTGAGGTCCCGGTGCACGAGCCCGGCCCGGTGGATGCCGATCAGTGCGGACGCCAGCCCGGCGGCGAGGTGCCGCACCGCGGCCGCCGGCAGCGGCCCGGTGGCGTCGACGGCTTCCTGCAGCGAGGGCCCGGCGACGAAGACCGAAGCGAGCCACGGCGTCGGCGCGTGCGCGTCCGCGTCCATCACCGCGGCGGTGTAGGCGCCGGAGACGAGCCGCGAGACCTCGACCTCGCGCCGGAACCGTTCGCGGAAGCCGGGATCGTGCGCGAATCCGCGGTGCACCTGCTTGACGGCGGCGAGCCGACCATCAGGGGCGACCCCGAGCAGCACGCGGCCCATCCCGCCCTCGCCGACCGCGGCGAGCAGCCGGTACCGCCCGGCCTGCGCCGGCTCACCCCGCCCCAACGGCTCCACACCCACCTCCGCGAGTGATCGTAAAGCGTGGCGGGCACCCGGTGGCCGGGAATGGCTCGATCCGCACCGGCGCCCGCGGCCGCCGATGTCATGAAAGGGTCGTTCATGTCGTCCGGCGCCATGAAAGGGTCGTTCATGACGGGTGGGCGGCCGTGCCCCGCCGGCACCCCCGAGCCGCGGCCCCGCCAGGCGCGCACACTCCGCCCGCCCGCGCGATCATGGCCATCTCCCGCGAAAGGAGCCACCGTGACCACGACCGTCGGTCTCCTGCACCCCGGCGCCATGGGCGCCGCCGTCGGGGCGGTCCTCACCGCCCGAGGTATCCCGGCCTCCTGGCTGCCCGCCGGCCGCGGACCGGCGACGCGACGCCGTGCCGAGGACGCCGGACTCACCGAAGCCGAAGACCTCGCCGGGTGCGACGTCATCCTCAGCATCTGCCCGCCCGCGGCCGCGCTGGACGTCGCCCGGAGCGTCGCCGGGTTCACCGGTGTCTACCTCGACGCCAACGCCATCAGTCCCGAGCACGCGAAGGAAATCGAGCGGATCCTGGACGGAGCGACCGTCGCCGACGGCGGGATCGTCGGCCCGCCACCGCGAAAGACCGGGACCACCCGCCTCTACCTCTCCGGGCCCGATACCGCCGTCGCGCAGCTGGAGAGCCTGTTCGCCGGCACGCACCTCCGTCCCGTGGCGCTCGGCGGGGCAGTGGGCCGAGCATCGGCCCTCAAGCTCGCCTTCGCCGCCTACAACAAGCTCACCTTCGCGCTCGCCGCGCAGTCCCACGCCCTCGCGGAACGCCACGGCGTCGGCGGCGAGCTGCGGGAGCTCGCCGCCGACGTCCTGCCGCACACCCCGCTGGGCGCGCCCGGCGGAATCACCTCCGCCGGCCGGCGGGCCTGGCGGTGGGAGGGCGAAATGGCCGAGATCGCCGAAGCGTGCGCCGACGCCGGGCTGTCCCCGGCCCTCGTCGCCGCCGCCGGAGAGCTGTTCGGACGCTGGCGCGAGCACCGCGACGACGACGGCGCCACCCTCGACGACCTCCTTCAGGCGCTGGTCACTCCGCCGGAGTGACGTCGATCAGCACCTTCCCGGTCACGCCCTCCTCGGACGCGACATGGGCCTTCGCGGTGTCTTCGAGGGAAAAGCGGTGGACCGGCACGCCGCGGTCCTCACCGAGCCGCAGCGCGCCGTCGGCCAGCGCCGCCGTGACGTCTTCGGCGCCGGCGCGGAGCTTGTCCGCCCCCACCGTGTAGAGCACCAGGAACTGGTAGCGCGTGTTCAGCCACAGGTTCGCGCCGAAGTCGAGGCTGACGGTCCCGGTGCCGCGGTCGTCGCCGTAGATCGCGACCGTGCCGCGCGGGCGCAGGACCTCGGTGTGCAGCCCGGCGTTGACCCCGGCCGCTACCTCGACGACCAGGTCGACGCCGTCCGGGGCGACCTCGCGGATCCGGGAGGCGAGCTCCGGGTCGGGGTAGCGCAGCACGTGCTGGGCGCCGGCCGCGCGGGCGAGCGCGGCCTTCTCGTCGCTGCTGACCGTCGCGACCACCGTCGCCCCGGCCCAGCGGCCGAGCTGGATCGTCGCGTTGCCGACCGCGCCGGCGCCGCCGCTGACCAGCACCGTCCGGCCCGCCATGGCGCCGGGGGTGAGGCGCGTGGGCCCGTCTTCGGCGACCGTCAGCGCCCGGTGCGCGGTCAGCCCGGGGACGCCGAACCCGGCGCCCTCGTCGAAGCCCACCGAGCCGGGCAGCCGGACCAGCTGCGCGGCCGGGAGCACGGTGTACTCCTGCGCGGAGCCGGCCGCCGGGCCGTGGGTGCCCGCGAGGATCAGCCACACGCGGTCGCCGGGGGCGAAGCCGGTGACGTCCGGGCCCACGGCGTCGACGACGCCCGCGCCGTCCTGGTTGGGCACGGTGTCGGGCGTTTCGGTCCCGGCTTCCGCGCCGCGGCCGAGCCGGGCCTTCCAGTCGGTCGGGTTGACCGCGGACACGACGATCCGGACGCGGACCTCGCCCGGCCCCGGGTCGGCGACGGCCCGCTCCGACAGCGACAGCACCTCGGGTCCGCCGTGGCGGCGGTAGATCACTGCTTTCATGCCCGGTGCAATCCCGCGGTACCCCGGGTTATTCCCCGGCGCCCGGAATTGAATCCGCGGTGCTTTTCCGTCGCCGACCGGAAGAATTGCGCCACGCGGGTGATCCCCCGGCCGGGCGATTTTCGGTGCTGCCCGAGCGAAATCGGCCGCCGTCGCAGAAACTGGGCGCGTGGGAGAGGAAAAGCGCGGCCCGGGGGACGAGCCGCCGAAGAGCGACGACGGGGAACCGACGCCGATCTTCGACGCGGTGTTCAGCGCCACGCGCGCGCGGGCCACCACGAAGAATCCGCCGGGGGAACCGGAGAAATCGGGACACTGAATCGCTTTCGGCGGCGCGGGGAGGAACCCGGTGCGGGAGGGCGCGCTGACGTGAGGCGCTTTGCTCGACGTCCGCAGCGTAGATGTAGTATCTCGGCTGCACGTGCATCTGCAGTTGAGGAGTGGGGCGTGACAGGCGTCGTCGACAGCATGATCGCCGCGGAGCACGCGGCGGGCGTCTCGATCTCGGAGCTCGCCGAGCGCTGGGGCATCGACCCGCGCCAGGTGGTGGAGCGGATCTCCGCCGCCACCCGCTCCTGACGCCGGGCCTCAGATCGCGCGTTCTCCCTTGCCGAGCACGACGATCCCGCCCTCGCTGACGTGGTAGTGCCCCCGGTCCCGGGCCAGGTCGACCCCGATGTGCGCCCCCGGCGGCACGACGACGTTCTTGTCGAGGATCGCCCGCCGCACCACCGCGCCGCGGCCCACGCGGGCCCCGTCCAGCAGCACCGACCCCTGGACGACCGCGCCCTGCTCGACGAGCACGTCCGGGGACAGCACCGAGTCCACCACCTGCGCGCCGGAGATGATGCAGCCGTTGCTGACGATCGACTGGTTCGCCGAGCCGCCCTCGACGAACTTCGCCGCCGCGCGCTGGCCCGGGTGGGCCAGGATCGGCCACTTGCGGTTGTAGAGGTTGAAGATCGGGTGCGTCGAGATCAGGTCGGTGTGCGCCTCGTAGTAGCTGTCGATCGTCCCGACGTCGCGCCAGTAGCCGTGGTCGCGTTCGGTCTCGCCGGGCACGACGTTGCCGTTGAAGTTGTAGACGGCCGCCTCGCCGGACTTGACCAGCGCCGGGATGATGTCGCGGCCCATGTCGTGGTGCGAGGCCGCGTTCTCGGAGTCCGCGTGCAGCGCCTCCAGCATCACCTTCGTCGTGAAGATGTAGTTGCCCATCGACACGTACGACTCTTCGGGGGAGTCCGGCAGGCCCGGCGGGTCGTCGGGCTTCTCCATGAACGCGTCGATCATCAACCCGTCGGTGGTCCGGATGACGCCGAACGAGCTCGCCTCCGCCCGCGGCACGCGGATCCCGGCGACGGTGACGCCGGCGCCCGAGGAGATGTGGGACTCCAGCATCTGCCGGGGGTCCATCCGGTAGATGTTGTCCGCGCCGAACACCGCGATGTACTCGGGGTCCTCGTCGTAGACCAGGTTGAGGCTCTGGTGGATGGCGTCGGCGCTGCCCTGGTACCAGCGCGGGCCCAGCCGCTGCTGGGCAGGCACCGGCGTGACGTACTCGCCGGTCAGCGCCGAGAGGCGCCACGTCGTCGAGATGTGCCGGTCGAGCGAATGCGACTTGTACTGCGTCAGCACGCACAGCCGCCGGAACCCGCCGTGCACCAGGTTCGACAGCACGAAGTCGATCAGCCGGTGCGAACCCCCGAAGGGCACGGCGGGTTTCGCGCGGTCGGCGGTCAGCGGCATCAGCCGTTTGCCCTCGCCGCCCGCGAGCACGATGCCCAGCACGTCGGCTCCAGTGTTCACGACGACCTCCCGCACGCTTCGTAGAGGGCGACCGTCCGCTCGGCGATCGCCTTCCAGCCGAACTCGCCGACCGCGCGCTCGCGGCCGGCGGTACCCATCGCGGCGGCTCGGTCCGGGGAACCCACCACCTCGTTCAGCGCGGCGGCCAGGCCCGTCTCGAACCCTCGCGCGTCCTGCTCGTCGTAGTGCACCAGCAGCCCGGTCCGGCCCTCGTCGACGACCTCCGGGATGCCGCCGACGTCACTGGCGACCACCGGCGTGCCGCACGCCATCGCCTCCAGGTTCACGATGCCCAGCGGCTCGTAGACCGACGGGCAGGCGAACACCGCGGCGTGGGTGAGCAGCTGCACGACCTCGGGACGCGGCAGCATCTCCGGGATCCAGCGGACCCCGGTGCGGGACTTCTCCAGCTCGGCGACCAGCCCGCGGAACTCCGCGTCGAGCTCCGGGGTGTCCGCGCCGCCCGCGCACAGCACCAGCTGAGTGCCGGGGTCGAGCGACGCGGCCGCGCGGACCAGGTGCGGGACGCCCTTCTGCCGGGTGATCCGACCGACGAACAGCACGTACGGCCGATCGGGGTCGATGCCGTGCTTCGCCAGCGCATCGGTGCCGGGGTCCGGGCGGTACAGGGTCGTGTCGATGCCGTTGTGGATCACGTGCACCCGCTCGGGCGGCACCGCCGGGTACGCGGCCAGGACGTCGCGGCGCATGCCGCCACTGACCGCGACGATCGCGTCCGCGGCTTCGTAGGCCTCGCGCTCGATCCACGACGAGACGCGGTAGCCGCCGCCGAGCTGTTCGGCCTTCCACGGCCGCAGCGGTTCCAGCGAGTGCGCGGTGACGACGTGCGGGATGCCGTGCGTCATCTTGGCCAGGTGCCCGGCCAGGTTCGCGTACCAGGTGTGGCTGTGCGCGAGGTCGTGGCCTTCGAGGGCGTTCGCCATCGACACGGCGATGTCCATGGTCGTGAACGCGGGCTGGCGGTAGCCGTGCGGATCCGTGTGCCCGGTGGCGTCGGGGCGGTCCGCGCCCCAGCAGTGCACGTCGAGATCGACCAGCGGCCGCAACTCCCGGGCGAGGAACTCCACGTGAACTCCGGCGCCGCCGTAGACCTCCGGCGGGTATTCCCGGGTGAGCAGGCCGACCTTCATGACCGAAACCCTATGGCCTCCCCGGCCTGTGGCGCAGTCTGGCGTCCAGGGGAATCTTCGGAGTTTTCGGTCACTGCTCAGATGAGCGCGGAGATCACGGCTCGCGGGTGAGGGTGAAGTGGCCGACGCCCTTCGCCGCCGACCGGACCTGCCAGCTGTCCGGTCCGGTCGCCGGGCCCGCGGCGTACTGCAGCCGGTAGTCCGGTTCGCGCGGCGCGGCCGAGGTGTCCAGCCAGTGGTAGTTCACCCGCAACGCCAGGCTCATCAGCGGGTTCGCCGTCGCGATCCGCTGCTCGACGAGCGCGACCGCCCGGCCGCGGTCGGAGAACTCGTCGAGGATCGCGCATTCGCAGAAGTAGGCGAGCGTGCCGATCTCGCCGGGACTGGCGACGCTGGCGCCGTGGAGCCGGGCGCCGAGCTCCGTGCCGACACGGGCGTAGTCCGTCGAGCCGGCCCAGTTCCCGAAGATCACCGGCGACTTCCACGGCAGGCCCTGCGCGGCGTCGACCGCGGCGCCGGCCAGCACCAGGACCCCGGTGAGCCCCAGCGCGAGGGCCGGGGGAGCGCCCCGCAGCGCCGGGCGTCGACGGGCCTGCGCGAACCAGGAGCCGAACGCGGCGACGGCGAAAGCGCTCGCCGCGGTGATCGGGGCCACGTAGTACCAGTGGAACGGCCCGACCCCGAGGAACGAGTACGCGACGTAGTAGAGGATCCCACCGCCGGCCAGCGCGGCGAGGGGGCCGAGCGCGGGGAATTCCGGCCACCGGACCCCGAACCGCGTGGCGGCCCACCCGGCCAGCGCGACGACACCGAGCAGGGCCGGGACGAACGACACGAGCACGGTGATCGGCCAGCCGACGTAGTACATGACCGGCCCGGTGCTGTAGGTCCACGGTGCGAACAGCCCGGCCTGGAGCTGCTTGATCACCAGCGTGTCCGGGACGAACGACCCGAAGGCGACCCAGCTGACGGCGAACCACGGCGCGGCCGTCAGCGCCGCGCACCCCGCGGCGGGCAGCAGCCGGCGCCGGATCGCGGGCGCGCTCACGGCGATCACCACGACGAAGACCACGAGGTCGAGCCGGGCGAGGATCGTGAGCCCGGCGGTCACGCCGAACAGCAGCGGCCGGCCTTCGAGCGCGAAGACCGTCAGCACCAGCAGCACCGCCGGGATCAGCAGGACCTCCAGCCCGATCGCGGACAGCACGAACGGGTTGAGCAGCACGAGCGTGACGCCGAGGACCCCGGCCGCGGCCGGCAGCGCGAGCGCGCGGCCGAGGCGCAGCCACGCCCAGCCGAGCACCGCGCCGCACAGCACCGTGAGGATCCCGAGCGCGACCACCGGGTGCGGGCCGCCGGACACCCGCGTGACCAGCGTCAGGGCGGCGAGGAGCAGGACGTTCAGCGGGGACGTCGCGGAATTCGCCGGTGAGCCCGGGATCAGGCCCCATTCGCCGTGGACGGCGAGGTTCTTCGCGTAGGCGAGGGTGATGTAGCCGTCGTCGGTCAGGCTGCCGCGCACCACGAGGAAGACGGCGGCGCCCAGCACCGCCCCGAAGACGGGCAGCCACCGGCCCGGCGCGTTCCCGGGTTCCGCGGTCGTCCGTTCCGCGTCCGTTTCCGCAAGCACCTGCCCACCTCGCGGAACCACCGCCCGCTGTCCGATTGCCATGGCCCGGCACCGTAGCGACGGCGCATTACCGGGGTGCTACACCCGGGTCACGTCCACCACCCTGCCGGGGTTCACCCGATCGTGTCACGGCCGGCCCGGGTTCGCAGCGTGGTCCACTGTGGACGGGGGACCGGCCGGCTCCGGTGCCCGGATGGTGCGGGTCAGGCCCTCTTGTCCATTATGGATTCGCCCGGCCGGACGGCCGCGGCCGCGGTCGCCGCGGTACGGGCCCGGCAGCGCGTCCCGGAGCTGGGGCATCGGCGGGCGCGGTGACGTCCTGAATGACTCATTCAAGACCTTGGGCGAACCACGGGCATCCAGCGCGGGCCGAGACCACCTGCCGGGTGGGGCGAATCGCTACGGCATTCGAGGGATAGCGATGCGCAAGCGTTGCGTACGGGTATAGCTTGGCGTGGCAGCACCCTTGCGCTCCGGGACTGGCCGGCCGTGGTGGGTTGCCACACCCCGCGGCCGTCCGGATCCGGCCGACGCGGGCCGGATCCCGGCGCCGGGCGGCGCCGAGGGGGACGCGGCAGGCCGACGCCCCGCCGCCGCGTCCCCCGTGGCGTGCCGGGGTGCTTTCCGTTGCGCCGCGCCGGTGTCACCGGTCCGGCTTCGTCGTGTCGACGGCGGCTTCTTCCCTCGTCCGGCCGCCTTCGCCCCTCGCCGATCTTCGCCGGGCGGAGCGGGCGGCCGG
Organism: Amycolatopsis sp. NPDC051061; assembly: GCF_040682935.1. Classification (NCBI taxonomy): domain Bacteria; kingdom Bacillati; phylum Actinomycetota; class Actinomycetes; order Pseudonocardiales; family Pseudonocardiaceae; genus Amycolatopsis; species Amycolatopsis sp. NPDC051061. Next base: position 14,894 of record NZ_JBFBBZ010000019.1, read on the forward strand.
CCGGTGCTCTCCGCGGTGGGTACGGCCACCGTGTCCCCGCCGGTCAGGTGGCCTGGCCGTCGCTAAGCTGCCTCGAGCGAGGCGAAGGGGAATGGTGGAACCGAAGAACGTCGAGACGGGTGCCTGGGCGCCGGGCAAGGTGGCCGAGCTGCTGGGTGTCTCGCCGGTGACCCTGCGCAGCTGGAGCGCGCGGTACGGGATCGGCCCGTCGGCCACGGCCACCGGGCGGCACCGCCGCTATTCCGACGCAGACGTCCGGCGGCTGCAGCACATGCAGCGGCTCGTTGCGCGGGGGATGCCCGTGCGCGAAGCCGCCGCCGCGGCCTTCGGGGCTTCGCCGGCCGGCCCGCCCGAGGTGCCCGCCGCCCGCCGGGTGCGCGAACTCGAGGAGGCCACCGACGAGCTGCGGTCCGCGTCGATCTCCGGGCTGCTCGACGAGACCCTCGGCACTCTCGGCCCGGCCGCGGCGTGGACCGACGTCCTGGCCCCGGTCCTGCGCGGCCTGGGCGACCGCTGGCAGCGCGGCGACGTCTGCTTCGCGTCGGAATGGGCGCTGACGACGGAGATCTCGCTGGCGTTCGAGCGGTTCAGCCGCCGCTTCCCGGCGGCGGTCCCGGGCCGGCCGGTGCTGCTGGCCTGCTGCCCGGCCGAGCGGCATTCGCTGCCGATGGAGGCCCTGCGCGCGACGCTGGCCGAGGCCGGGGTCCCGGTCGCCTACCTCGGGCAGCTGGTGCCGGCCGAAACGGTCGCCGACCTGGCGGCGCGCCTGGATCCGGTCCTGGTGCTGCTGTGGTCCCTGGCGGCCCCGACGGCCGACGACCTGCTCGCGGCGCGGGTGCGCGACATCGGCCGCGTGGTCGGCACGGCCGGTCCAGGCTGGCAGCACCTGGGCGACCGCGGCTTCGCCCGGGCGAACGACCTGGCCTCGGCGGTCGAACTGGCGGTGGCGCACGCCGAGGCGTAGCGGAACTCGCGTGATGGTGGACGGAACCCGCGTGATTGAAGGCGGGCGCCGTCGTGGAAGACGATCCGGTCCACCCACGCGCGGCGCACTTCCGGCAGCGGGCACGCCGCGATGATCGCGGCG
>NZ_JBFBBZ010000019.1:15990-25688 GCF_040682935.1 Amycolatopsis sp. NPDC051061
AGGCGGAACTCGCGAGTTCCGCCTTCAATCACGCGAGTCACGTGCCTGATCACGCGAGTTCCGGCGTCAATCACTCACTTGGCCCCGCTCGCGCAGCCACGATCCCGCTACCAGCCTCGCTCAGCCCAGCCCCTCCAGCGCCCGCGTCAGCTGCGGCACCACTTCGTCCCCGAGCCGCTCGAATTCGCGCTTCAACAGCGGGCCGGCCAGCTTCGCCCACCCGTGGAACACGATCGTCGCGCGGTAGCGCACCGTCGTCCCGTCCGGGCCGGCCGACAGGCCGAAGTCGTCCGTCGAGGTCGCCGTCTTGTTCTCGCCCACGAACGTCACGCGGCCCGCCTCGCGCCGGGTCAGGTGGTAGTCCAGCTCCGTCCGGCGGCCGCGGAACTCCGACACGTTGTGCCACTCGGCACCCACCGCGATCGGCCCCGCGTCCGCGCGCGTGCACGAAACCGTGCCCGGATCCCAGTCCTCCGTGTGCGCGAAGTCCGCGAGGTACTCCGCCACGCGCTCGACCGGCGTGCGCACTGTGACGGTGCGTTCGACCTGGACCATCGGGACCTCCCGGATCGGTTCGTTGCGCAGCCGTTGCAACCGTAGCGGGCACCGCTCAGCGGGGCACGGTGAACCGCGCACCGACATCGATGTCATTATTCCGAATTCTTGTCTTCCTTGTCTTCTTGACGCTTCCAGCGCGCACGGCGGAAGCTTCCTGGCAACGTTGTCACCCTGTTGCGATCGGAGTTCCCGCATGGCGGAGGAGTACGGCATCACCGCGGATGTCGAGCCCGCGGAGGTGGCCGCCGTCTCGCGGCGGCACGTCCTGGCCGCCGGGACCGGCCTGCTGGCCGGGTTCGGCCTCGCGGCCGTCCTGCCCGGGGTCGCGTCCGCGGCGCCCGCCGTCGCCGACAGCCAGGCGCAGAAGACCGACCTCGCCCTGTTCCGGCCGGTGCAGGTGTCCTCGACCGACTACGCCGCCACCCCGGCCGAGTTCGCCGTCGACGGCCTCGCGCAGGTCGGCGTCAAGGGCTCCGGCTGGCGCGCCACCCCGGGCGACGGCCAGTGGATCGTCGTCGACCTGCAGGGCCAGTGCCGGCTCGACTCGGTCGTGCTGACCTTCGAGGCGCGGCCCGGCGACCCGGCCTTCGACGTCACCGCCTCCCGCAGCCACACCAGCGGCTTCGAAATCCTCTCCAGCTACGCCACGGCGTTCGACCTCGACGTCTCGGGCGACGGCAAGGCCTGGCGCACCGTCCACCACACCGACGCCGGCACCGGCGGCGTCGTGACGATCCCGCTCACCGCCGTCACCGCCCGCTGGGTCCGGTTCACCGCTTCGAGCCGCTCGACGACCAACCCCGTGGGCCTCAACGGCTTCCAGGTGTTCGGCACCGGTCCGCAGAACCGCCCGGCGGTGCACGGCTGGACCAGCTTCCCGGTCCGCCCGCACGACGACCCGCCCGCGCTCGCCGTCGCGCCCGACGGCACCGTGCCGCTCGAGTCCGGCTGGGTCCTCACGATGGACGACTGGTCGCCCACCGCCGACGGCAAGGCGCTGTCGGGATCCACTGTGGACACCCGCGGCTGGCTCCCGGCGACCGTCCCGGGCACGGTCCTGGCGTCGCTGGTCGAGCAGGGCCAGCTGCCCGACCCGGTCTCCGGGATGAACACCCTGCACGTCCCGGAGGCGCTGTCGCGTCACGCCTGGTGGTACCGGCGCCGCTTCTCGCTCCCGCGCGGCCTCGACACCTCGGCGGGCCGGCACGTCTGGCTCGAGTTCGACGGCGTCAACCACGAGGCACAGATCTGGCTCAACGGCGCCGAAATCGGCACCCAGAGCCACCCGTTCGGCCGCGGCGCCTACGACGTCACCGCCGCCCTTCGCCGCTCCGGCGACCAGGCCCTCGCCGTGAAGATCTCGCCGATGCCGCGGCCCGGCAGCCCCAGCGACAAGGGGGCGAACGGTAGTTCCTGGGTCGACGCCGGCAGCACGATGTTCGACAACTCGCCGACCTACCTCGCGGTGTCCGGCTGGGACTGGATGCCGGCGGTGCGCGACCGCGCGTCCGGCATCTGGGACCACGTGCGCCTGCGCTCCACCGGCGCCGCCGTCCTCGGCGACGTCCGGGTCGACACGAAGGTGCCGGACGCCGCCACCGCCGTCGTGACGCTGACCGTGCCGGTGCGCAACGCCGCCGCGACGGCCCAGCGCGTCAAGGTCACCGCCGCGTTCGGCCCGGTGACCGTGTCGAGCACGGTCACCGTCCCGGCCGGGCAGAGCACCGACGTCGTGTTCCCGGCGCAGCAGGTCGAGAACCCGAAGCTGTGGTGGCCCAACGGTTACGGCGACCCGAACCTCTACGACCTGACGCTCACCGCGGCGATCGGCGCGTCGACCAGCGATCGGCGGACGACGAAGATCGGCCTGCGCCAGATCGGCTACCAGTACGACCTGCCGATCGTCATCGCCGACGGCCGGGCCACCCAGTCCGTGGACCTCACGCCGCAGAACGCCCGGTTCGTCCGGATGCAGGGCCTCAAGCGCGCCACGGGCTGGGGTTTCTCGCTCTGGACGATGTCCGTCGCCGACAGCAAGGCGCCGGAGACGGACCTGGCTCAGGGCAAGACCGCGACTTCGCAGTCGGTGGCGGACGGCAACCCGCCCGAGCGGGCCTTCGACGGCGACCCGAACACGCGCTGGACGTCGGCCTACGAAGACAACCAGTGGCTGCAGGTAGACCTCGGCGCCGCGACCGCGTTCGACCGCGTCGTGCTGACCTGGGAGACCGCCTACGCGGCGACGTTCAAGATCCAGGTGTCGCAGGACGGTGACACCTGGACCGACGCCGCGTCGGTGGACAACAGCCCGAAGCCGCTGACGTTCCTCGTCAACGGCGTCAAGGTGTTCGCCCGCGGCGGCAGCTGGGGCTGGGACGAGCTGCTGCGCCGGATGACGCCCGAGCGGACCGACGCCGTCGTCGCGATGCACCGCGACATGAACTTCACCCTGATCCGCAACTGGGTGGGCTCGTCGTACCGGCAGGAGCTGTTCGACGCCTGCGACAAGTACGGCATCCTGCTGTGGAACGAGTTCTGGGACGGCTGGTCGACCGACCCGGCCAACCACGACGTCTTCCTCGCGCAGGCGAAGGACACCGTGCTGCGCTACCGCCACCACGCGTGCGCGACGGTCTGGTTCGGCTGCAACGAGGGCACGCCGCCGCCGGTGATCGACAACGCGCTGCGCGCCCTCGTCCACGACCACACGGACCTGCTTTACCAGGGCAACTCGGCGGGTGGCGTGATCACCGGCGACGGGCCCTACTACTGGCAGGACCCGAAGCGGTACTTCACGGGTGAGGCGACCGGCGGCGAGTACGGGTTCTGGAGCGAGATCGGACTGCCGACGGTGTCGGTCGTCGAAAGCATGCGCAACCTGGTCGGGAAGGACGACCCGGGCTGGCCGATCGGCGCGCCGTGGTTCCTGCACGACTGGTCCACCGCCGGCAACCAGTCGCCGCAGAGCTACCTCGCGGCGATCGACGCGCGGCTCGCGCCGTCGACGAGCCTGGCGGAGTTCTGCCGCAAGGCGCAGTTCGTCAACTACGAGAGCATGCGCGCGATCTTCGAGGCCTGGAACACGAAGCTGTGGGCCGACGCGACCGGCGTGCTGCTGTGGATGTCGCACCCGGCGTGGCACAGCACGGTCTGGCAGACCTACGACTACGACCTCGACGTCAACGGCAGCTACTACGGCGCGCGCAAGGGCTGCGAGGCCCGGCACGTGCAGGCCGACCTGACGACGTGGCAGGTCCGGGTCGTCAACCACACGCCGGCCGCGTTGAGCGGGGTGACGGTCACCGCGCGGCTGTTCTCTTTGGACGGTGCCTCGCTCGGTGCTCCCGCGCAGCAGAAGCTGGACGTCGCCGCGAACGTGGGCGCGGCGGCGTTCACGGTGCCGTTCGACGCGGCGCACCCGGACGTGCACCTGCTGCGGCTGACCCTGACCGACGCGCGCGGCGCGGTGCTGTCGGAGAACACGTACTGGCGTTATCGCGGTGACACGGCCATGCGCGCGCTCAACCAGCTCCCGGGCGCGCGGCTCACTTCGTCGTTGAGGGCCGACGGCGACGCGTACACGGCGACGATCCGCAACGACGGCACGACGGTCGCGGCGATGATCCGGCTGTCGCTGCGCGAGCACAACGGCACCGACCGCGTCCTGCCGACCCGCTACGACGACAACTACTTCTGGCTGCTGCCGGGGGAGAGCCGCACGGTCCGCGTCGAGCCGCGGCGGCGCGTGCCGAACGCCCGGCTGCTGGTGGAGGCGTACAACGTGGCGGCGAAGCTGAGCTAGCCGCCGGGGCACGGCACAGTCTCGGCGTCGTCCCGCGGCTGCCCGGCCGCACCCTCGTCGTCGTCGAACCGCGCAGCGACACCTGGATCGTCTTCGGGCTCGCCCTCGCCAGCGGTGCGCGGCCGCCGACCTCGCCGTCCTCGGCGGCGGGCGGTTCCCGCTCGATCCGGACGAGTCCCCGCTGCACGCCCTGATCCGCTGGCACGCCACGGACCTTCGCGGGACTCCTGCCGAGTTCGCCGGGCACGACCGCGTCGTCCTCGTCACCGAGCAGTTCCGCGACGAGCCGGACGTGCCCGGCCGGGTCCCGCTCTACATCTGGGAGACCAGGCCGCGCACCCGGCACGAACACGACCCGCCGTTCACGGCCGGTCCGCGGCGCGGGCCCTTCCGCGGGCTCGGCGACGCGTCTTTCCTGATGATCCCCTGGTGGGAGGAGTTCGTCGACGGCAACCAACTCGATTGCTGATTTCGTACCCGGGAACGAACTAGGCTGGTGGCATCGCGCCTAGCTTCGGGAGGTGCTCGTTTCGGTGAACATGCGCCCGCACGCCAGCCTCGGCCGCGTCCTCGACGACCTGGGCGGCACGCTCCTGGACCTCGTCCTCGGGGACTCCGACCGCCCGGGCGGCATCGGCGGCGTCGCCATCCACGACCCCCTCGACGAGCCCGCCCTGCCCCAGCACGCCCTGATGCTCGGCGTCGGCCTCGCCGACCCCGGCGAGGTGGTGCGCCAGCTGCGGACCCTGGCCCGTCACGACGCGGCCGGGCTCGTGCTGCGCGCGCCCGTCACGGTCACCGCGGCGATCACCGCCGCCGTCGAGGAGACCGGCGTCGCGCTGCTGAGCCTGGCGCGCGGCGCGTCCTGGGCCCAGCTCGCCGCGATGCTGCGGTCGCTGCTGGCCGAGGGCGACGTCGGCGACGCCCAACCCGAGATGCTTGCCGGGCTGCCCTCGGGCGACCTGTTCGCCGTGGCCAACGCGATCGGGGCGCTCATCGACGCCCCGGTGACCATCGAGGACCGCCGCTCGCGCGTGCTCGCGTTCTCGGGACGCCAGGACGAAGCCGACCCCTCGCGGGTCGAGACCATCCTGGGGCGGCAGGTGCCCGAGCGGTTCTCCCGGATGCTGGCCGACCGCGGCGTGTTCCGCGAGCTCTACCGCAGCGATCGGCCGGTGTACGTCGACCGGCCGCCGGAAAGCCCCGACGGCTTCAAGATCCCGCGCGTGGCCGTCGCGGTCCGGGCGGGCGACGAGATCCTCGGGTCGATCTGGGCCGCGGTGCGGGAGCCGCTGACCCCCGATCGCACCCAGGCCCTCTGCGACGCGGCCCGCCTGGTGGCGCTGCACCTGCTGCGCGTCCGGGCGGGTGCCGACGTCGAACGCCGGCTGCGCGCGGACCTGGTCAGCACGGCGCTCGAAGGCGGGGCCGCCGCACGGGAGGCGCTGAGCCGGCTGGGGCTGGCCGACCAGCCGGTCGTCGTGCTGGCGCTGGCGGTGCTCGACAGTGCCGGCCTTCGAGCCGAAGACGCCGAAATCGCCACCGAACGGCAGCGCCTGGCCGACGGTCTGGCGATGCACCTGAGCGCGGTGCACCCGCGCTGCGCGGCGGCGCTCGTCGGCGACACCGCGTACGGGCTGGTGCCGGTGACCCGCGACGCGGACGGCGAGCGCCGCGCCCTGCGGATCGCGAAGGACTTCCTGGACCGGGTGGGCGACCGCGTCCGCGCGGTGGTCGGCATCGGGCCGGTGGCGCGCAGCGCGGCCGAGCTGCCGGAAGCCCGCGACAGCGCGGACCGGGCGTTGCGGGTCCTGCGGTCGGGCAGCGGCCCGGGGCGCCGGGTGGCGTCGCTGGCCGACGTGCACGTCGAGGCGCTGCTGCTCGAGCTGCAGGACCTGGTCGCCGCCCGCGGCGACCGCCCGACCGGCCCGGTCGCGCGCCTGCTCGACTACGACGAGCAGCACCACGCCCACCTGGTCGAGACGTTGCGGGCCTGGCTCGACGCCTTCGGCGACGTCATCGCCGCGTCGGCCGCGGTCCACGTGCACCCCAACACGTTCCGCTACCGCCTGCGCCGGCTCGCCGAGGTCGGCGGCTTCGACATGACGGACCCGGAAGCCCGGTTCGCGGCGATGCTCCAGCTCCGGGTAGTAGCCCCACCCCCCTCCTGACGCGTGATCGAAGAGCCGACACGCGTGATTGAGCAGTCGACACGCGTGATTGAGGCGACGACACGGTGACGGCGGGGCCGTTTCGTTGTGTCGACCCTCCAATCACGCGAGTCGACCCTCTGATCACGCGTGTCGACTCCCGGATCACGTCTGTGCGACGTCCAAAATGTCGGTGATTAACTACCGACCTAAGAGCCACACTTGGTCAGTTACCGACTTTCGACCGGTGTGCGACACCTTCGGGGCATGTGAACCTGCACGGACTTCACGTCAGGTGATCAAGCTTCCACGGAGGTGTACCGGGTGTCACGCAAACGGGTCATCGCAGGGACGGCGGCGGTGAGTGCGGCCGTCGTCGCGGTGTCGCTGGCCACCACCGGCTCGCCGGCCTACGCGACCATCGCGCAGCCGTCGATGCACGCGCTGAACTCCCTCGCGATGCCGTTCGGCAGCGTCGCGCTCGTCGCTGTCGCCGCAGCCGGACATGGTCAACGGCCCGGGCTGGGAGACGAACAACCCGGACGAGCACATCAACGACGGCGTCGTCAACAAGGTCGACTACCTGATCACCGACGGCGACACCTTCAACGGCCAGACCGTGCGCGGCCTCGGCCTCGACAAGTCCGTCCAGATCTGGTGGGGCGTCGAGAACACGCTCACCCAGAGCGCGACGTTCAAGGACGTCGGCGAGGCCCTGAACTCCTCCTGCGCGGCGCTCGCCAAGGCGGGTACCGCGGGCATCACCACCGACGACTGCACCCAGGTCGGCAACGCGGTGACGGCCACGCAGCTGGACCAGGACCCCAGCTGATCCGAGCCTGACGAACCGAAGGCCACCCCGGGCGACCGGGGTGGCCTTCGGCGTTCCCGGAGCGGAAATCCGGTTGGCGGCCCGGGAAACCGTCGTTACCCTGACCCGGAGTCCAAGATCGCGTTGATGAAGGGAGCCGGCCGTGCCCGTCGCCGTCGTCTCCCGTCCGCGGTCCGAGGTGTTCCTCGTGTCTTCGCGCCTCCGGTGTCCGCCGCGCGGCTGACACCGCACCCGTGACGCGTTCCGTCGCGGCGAATCGCGCTGCCCCGACCGGATCGTCCACAAAGGACCGTGCCATGCGCACCCACGACCTGACCACCGTCCGCAACCTGGGCATCCTCGCCCACGTCGACGCGGGCAAGACCACCGTCACCGAACGGATCCTCCACCTGACCGGAGCCACCCACAAGACGGGCGAGGTCCACGACGGCACCACCGTCACCGACTTCGACCCGCAGGAACGCGACCGCGGCATCACGATCTTCTCCGCGGCCGTCACCTGCGCGTGGCGGGGCCACCGGCTCACCCTCATCGACACGCCCGGCCACGTCGACTTCACCGCCGAGGTCGAGCGGGCGCTGCGCGTCCTGGACGGCGCCGTCGCCGTGTTCGACGCCGTCGCGGGCGTCGAGCCGCAGAGCGAAACCGTCTGGCGCCAGGCCGATCGGCACGGCGTGCCGCGCATCGCCTTCGTCAACAAGCTCGACCGGGCGGGCGCCGACCTCGACACGGCTGTCGCGTCGATCCGGGCGCGGCTGCACCCGGCGCCGCTGGTGGTGCAGCTGCCGATCGGGCGCGAGGACGGCTTCACCGGCGTCGTCGACCTGCTGCGCCTGCGGGACGTGCCGGCGGACCTCCTGGCCGAGGCGCGACGACGTCGTCGCGTGCTGGAGGAGGCCGTCGCCGAGCTGCATCCCTTGGCGCTGGACGAGTTCTGCGCGACCGGGACCGTCTCGGCCGAGACGCTGGAAAAGGCCCTGCGGGAGCTGACCCTCAGCGGCGACGGGCTCGTCGTCCTGTGCGGCGCGGCCTACCGCGACCGCGGGATCGAGCCGCTGCTCGACGCCGTCGTGGCCTACCTGCCGTCGCCGGCGGACGTCCCGCCGGTGCGCGGCGACCGGCCCGCCGACCCGGCGGCGCCGCTGGCCGCGCTCGTGTTCAAGGTCGTCGCGACGACCACCGGGCGGCTGACCTACCTGCGGGTGTACTCGGGAACGCTGCGGAAGGGGGACCAGGTGCGCGACGCCGGGCGCACCGAGCGGATCGCGCGCGTCCTGCGCGTGCAGGCCGACCGGCAGTCCGAAGTGGATAGTGCGGTGGCCGGCGACATCGTGGCGGTGGCCGGGCCGAAGGCGGCGCGCGTCGGCGCCACGCTCTGCGCGCCGGACGCCCCGGTGCTGCTGGAGCCCCCGCCGACGGCGGACCCGGTCGTCTCGGTGGCCGTCGAGGCCCGCCGGGCGGGCGACGGCGAGCGGCTGACGTCGGCGCTGGCGCGGCTGGCGGAGGAGGACCCGTCGCTGGTCGTGCGGACCGACCCGGAGACCGGGCAGACCGTGTTGTCCGGGCTGGGGGAGCTGCACCTGGAGGTGGCGGTGGAAAAGCTGCGGCGGGACCGCGGGCTCGAGGTCGCGGTCGGGCGGCCGTCGGTGGCCCACCGCGAGACCGTGGTCCGCGGGGTGTCCGGGCTGCTGTACCGGCACGTCAAGCAGGACGGCGGGGCGGGCCAGTTCGCCCACGTGGTCCTGGACGTCGCGCCGGCGGCCGACGGGTTCGAGTTCGCCTCGGCGATCATGGGCGGCCGGGTGCCGCGCGAGTACGTCCGCGCGGTCGAGGCCGGCTGCCGGGACGCCCTGACCGACGGACCGCTGGGCGGGCACCCGGTGACCGGCCTGCGGGTGGTGCTGACCGACGGGGCGACGCACCCGAAGGACTCGTCGGACCTGGCGTTCCGGACGGCGGGCCGGCTCGGCCTCCGGGAAGCCTTGCGGGCGTGCGCCATGCACCTGCTCGAACCGGTCGCCGAGGTGGTCGTGACGGTTCCGGCCGACGTGGTCGGCGGCGTGCTCGGCGACCTGGCCGCCCGCCGCGGCCGGGTGACCGCCTCGGCGGTCCGCGGCGGCACGGCGCTGGTGACGGCGACGGTCCCGGTGGCGGAGCTGTTCGGCTACGCGAACCGCCTGCGCGGCCGCACCCAGGGCCGGGGCACGTTCACCGCCCGGCCGTCGGGCTACGCGCCGGTGCCGTAAGCGGTCGTGGGTGGGTTTTAAGTTGGTTCAAGGGTTTGAACTTACCACCACCCCCGCGTTTGCGACCGACGCGCGGGGGGCCCGACGCCCCCCCGCGGGCGGGCGGGGAC
>NZ_JBFBBZ010000019.1:25698-30636 GCF_040682935.1 Amycolatopsis sp. NPDC051061
CCACTCCCCCGCCCGCGGGGTGGGCCCGCCGGCGGTCGCCTTTCGGTTTGGTTTTAAAAAAGCGTTTCCAAATTATTTACACCACACACCCCCAGCCGCGGTAGACCACCTAGCCGCGGGGGACCGACTCCACCCCGGCGAGCAGGGCGTCCACGTCGGCCTCCGTCGTGTACGGCGCGATCCCCGCCCGCACCGCGCCCGTGTCACCCAGACCCAGGTGCCGGGAGCACTCGATCGCGTAGAAGCCCCCCGCCGGCGCGTTGACCCCCTGCGTCCCCAGGTGTTCGTACACCGCCTGCGACGCGACCCCGTCGACCGAGAACAGCACCGTCGGCGTCCGGTGCCGGTCGGGCGCGCCGTACCGGGTCACATCCGGGAGCGCGGCCAAACCGGCGTCCAGGCGGGCCAGCAGGGCGTCTTCGTGGTCCGACAGCGCCGCCAGCGACCCCAGCAGCCGCGAACGGCGCGAACCCGGCCCCGGGACGAGACCGGCGAGGAAGTCGATCGCCGCCGTCGTCCCGGCCAGGAGCTCGTACGGGAGCGTCCCCAGCTCGAACCGTTCGGGCACGGCGTCCGTCGAAGGCAGCAGCTTGTCCGGGTGCAGCGACTCCAGCAACGACGGCGCCGCCACGACCAGGCCGAGGTGCGGGCCGAGGAACTTGTACGGCGAGCACGCGTAGAAGTCCGCCCCCAGCGCCGCGACGTCGACCGGCGCGTGCGGCGTGAGGTGCACCCCGTCGACGTACAGCAGCGCGCCCGCGTCGTGCACCGCGGCCGCGATCGCCGGGACGTCCGGCCGGGTGCCGAGCAGGTTCGACGCCGCCGTCACCGCCACCAGCCGCGTCCGCGAAGACAGCAGGCCGGTGACGGCGGAAGGCGCCAGGAGCCCGGTCTCCGGGTCGAAGTCCGCCCAGCGCACCGTCGCGCCGGCGGCTTCCGCGGCCTGGACCCACGGCCGGATGTTCGCGTCGTGGTCGAGCCGGGTGACGACGACCTCGTCGCCCGGGCCCCAGGTCTTCGCGAGCGCGCGCGAGAAGTCGTAGGTCAGCTGCGTCATGCTGCGCCCGAACACGACCCCGCCCGGGTCCGCCGCGAGCAGGTCGGCGACGGCCTGGCGCGCCTCGGTGACGACTGCGCTCGCCCGGCGCTCGGCGGCCGTGACGACGCCGCGGTTGGCCATCCCCGAGCACAGCGTCCCGGCCACCGCCTCGCCGACGACGTCGGGAACCTGCGAGCCACCCGGCCCGTCGAAGTGCGCGGCGGCCAGCCCCGGGAAGTGCTTGCGGATCGTCTGCACGTCGTAGGTCATGGCGCCAGCGTGCCAGGAAGTCAGCGGTTGCGGGCGTGGTCGCGGGCCTGGCGTTCGTTGCCGTGCTTGTAGTTGCCGGTCGCGCGGGCCATCAGCAGCTGCTGGTCGTCACCGCGGTCCGCCGCGGCCAGGAAGCGCGCGGCGGTGGGCCCGCGCAGCGTCCCGGCCGGACGGCCGTGGTGGGTGATCGTCACGGTGCCGTGTGCGTCGATGCGGTAGGTGAAGCCGGTCGGTGTCCCCATCCGCTCAGGCTGGCACGGCGGGCAACCAGTTTTTCAAGGGAAGAGTCCCGGGGCCGGTCCGGGGGTTTCCCGGATGGCGCTCCCGCGGGGACGCGACAGAATGCCAAGGATGATCCGAGGGGGACGACGGGTGCGGGCCAAGCTGGGGAACGCGTACGTGCTGCTAGGCGCCCAGGCGCTCGCGCTGGTGGCGCTGCTCGTGTCGTACAACGACGGCCGGTGGCGGTTCCCGGCGTACCGCGTCGACCTGGACGTCTACCGGCTCGGGTCGGCGGCGCTGCTGCGCGGCGACGCGCTGTACGGCATCCTGCCACCAACCGGCGACGGCCAGCTCCTGCTGTTCACCTACCCGCCGTTCGCGGCGATCGTGCTGGCCCCGCTCGCGGTGCTGCCGTACTGGGCCGCCTGCCTCGTGGTGACCGTGGGCAGCCTCGGTCTGCTGGCGTTGGTGCTGGTCACCGTGCTCCGCGCGCTCGGCGCCCGGTGCGACTGGCGCCGGGTCGCGGCGCTGCTCCTGGCCGCCGAGGTCCTCGAGCCGGTGCTGCGCACGGTGTACGCGGGCCAGCTCGACCTGCTGCTGCTCGCGCTCGTCGTCCTGGACGTCCTGGTCGACACCCCGCGGTGGCCGCGCGGCCTGCTGATCGGGCTCGCCGCCGCGATCAAGCTGACCCCGGCGGTGTTCCTGCTGTACTTCCTGCTTCGCCGCGACACCCGGGCGGCGGTGACCGCGGTCGTCACGTTCCTGGCCGCGACGGCGCTGGGCTTCCTGCTCGCCGGAGCGGATTCGGTGCGGTACTGGACCAGCGCGCTCTGGGACACCGCGCGCGTCGGCGAGCCGACCTACGCCGGCGACCAGTCGCTGCTGGGGCTGCTCGCCCGGGCCGGGGTGCCGGCCGACGCGCGGACCGCGTGGTGGCTGCCGCTGGTCGCGCTCGTGCTCGTGCTGACCGCGCTGGGTGTGCGGCGCGCGCTGGCCGCGGGGGAGAAGACCGTCGCGCTCGGCCTGAACGCCGTCGGCGGGCTGCTCGTCTCGCCGATCTCGTGGACCCACCACTGGGTCTGGGCGGTGGTCGTGCTGTTCGGCTGGGCCGAGCTGGCGCGCCGCACGCGGCGACGCGGGTTCGCCGCCGTCGCCGGGGTAGGCGCGGTGCTGTTCGTCGCGGGCCCGCAGTGGTGGTGGCCGCGGGGCGGCGAGGTGGAGGGGGACTGGACCTTCCTCCAGCAGCTCACCGGCAACGGCTATGTCCTTTTCGGACTCGCGGCGCTGGTCACGGCGGTGCTGGCGCGGTTCCCGCGGCCCGCGGACAACCTCAGTGGCGCCGTTCCGGCCGGCGCCACAGCCAGCCCGCTCCGAGGATGAGCATCGCCGTGCCGAACGCCAGCGCGAGGCAGATGCCCGCGGTGTTCAGCGGCAGCGCGTCGGTGACCGCCCGCGGCAGGGGCAGCAGCCCGGCGAGGCCCACCACGGTGTAGCACGCACCGCCGATGACGAGGAACCGGGCGGCCGCCCGTGAAGAGCGGGTGCAGAACACCGCGGCGGCGCCGGTCAGCAGGTGCACCAGCGTCCACGCCCCCGACACCGCGAAGACCCCGAACAGCGCCCGCGCGGACCCTTCGCCGACGGTGACCCCCGGCATCAGCTCGAACGCACCCAGCATCAGGAACAGCAGGCCGATCAGCATGCCCATGCCCTGCACGGGGGCGGGGCCCCGCTTCGGCACCCGGGTCTCGGGGTCGGTGGTCGTCATGCTTTCCGAATTCCCCGCGCGCGACCGTTTGAAGCACGTTCACGGGGTTGTTCCGGGGCGGTAGGGGTAACCGGGACGCGATCCGCCGCCGACGAGGAGTGAGACGATGACCGAGTACCGCCACACCGCGACCGCCGACGTCCCCGCCGACGAGCTGTTCGCGTTCCTGAGCCACCCGGAGAACCTGCCGCGGTACTTTCCGCAGATGAAGGTCGCCGAGCCGAAGGGCGGCGACAGCGTGCACGTCGAGGCCGAGGTCCACGGCCAACGGGTCGCCGGCGAGGCGTGGCTGCACACCGACGCGGCGAACCGCTCGCTGTCCTGGGGCGCGGAAGGCCCCGACGACTACCACGGCGAGCTGCGGATCGCCGAGGACGGCCCGGCGTCGTCGGAGATCACCGTCACGCTGCACAGCGTCCGCGAGGCCGACGGCGGCGAGGTCCAGCAGGGCCTCGAGCAGACGGTGGCCGCGATGACCCACGCGGCTTCGGCCGACGCCGATGTCGAAGCGGCCGAGGGCGAGGGCGGCTGGACTTCCTACGACACCGCCAAGAACTCGTCGCGCTGAGGCGGGAACGGCCCGTAGGCGTTGCCGCGCGCGCCGCGAGGTCGAGATCGGCGTCGGGCGGGTCTCCGGGGGAGGCGGAACCAGAGCAGGTCGGTCGTGGCGCCGAGCGGTCGCGCGTCGAGGCCCGCGAGGCGCCGCACGGTGGAGAAGCGGCCGTCGGCGCCGACCACCAGCGACGTCGTCAGCTCGCCGCCGCGGTACCGGACGCCGGTGACTTTCCCGTCGCTTCGAGGAGGCCGGTGGCCTTGCGCGGCAGTCCTGGCGTTCCCCGGCCGCGAGCAGCGCGCACTCCGGCGCGTCCAGGAGGTTCGCGACCCAGCCTCGGTCACGCACGGGCGAGACGAGGCAGCGTCCGCCGTCGTCCCACGCGACGACGGCCAGCGGTACGCGCCGCGGCTCGCCGGTGCTGCGGCCGCGGGTCTCGACGACGCGCAGCGCGTACCCGCCCTCGGGCGGCGCCTCGCCGGGCGCCTCGATCAGCTTGGCGGTCATTTCGGCGTTCATCGCTCGGACGTCATGCGGTCGGCGGCCGGCGCCTGGTTCCGCTGAACGCGACTTTCGTATAACGCCCTATACGTCCGGCCGTTGTACCGCCATTTCAACTTGTCGCACCCTCGATCGCCCAGACGAGCGCGCGCAACGCGGCCACTTCCGCCCACGCCGCGAAGAGCCCCGGCAGCAGCGTGTTCGTGAACGCCATCGTGGCTTCGCCCTCGTACCGCGCGAACACGCCGAGGTGGAAGAAGACGGGTCTCCCCAGATCGAAACTGGTCTATTCGGCAAACCAGCTGCCGGCGAACCTACCGTGAACCAGGCCGGCGCGGAATCCGGGTCTGCGATCATGGACGGCGTGAAGCCGCGCCGCTGGAACCCGGAAACCGTCGCGCCGCCGCTCGGGCGGTACAGCCACGTGGCCGAAGTGCCCGCCGGGCACCGGCTCGTCTTCCTGGCCGGACAGCTCGGGAAGTCACCGGAGCCAACGGGCCGCCGCCGCGGTGTGGGGGGGGTAGGTCTACGGGGGGTGGGTGGGGGGGCTGGGTGGATGAGGTCCGAGGGGGCCCCGGGGCGGGG
>NZ_JBFBBZ010000019.1:30646-180794 GCF_040682935.1 Amycolatopsis sp. NPDC051061
CGAATGACTCATTCGCGGCGTCGGAGGCCGGGAATGAGTCATTCGCGACGGTCGGGGCCCGGCGCCGAGCGTGACCCGGCTAGGCGAAGATCGCCAGCGCCAGCCCGGTGCCGATGATCAGCGCGCACGCCGCGACCGTCGTGCGCCGGTAGTGGAGGATCAGCGCCGCGAACTCGCGCAGGAGCGCGCTCGGCAGGAAGTACCGCGCGGTCGGTGCCCCCGTCGCGTCGAACGGCAGGCCGAGGCGGCGGCACTCCACCGCCGTCCGGAAGACGTGGTAGTTGCTGGTCACCGCCAGCACGCGGGGCGGCCGCACGCCGCCGGGCAGCAGCTGCGTCGAGAACGCCAGGTTCTCCTCGGTCGTCGTCGCGCGGTCCTCGAGGCGGATGTGGCCGGCCGGGATTCCGCGCGAGCGCAGGTATTCCTGCATCGCCGAAGCTTCGGTCGTCGTCTCGCCGGGCCCCCGGCCGCCCGACACGACCAGCAGCGGGGGCGTGGCTTCGCGCTCGTACAGCCGGATCGCGCGGTCGAGCCGGGCCGCGAGCAGCGGCGTCACGCTGCCGCCGGCCAGGCCGCAGCCGAGCACGATGATCGCGTCGAACCCCGTGCGCCGCCGCAGCCCGCCGTACAGGATCGAATACCCGAGCAGGGACGCGAACAGGAACCCGAAGTAGCAGGCGAGCACCGCGGCCGTGGCCACCAGCGCCGAGCCCCACCGGCCGAGCGGCGCGAAGAACAGCCCTTCGAGCACCAGCATGCCGACGCCGAGCAGGAACGAGAGCAGGTTCGCGAGACTCCGGCCTTCGCGCCGCACCATCCCGACGCCGTTGACGATCAGTGCGGCCGGCAGCACCACCGCGACCACCAGCGCGACGACCCCCACCACCCCGGCCAGGATCGGCGTGAGCCACTCCAGGTGCAGGGCCGCGCGCAGCAGCCACAACCCGGTCAGCAGCAGCGCCACCCCGAGCCAGACGGCGTTGCCGAGCCGGCGCGGTTCGCGGGCGAGGCGGACCGCGAACACCACCAGTGCCACCGCGGCGCAGCCGGGCAGCACGGCATCGGTGACGCTCACCCGGCCTCCCCACCTTCCCCGAAGAGGCCAAGGTAGAGCACGCGGACCCGGTGGGCGCCCACCGGGTCCGCGTCTACTGTGGACGCGTCAGGCCTTGTGCTGCATGCTCGATCGCGCCGGGTTGCCCTGGTCGGCGGCCTTCGGGTCGGTCTCGTCCTGCTTGGCGCGCACGCCCGACTCGATCCGGTCGCCGAGGTCCTTGTCGACGTTGCGCCAGTAGTCGAACGCCCGCAGCAGCACCGGTTCGGTGACGCCGTTGAGCAGGTGCCCGACGATATTGTCGACCAGCCGGCCGCGCTGGGCGTCGTCCAGCACCTCGCGGACCATGGTCCCGGCCTGGCCGAAGTCGTCGTCCTCTGCGCGCAGCGTGTAGGCCGTGCGGACCATGTCGCCGTCGGTGTGCCAGCCCGCCGGCTGCCCGAACCGGGCGGCGTCGGCCCGCGGGCCGCCCTTCGAGTTCGGCGCGTACACCGGGTCGGAGACCTTCGTGTACCGCATCGCGCCGTCCTTGCTGTAGCTGTGCACGGGGACGACGGGGGCGTTGACGGGCAGCTGCTTGTAGTTCGCGCCGATCCGGTAGCGGTGCGCGTCCGGGTAGGAGAACAGCCGCCCGAGCAGCATCTTGTCCGGGCTGGCGCCGATCCCCGGCACCAGGTTGCTCGGCTCGAACGCCGCCTGTTCGATCTCGGCGTGGTGGTCGGTCGGGTTGCGGTCGAGCGTCATCCGGCCGACGTCGATCAGCGGGTAGTCGCCGTGCGGCCACACCTTCGTCAGGTCGAAGGGGTTGAACCGGTAGGTCTTGGCGTCGTCGAACGGCATGACCTGCACCTTGAGCGTCCAGCTCGGGTGGTCGCCGCGCTCGATCGCCTCGTAGAGGTCGCGCGTGTGGTAGTCGGTGTCGGCCGACGCCATCTGGTCGGCTTCGTCCTGCGTGAAGGTCTCGACGCCCTGGTCGGTCTTGAAGTGGTACTTCACCCAGAATCGTTCGCCCGACGCGTTGACCCACATGTAGGTGTGCGAGCTGTAGCCGTTCATGTGGCGCCACGTGCGCGGGATGCCGCGGTCGCCCATCAGCCACGTCACCTGGTGCGCCGACTCCGGCGACAGCGTCCAGAAGTCCCACTGCATGTCGTGGTCGCGCAGGTTGTTGTCGGCCCGGCGCTTCTGCGAGCGGATGAAGTGCTGGAACTTCAACGGATCCCGGATGAAGAAGACCGGGGTGTTGTTGCCGACCATGTCGTAGTTGCCTTCGCCGGTGTAGAACTTCACCGCGAAGCCGCGCGGGTCGCGCCAGGTGTCGGGGCTGCCCCGCTCGCCGGCGACGGTGGAGAACCGGATCAGCAGATCGGTCTTCGTGCCCGGCCGGAAGACGGCCGCCTTGGTGTACGCGCTGACGTCGCCGGTCACCTCGAAGTGCCCGAACGCGCCGCTGCCCTTGGCGTGCGGCTGCCGTTCGGGGACGCGTTCGCGGTTGAACTGCGCCATCTGCTCGATGAGGTAGTTGTCGTGCAGCAGGATCGGTCCGTCGGGGCCGACGGTGAGCGAGTGTTCGTCGCTTTCGACCGGGATGCCGGCGTCGGTGGTGGTCGGTTCGGGGTGGGGCTGCGTCACGGTGATGCCTCTTTCCGGGAAGTGGTGGCGCGGCAGCCGGGGCAGACGCCCCAGAACACCACTTCCGCTTCGTCGACCAGGAAGCCGTGTGCGTCGTCCGGGGTCAGGCACGGGGCCGCACCGACCACGCAGTCGACGTCCTCCGTCCGCCCGCAACGGCGGCACACGACGTGGTGGTGGTTGTCGCCGGCCCGCCGCTCGAAGCGGGCCGGGTGTCCGGGCAGCTCGATCCGCCGGATCAGGCCGGCCTCCGCGCACGCGCCCAGAACGTCGTAGACCGCCTGGGTGGACACGGATCCCAGCACCGAGCGGACCCCGGTGCCGATTTCGTCCACTGTGGAATGAGGATGCGCGGCCAGCCACGTGAGCACCGCCCGCCGGGGCGCGGTGACGCGCAGGCCGGCGGCCCGCAGCGTGGTGGTCACATCGCTCATGGCACTCCACCGTGCGCGCTTTTCTGGATCGGGTCAAGTCCTCGGATGGACGGTTTGACCGGCCGGAAAACGGGTATTGGGACGCGGTTCTGGCATGGTGAAGGGGTGAAACCGGCTTTCGTGTTGCACGAGCACTGGCGCCCACGGCACCACTTCGACCTCCGGCTCGAGGAGGACGGCGTGCTGCGCTCGTGGGCGGTGCCGCGTGGCCTCCCGCCGGACGCGCGCGGCAACCGCCTCGCGGTCGCCGTGCCCGACCACGCGCTCGACCACCTCGCCTACGAAGACGACACGAAGAAGGTCGCCGACACCGGCTGGTGGGAGGAGCACGACCGCACGGAGAAGCGGATCCTGTTCACCCTGCACGGCCGGACGGGCGCGGTCCGGTACGCGCTGATCCGCACCGATCGGGACTGGCTCCTGCACCGCACCCGCGAGCAGCCGGGAGACGCCGATGCCCCGTCCTGAGGTCCTGTCCGCCACGCCGACGCTCTTCGGTGACGACGGCTCGCTCGACGAATCCGCCAACGCCGCGCTGCTGAGGCGGTTGCGCGACCGTGTCGACGGCGTGTTCGTCGCCGGGACGACCGGCGAGTTCCCGGCCCTCGACCGGGCCGAACGCCGGGCGCTCGCGGGACTGGCGCTCGAGGTGTTCGGACCGGCACGCACGATCGTGCACGTGGGCGCGGCGAGCACGCGGGAAGCCGTGGCGCTGACCGCGGACGCGCTCGCCGCGGGGGCCACGCGCTGGCCGTGCTCACGCCGTACTACCTCCCCGTCGACGCCGAGGCGGTCCGGCGCCACTTCGCCGCCGTGGCCGAGGCAGCCGGGGACGCCGACGTCTACGGCTACCTCTTCCCGGAACGCACCGGTGTCACCCTCTCCCCGGAGGAGTTCGCCGCGACGGGCCTGCGGGGCGGCAAGCTGTCCGGCGCCGCGGCGGCCCGGTTCGCGGACTTCCGGGCGGCGCTGCCGGACGCGCGGTTCTGGTCCGGCGCCGACACGGACCTGGCGGCGGTGGCCCGGGCCGGTGGGGCGGGCATCGTGTCGGGCCTGTCCGCGGCGTTCCCGGCCCCCTTCGCGGACCTGGCGGCCGCGGTCGGGGCGGGGGACGGGCCGGCCGAGCGGGCGGCGCAGGCCCGGGCGGACGAGGTGCTGGCCGTGCTGGGCGGCACCGTCGAGGGGATCAAGGAGGCGCTGCGGCAGCAAGGCGTCGGCAACGGCCTGCTCCGGATGCCGGCGTCCGCACCGGCGGCCGGGCCGATCGCGGCCTACGCGCGGAGCTGAACCCCGGCCCGCATCGCCCGGTGGGCCCAGTGGCCGAGGACGGCGAGCAGCGCGATTTCCAGGACCATCATCAGGCGCTCCACCAGGCCGGTCGCGACCGTCGGGAGGTGACCGCCGAGGATGACGTTCACCGCGAACGGCACGATGAACGGCAGGTAGAACGGGATCGCGGCGAGCGCCAGCCGCCGGGACCAGGTCGCGAACCGCCGCCAGCGCGGGTCGTCGCGGTGCCGGCGGCCCAGCGCCCAGCCGACCACCGGCAGGCTGAGGCACGTCACGGCCGAGGCGTAGAGGTGGATCTTGCCGGTGGCGGTGCTGGCGCCGCCCTGCGGATCCTTCGCGAAGACCGCGACGGCGAGCAGGCTGAGGCACCACAGGGCCTTCGCCACCACCAGTGCCGGGTTGGCCAGCAGGCGCCGGCGGTAGAGCGCGACCAGCAGCAGCGCCGAGCCGGTGCTGGTGAGCAGCAGCGCGCCGTCCCACATCCACCGGCCCGGGCTCAACGCGTAGTCGCTGAGCATCGTGCTGACCGGGTCGAGCGGCGCGAGCCGCCGGTCGAGGTGCAGCACGGCCAGCAGGACGACGGCGCCGGCGAAGGCGGTCAGCGCCCCCGGCACGAGCAGCCGGGCACGGAGCGGGGGACGGACGGGTGAAGGGGACAGCATGCGTTAAGACACTCCGCGACGGCTCGGCTGGTTCAGGCGCAAGCCGCGGACGCTACCTGTGACCGTTCCGTGACCATCGCGGGACAGGCCCGAGATGTGACCCCAACCACGAAGGCGGAGCTTTCTCGTGAAAGCTCCGTCGCGTCAGTGCTCACCGTCCCGCTGGGGGATCTCCGCCGAATCCGTGAGCCGGAGCTTGCGGCGCGCCCGCTGGTAGAACGTCGTCATCCCGAGCCGGACGACCCGCGCCGCGCTGGGGCGGGCGTGCAGGTCGAGGCGGTCGCCCGGCGACACGTACCCCTCGACCTGGCCGTCGACCTCCACCGCCAGCCGGCCGCTGGTCGGCAGCAGTTCCAGCGTCACCTCGTCGTGCACCGACAGCACGATGCCCCGGCTGTACGCGGAGTGCGGCGCCGCGGGCGTGACCAGCAGCGCCTCGACCGACGGGCTGGTGATCGGGCCGCCGGCCGAGAAGCTGTAGGCCGTCGAGCCGGTCGGGGTGGCGACGACCACCGCGTCCGCCGAGTAGCTGACGAACTGCTGGCCGCCCACGTGCACCGCCACCACCGCGCTGCCGTTGCCGGGCACGCGCACCACCGCGATGTCGTTGAACGCGGTGATCCGGCGCCCTTCCAGCACGGCGTCCACGGCCAGCCGCGGCTCCACCGTGAACTGGTGGTCGTCGATGGCCGAGAGCGCACTGGGCAGGTCGGGGACGTCGACCTCGGCGAGGAAGCCCAGCTTGCCGAGGTTCACCCCGAGCACCGGCGCGCGCTGCCCGTCGGCCAGCCGCATCGCCCGCAGCATCGTGCCGTCGCCGCCGAGGCTGACCACGAGGTCGGACCGGCGGCCGAGCTCCTCGGGCGTCACCCCGATCGCCGCGCAGTTCAGGCGGACGATCTCGTCGGCGATGCCGAGGATCTCGATGTTCCGGTGGCCGGCCCAGCCGAGCACGGCTTCGACGGCGGCCGCCGAGTCGCGGCGGGGGTGCAGCACGAGTCCCGCGGAGTGCATGTCAGCGTCCCCGGACGGGTGAAGAGAGCGTCATGCGCTCAGTCTGCCCGCTCCCGCCTTCCGCCGCGAGAAGCGCAGCGCGCCGTCGTCGATCCGGCCGTGCCGCAGCTTGACGACGTCGTGCGCGTAGCTCATGCCGAGTGTCCACGGCGCCCGCGAGCCGGCCTTCGGGAACTCGTCGATCGCCCGCAGCACGTACCCCGCGTCGAAGTCGAGCAGCGGCCGCTCGGTGACCGCCGGGTCGTCGTTGACCGGCACGCACTGGTCGTACCCGTTCCGGTCGAGGTGGCGCAGCAGCCGGACGACGTACTCGCCGACGAGGTCGGCCTTGAGCGTCCACGACGCGTTCGTGTAGCCGATCGTGAACGCGAAGTTCGGCACCCCGCTGAGCATCATCCCCTTGTACGCCATGGTTTCCGGCAGCTTGACGGGATCGCCGTCGACGACCAGGTCGATGCCGCCGAAGGCCAGCAGCCGCAGCCCGGTGGCCGAGACGACGACGTCGGCGGGCAGCTCGTCGCCCGATTCGAGCCGGATGCCGGTCTCGGTGAACGCGGCGATCCGGTCGGTGACCACCGAGGCGTCGCCGCGCTTGATCGAGCGGAACAGGTCGCCGTCGGGCACCAGGCACAGCCGCTGGTCCCACGGCTGGTAGCGCGGCTTGAAGTGCGTGTCGACGGCGTACCCGGCCGGCAGCTGCTTCATCGCGGCCTTG
Source organism: Amycolatopsis sp. NPDC051061 (assembly GCF_040682935.1). Classification (NCBI taxonomy): domain Bacteria; kingdom Bacillati; phylum Actinomycetota; class Actinomycetes; order Pseudonocardiales; family Pseudonocardiaceae; genus Amycolatopsis; species Amycolatopsis sp. NPDC051061. The sequence continues at coordinate 37,448 of NZ_JBFBBZ010000019.1, forward strand.
CGGATCATCGCCTTGACCACACCGGGGCGGCGCCGGCTGAGCTGGTAGATCAGCGTGCTCACCGCGACGTTCTTCCACCGCGCGATCGGGTAGGCCAGCTTCGGGCCGAGCAGCCCGCGCAGCCGGTTGGCCAGCGCGTCCTCCGAAGGCAGCGACAGGATGTAGGTGGGGGAGCGCTGCAGCATGGTCACGTGCTCGGCGCGGTCGGTCATCGCCGGCACCAGCGTCACGGCCGTCGCGCCGCTGCCGATGACGACGACCTTCTTGCCGGCGTAGTCCAGGTCCTCGGGCCAGTGCTGCGGGTGCACGACCGTGCCGCCGAAGTTCTCGATGCCCGGGAACTCCGGCGTGTGGCCGCCCGCGTAGTCGTAGTAGCCGCTGCACAGGTAGAGGAACTTGGCGGTGAACCGCACGGGCTCGCCGTCGTGCGTCGCCTCGACCGTCCACTGTGCGTCCTCTGTGGACCATTCGGCGCGGATCACCCTGTGCCCGAACCGGATGTGCCGGTCGATGCCGGCGTCGGCCGCGGTGTCGCGGACGTACTGCAGGATCGACGGGCCGTCGGCGATCGCCTTCTCGCCGGTCCACGGCCGGAACCGGTAGCCGAGGGTCTGCATGTCCGAGTCGGACCGCACGCCCGGGTAGCGGAACAGGTCCCACGTGCCGCCGATGGCGTCACGGGCTTCGAGGATCGCGTACGTCTTGCGCGGGAACGCCGTGCGCAGGTGGTGGGCCGCGCCGACGCCGGACAACCCGGCCCCGACGAGCAGGACATCGACGTGCTCGGTCATCGCACGGCCTCCGTCCGCCGCGGGCGCCTCATCAGGCGCGTGAGCACGGCGTTGTAGTGGGTGGGGGTGACGCGGGCGAGCGCGTCGAACACCACCGGGCGGCCGGTGATGCTGTGCGGTCTAGTTGCCAATCCGACGGCAGCCATGGCGGAAACCGTTGCCTCGTGCACTTCGGCTGCGGACCGTTTCCGCCTACTTTCGGTCGGATGGGCACTACGGGGCCGTGACATCGCTGCTCCTCACGTGGTCGCCGATGAGGTCGAGCAGGACCGGCCACGCACCTTCGGGCAGGTCGTGACCCATGCCGGGGACGGTTTCGAGGCGGGCGCCGGGAATCGCGCGGGCGGTGGCGGAGCCGCCGGTGGGGTGGACCATCCGGTCGCGGTCGCCGTGGATCACCAGCGTGGGGGCGGTGATCTTGCGCAGCCACGCCTTCCGGTTGCCGGACTTCAGGATCGCGCCGAGCTGACGGCCCACGCCGCCCGCCGTCGGATCACGGTCCCAGCCCGCCCCGGCCTTCTCGCGCACCCAGGCCTCGTCGAAGGGGAAGCCGTGCGAACTGATGTGCCGGAACATCTTCACGGCGCTTTCGACGGCCTCTTCGCGGGACTTCGGCGGCTTCGCGCCCATCAGCCGCAACGTCGAGAACGCCGGGCGGCCGATGAGCCGGGACCCGGTCGTCGACATGATCGACGTCAGGGTCCGCACGCGCGCCGGGTGCAGCGCCGCCACCGTCTGGGAGATCATGCCGCCCATCGACACGCCCGCGATGTGGGTGGTCTCGATGTCGAGAGCGTCGAGCAGGCCGACGGCGTCGGCGGCCATGTCCGTCAGGTCGTACTGCTCGGACGGGAAGCGGCCGGCGAACATCGCGGGCAGGCTCGACGGGCGGAACCGCGGGTGCGTCGAGCGTCCCGCGTCGCGGTTGTCGAACCGGACGACCTCGAAGCCTTGTGCCGCGAGCCGCGCGCAGAACGCGTCCGGCCAGCTGTGCAGCTGCTGGCCCAGCCCGGCGACGAGGAGCAGCGGTTCCGCGCCGCGGTCCCCGATCCGTTCGTAGGCCAGGGAAATGCCCCGGCCGGCGTCGGCGATCTCTTCGGTCACGAATCTCCTCCGGTGCTCCGGCGGCGCACGATCGCGCGGCCGCCCTTGGCGGGGGCGTAGGCCACGCCCCGCGAGTGCCGGCGTTCGCCGGCGTCGGTCGTCGGCTCGAGCGTGCAGTCCCGCAGCAGCGTTCGCAGGACGACGGTCATTTCCATGGTGGCGAACGCGGCGCCGAGGCAGCGGCGGGTGCCGCCGCCGAACGGGATCCACTGGTACAGGTCCGGGCGCGCGCCTTCGAAGCGGTGCGGGTCGAAGGTGGCCGCGTGCGGGAAGACCGCGTCGTACTCGCGGCGCATCCGTTCGAAGCGGCGCCAGGGGTTGAAGCGGCCCTTCTTGGAGATCGGCGCGACGGCCAGCCGGGAGCCGAGGGCCACGAACGGCGGGAGGAGTTCGCGCAGCTCGGCGAACTCGGCCCCGTCGGCGCCGAACACCGCGCGGAGGATGGCGTTGAGCGTGATCCGCATCATCGACGGCAGGGTGGCGAACGCTTTTCCCTCCGGCCGGCTCGCGAGTTCGCGGACGCTTTCTTCCTCGACGATCTTCTCGTACGCGGCGAGCCGGCGGCCGTGGAAGGGCGGGACGAGGAGCTTGCGTTGCCTTCTGTGCTCGTCGCCGGACAGCGCGAACATCGAGTGGGGGCCCAGCACCCGGCGGCGCAGGCCCCGCAGCGGTTGCGTCAGCGCGTAGGCGCCTTGGACGGCGCGCGGCGCGGTAGGGCCCGGCGGCAGCGTCACCGCGCTCGTCATGGTCGTCATCGACCCTCCCCGAAGTGGTGGTACGCGGCCGTACCGTCGGTACGGTACGCCGGTGTACCATCTCGTTTCAAGATGAGGGGTATACCGTGACTTCCGTGGACGTCGACACGCGCCGGTTCCGGCAGCGCCTGCTCGACGGGCTGGCCGCATCGATCATCGAGGACGGGTTCCGCGACACGACGGTCGCCGACGTCGTCCGCCGCGCCCGCACATCGCGCCGCACGTTCTACGAACACTTCTCCAGTCGCGAAGAGTGCCTGATCGCGTTGCTGGCCGAAGCGAACCGCTCGATGATCCAGCAGATCTCCGACGCCGTCGACCCTCGCGCGCCTTGGGCTGTCCAGGTGCGCCAGGCGATCGAGGCGTGGATCGCGTGCGCGGAGTCCGAGCCGGCGATCACGCTGAGCTGGATCCGCGACGTCCCGGCGTTGGGAGCCCCGGCCCGCGACCTCCAGCGCGACGCGATGGAGGGGTTCATCGCGATGACGCAGCGGTTGACGGACACGCCGGAGTTGCGCGCGGCGGGGATCAAACCGCCGTCCCGCCAGTTGGCGATCATGCTCCTGGGCGGGTTGCGGGAGCTGATCGCGACGACGGTGGAGGACGGCGGGCGAGCGGGGGACGTCACGGAGGTCGCGGTGCGGGCGTCGATCGCGGTGCTCGGCCCTTAGGTGGGTGCGGTCTCAAATTGCGACAGCCGCGCGTTCGCCGCGGTCCTAGCGTCGAGGACGGCCGGGCCCGGCCACGAGAGCCGGGCGGCCGACGGAGGCGACGATGAAGGCGCTGGTCTACCACGGTGCGGGTGCGAAGGCTTGGGAAGACGTCCCGGACGCCGCCGTCCAGGAGCCGACCGACGTGGTCGTGCGCGTCGACACCACCACGATCTGCGGCACCGACCTGCACATCCTGCAGGGCGACGTCGCCGCGGTCACCGACGGCCGGATCCTCGGCCACGAAGCGGTCGGCACGGTGACCGCGGTCGGCGACGCGGTCCGGGCGTTCGCGATCGGCGACCGGGTGCTGGTCCCGGCCATCACCCAGTGCGGGCGGTGCGAATACTGCGGGCGCGGGATGCCGTCGCACTGCCAGACGGTCGGCGGGATCGGCTGGATCTTCGGCCACCTCATCGACGGCACGCAGGCCGAGCTGGTGCGCGTGCCCTTCGCGGACACGTCGTTGTACGCGGTCCCCGACGCCGTCACGAACGAACAAGCGATCTTTCTGGCCGACTCGCTCCCGACCGGGTACGAGGTCGGCGTCCTGGCCGGCCGCGTCCGCCCGGGCGACACGGTGGCGGTGGTCGGCGCCGGCGCGGTCGGGCTGGCGGCGATCCTGACGACGGGCCTGTGGGGCGCGTCGAAGGTGATCGCGGTGGACTCCAACAAGTTCCGCTTGGAGAAGGCGCTGGAGTTCGGCGCGACGGACGCGTTCGAAGCGGGCCCCGACACTCGTACGGACGTGCTCGGCTTGACCGACGGGCTGGGCGTGGACGTGGCGATCGAGGCGGTTGGCTACCCGGAGACGTTGCGAACGGCGGTATCGCTGGTCCGCCCGGGCGGCCGCATCGCGAACATCGGCGTGCACGGCGTCCCGGTGGAGCTGCCGATGGAGGAGATGTGGATCCAGAACCTGACGCTGACGATGGGCCTGGTGGACACGGTGTCGATCCCGACGCTGCTGAAGATGGTGGCGTCCGGGCGCATCCCGGCCGAGCGCATGGGAACGCACCGGTTCACGTTCGCGCAGATGGAGGAGGCGTACGAGGTGTTCGCCAACGCGGCCGCGAACTCGGCGCTCAAGGTGGTCATCACCCCGTGAGGAGCTAGCAGGCGATACCTGCCGCCCCGCCCCGGTCGATTCGGGTGCCTCCCGTTCGACGCACTGGTGACCACGACACCAAGGAGGCGGGGCGGCGATGACCGGACCGATCAGGCTGTACATGACGATGTCGCTCGACGGCTTCGTGGCGGGGCCGGACGACCGCCCCGGACAGGAGATGGGCCGTGGCGGCTTCCGGTTGTTCGACTGGCTGGACGACCGCCACGGTGACGGGCCGAGCGCACGGATCTTCGCCGAAGCGATGGCGACCGGTGCGCTGATCTCCGGCCGGCGGACGTTCGAGCTGGCCGGGCGCTGGGGCGGTGATCACCACGACGGCGTGCCGATCCACGTGCTGACCCACCACGTCGACCCGTCCGACACCCCGCCCGGGAGCGCGCGGTTCTTCACCGATGTGGTGGCGTGCGCGCAAGAGGCGCGTGCGGCGGCGGGGGACCGCGCGGTCATGGTCCACGGCGCGGGTGCCGCTCAAGCGTTGCTGAAAGCGGGATTGCTCGACGAGCTGGAACTCCACGTCGTACCGGTGCTGCTCGGCGCCGGTCGCCGGTTGTTCGGGGACGGGGACCAGGTCGAGCTGGACCTGGTGCGGCAGCTGGCGGCTCGCGACGTGCTCCACTTGCGGTACACCGTGCGCCGGTGACGGACGCTCGGTCCCGGGCGCGACACCCGGGACCGAGCGAAGAGTCAGTCGGCGTCCGGGAAGTGGATGTCGGCGACGTGGACGTCCACCGACGCGACCTCGAGGCCCAGGTACTGCTCGACCGCTTCGACCACCTGGATGCGGATCTGCTCGGCCAGCGTCTTCACCGCGCGCCCGAACTCGACCACCAGCGTGACGGCGATCGTCGCGACCTCGCCGTCGACCTCGACCGACGTGCCCGCCTCGTCGAGTTCGTAAACGCCTTCGGCCTTGCGGGCGACCCGGATGACGATCTTGGAGACCACGCCGTCGGCCACCGTGGTGCTGCCGCGATTGCCTGCTGCGGGCCGGGTTCCGGCTTCCTCGGCCTCTTCGGTCTCGGCGACGACCGTCACCGGCACCTCTTCCGCGGCTTCGGTCTCCTCCGCGACCGCCTCGTCGGCGGGGTCGGTGTCCTCGGCGGACTCGTCGCCGGCGACCTCGTCCGCGACAGCTTCGTCGGACGGCTCGTCGGTGGTGTCCTCTTCGGCCTCGACAGCGGAATCTTCGTCGGCGGAGTCGTCGGCCTCAGCAGCGTCGGCGGTCTCGTCGACGGCGTCCTCGGTCTCGGTCTCCGCGGTGTCCTCGGCCGGCTCGACCGTCTCGGTCTCGGTCGTGTCGGCATCGACGGTCTCGGTGGCGGTGGTGCCGTAGCCGTAACCTTCTGAACTGGGCGTTTCGTTCTGAGCGCGACCGAAGATGCTGTTGATGACGTCGGACATGTTTCCCCTTTTCGGGAGCGACGACTACGGATGGGGACGAGCGGAGACGGCGACACTATAGGGGCATCGCCCATGATTCTCGTCACAGACCCCCGGGTTCGAGACTCGCTTGTGTCCCAAGAGATATCCGGCGCCGGACAACGCTCTCCCGGTTGACTGGACCGGTGATCACGGTCCGTCAGGCGGGGGTGAGCGATCAGTGATGCCGGCGCAGAAATGGCGTCCGGGAATTGTCCACTTTTTGACCCATCGGCATTCCGTCAGCCATTCCGGAACAGCCCGGCGGGAACGCTCGTCCCCAAAGCGCGATACCCGGCGGGAGTGAGGTGCAGGTGATCGCCGACGTCGTAAGCGGGCAGCAGGCGTACCGGCGCCACCGGATCGCGGACCACGCGGTCGAAGTCCAGGACCGCGTCGAAGTGGCCGCGGATCCACGCGTTCACCGAAGTCCGCGCCGCCTCCCGCTCCGGCGAATCGTAAGCCTCGTTGCCGCCGAACGGTGTCAGCGTCGCGCCGTACACCTCGATGCCGGCCGCGTGGGCCCGGGTGAGGATCTGGTCGTACGCGTCGATGAGATCCGACGCCGTGGCCGCCGCGGCGGCGGGCGCGGCGGTGCCGATGTCGTTGATCCCCTCGAAGACGATCGCCCGCGAAACCCCGCTCTGGGCCAGCAGATCGCGGTCCAGGCGCGCCAGGACGTTCGGGCCCAGGCCGTCCTGCAGCACCCGGTTGCCGCCCGCGGCCTGGTTGACCACCGCCGACGACAGCCGCGACGCCAGCACGTCGGGCCAGCGGTCGTTGCCGTTGGTCGTCGAGCCGCGGCCGTCGGAGAGCGAATCGCCGATCACCGCCACCGCCGACGCGGGGGAGAGGACCTCGATGCCACTGAGGAAGTACCAGTGGTCCACCGGCGTCGCGCCCGGCAGGTCCGAAGCGGACACCTGGTTGCCGGGCACCAGGTAGGACGTCGTGCGGGAGCCCGGGTGGGACGTGATCGACAGCGATCCCTGGCCGTGCGCCAGGTAGGCCGTCACCGCGATGTTCTCGAAGGACCGCACGGGGAACGGCAGCGGGTCCGACACGACCTGCGCGCCCACCGGGATCGTCGCCGACGGCTTGCCGTGGAACGTCACCGGCACCACGCTGCCGGGAACCAGCGCCGAAACGCCCGCGCGCCCGTCGAGCGGACGCGCCACCGAGACGGCCGAGAGCGGCAGCGGCGCCCCGCCGAAGGCGTTGGAGAACCGCAGCCGGATCCGGGGGCCGCCGACCGACACGTGCGCCGTCTGGCGCAGGGAAGCGTTGTCCAGCACCCGGTCCGTGCCCGTGTACGGCGCCGGCGGCATGTTCGACGGCTCGGTCAGCTGCGGCATCGACGTCCACGTCGCCACCCAGTGCGACGCGGGAGGACGCCCGGACGCACCCACGAACAGCGCGGTCAGGACCGCGAGGCAGCAGACCGCCAGCGTCCTTTTCATGACCCGAACTCCGGAGCCAGGACGCGCTCGAAGCCGACGTAACGCCGCGGCCCGCTGAGCGTGCAATGCAGCGTCGCCACGAACTGCTCACTGGACGTCCCGATCCGCAGTTCGACGTCGCCGGGCTCGACCAGGCGCCGGCCCGCCCGGCCCGTGTACGACGTCAGGTCCGCGTGCAGGCCGATGTCCACGACGACCGTCGCACCGGGCTCCAGCGAAACCCGCCGGGCCGCGATCAGCTGGCGCTCGGGACGCACGACCTCCGCCACCGGGTCGTGCAGGTACACCTGGACCACTTCCGACGCGGGCCGGGAGTGGTCGTTCCGCAGCGTCACCCGGACCCGGCACACGCCGTCGGTCGGCCACAGCGAACCCGTCGCGCTCACGTCGACCCAGGTCACCGGCGCGTAGGACAACCCGTGCCCGAACGGGAACAACGCCGTCGGGTCGACCGTGCTCACCTCGCTGCGGCGGCCGAGCGGCGCCGCGAGGTACGTCGAGGGCTGGCTGGCCCCGGCCGCCGGGAAGCTCACCGGCAGCCGGCCGGAGGGGTCGATCCGTCCACTGAGGACACCTTCCAGCGCGGGAGCGCCCTCCTCGCCGGGGTAGAACCCGCTGACCACCGCCGCCAGCCGGTCGATCTGCCGGGAAAGTTCGTACGGGCGCCCCGAGAGCAGCACCAGCACGACCGGCTTGCCCGTGGCGAGCAGCGCTTCGAGGAGTTCCTCCTGACGGCCCGGCAGCCGCAGGTCCGGCGCGTCGCAGCCCTCGCCGGACGTGCCGCCGCCGAACAGGCCGGCCCGGTCACCGAGCACCGCCACGCAGACGGACGCCGACGCGCACGCCGCCACCGCCTCGGCGATCCCGTCGTCGTCTCCGCCGACGACCGGGCAGCCCAGCGCGTAGGTGACGTCGAAAGACGACCGCAGCGCCTCCACCACCGTCGGCACCGAGACGCCGAACGGGACGTCCGGGTGGTGGACGCCGACGTGCAGCGGGAACGAGTAGCAGCCGAGCATCGCGCCCGGCGTGTCCGCGCGCGGCCCGACGACGGCGACGTCGGCGCCGGGGGAGAGCGGCAGCGTCCCGTCGTTGTGCAGCAGCACGATCGACTTCTCGGCCACCTCGCGCGCCAAGGCGCGGGCACCGGCGTCGTCGAGGTCGATCTCCTCGGGCACCTCCGGCGCCCAGTCCGCGTCGAGCAGTCCCAGTTCGCACTTCTGCCGCAGCACCCGTTCGAGGGCGCGGTCGACGGCGGCGGCGTCGACCGCGCCCCCTTCCACCGCGGCGAGCAGCGGCTCGCCGTAGCAGTCCATGGTGGGCAGCTCCACGTCGATGCCCGCGGTCAGCGCCTGCCCGGCCGCGTCGCCGCGGTCGGCCGCGACGCCGTGCAGCCGGTGCAGGAACGCGACGGAGAAGTAGTCGGCGACGACCGTGCCGGTGAACCCGTAGGTGTCGCGCAGCAGGCCGGTCAGCAGCGACGCGTCGGCGGCGGAAGGGACGCCGTCGGTGTCGGTGTAGGCGTTCATCACCGACCGGGCGCCCGCGCGCAGGGCCAGCTCGAACGGCGGGAGCAGGACGTCCGCGATCTCGCGCGGCCCGGCCGAAACCGGGGCCAGGTTGCGCCCGGCTCGCGAGGCGGAGTACCCGACGAAGTGCTTCAGCGTCGAGATCACGCCGGCCGACTCGAGCCCGGCGACGTACGCGGCACCGATCGTCCCGACCAGGTACGGGTCCTCGCCGATCGTCTCCTCGACGCGGCCCCAGCGCAGGTCCCGAGCGACGTCGAGGACCGGCGCGAGGCCCTGGTGCACACCGAGTCCCCGCATGGTCCGCCCGATCCGCGCGGCCATCCGGTGCACCAGGTCGGGGTCGAACGTCGCGCCCCAGGACAGCGGGGCCGGGTAGATCGTCGCCTGCCACGCGGCCAGGCCGGTCAGGCACTCCTCGTGCACGACGGCGGGGATGCCGAACCGGTTGCTGGAGACGATCTGGCGCTGCCTGCGGGCGAGGCTGTGCGCCCCGACCAGCGGATCGACCGGCCGGGTGCCGAAGACGCGCGTGAGCTGTCCGATGCCGTGGCGGACCAGGTCGTCGAGGTCGACGTCGGCGTCGACGAAGTCGTGCTGGTGCGGCGCCATCTCCCCGCCCGAGTCGATGCCGACCCAGACGCCGTAGAGCTGGGCGAGCTTTTCGCGCTGCGTCATGCGCGCCATCAGGGCGCGGACGCGTTCGCCCGGGTCGGCCGCGGGGTTTCGCCACGGCTCGGGGGCCGCGGCAGGCTGCGTGGTCAAGGCTTTCCGCCCTTCGTCAGGAGGGAGCTTCCGGGGGTTCCGGGTGGCGGAGCCCCCGGCCCGGGGCGAAGCCCCGGATGGCACAGGATCAGGAGAGGGCCCGGGTCGAGCTGCGCACCACCAGGCCGGTGTCGAGGGTGACGTGGGTGCGCCCGACCTCGTCGCCGTTGATCAGTGCGATGAGCATGCTGATCGCCCGGTGCCCCATCTCGCGGATCGGCTGGTCCACTGTGGTCAGTGGCGGGCTGCAGAGCGCGGATTCGGGGACGTTGTCGAAGCCGACCACGGAGAGGTCGTCGGGCACGGAAAGTCCCAGCTCGCGAGCCGCGCCGACGGTCGCGATGGCCGAGATGTCGTTCGCGGCGAACACCGCGGTGGGGCGGTCCGGGCCGGTCAGCAGGTCGTGCGCCGAGGCCGCGGAGATCTCCGGGTCGTAGGCGCCGATCCGGATCAGGTCCTCGTCGGCCGGCACGCCCGCGGCTTCGAGGGCCCGCAGGTAACCCGCCTTGCGCAGCGACGCCGATTCGAGGTCGGGGCGGCCCGAGAGGAATCCGATCCGCCGGTGACCCAGATCGAGGAGGTGCTCGGTGGCCAGTTGCGCACCACGCAGGTTGTCGGAATCGATCGTGGGCAGGTGAGACGGCCCGGTGTGCGGGTCGACCGCGACGACCGGCGTACCGGGCACGGCTTCGAGCGAGACGGCGGGCGTGACGAGCACGGCGCCGTCGACGAGCGTGCCGGAAAGGCGGGACAGGTAACGCTTTTCCCAGCCCTTCGGGTCGCCGGTGCGGCCGCCGGCGGAGTAGACGACGAGTTCGAACCCGCTGCCGCGGATGGCGTCCGCGGCTCCCTTGAGCAGCTCGGTGGAGAACGGTTCGAGGTCGGCGACCAGGATCCCGATCACGTTGGTCCGGTGGTTGCGCAGGCTCTGCGCCACGAGACTCGCTTCGTACCCGAGGTCTTCGATCACCGCGCGGACCTTCGCGAGCGTCGCGGCGGAGACGCCGTAGCGCTCGTTGATGACTTTGGAGACTGTGGCCACCGAGACGCCGGCTTGGGCCGCGACGTCACGGATGGTCACCCTCGAACTGGGCTGCATCGGCTCAGACTAGCCATGTAAAACGTTATCGACAACGATTGACATCCGATTTGCCCGGGAGCAAACTCTTCGCCAACCCGGGTGCCGTCGCGCCCCGTCCAACTCGGCCGAAGTCGTCAGGAGTGGACCCACGATGTTTGTGAAGCACAGAATCCCCCTTCTCGCCGCCTTGGTGGCGGTCCTCCCGCTCACCCTTTCGGCGTGCAGCAGCGGGGGGAGCGACACACCCGCGCAGCCGAGCGGGCCGGTCACCCTCACCTGGTGGCACAACGGCACCACCGACCCGATCAAGTCGATCTGGGAAAAGGTCGTCACCGACTACCACCAGGCGCACCCGGACGTCACGATCAAGGCCCAGCCGCTGCAGAACGAGGACTTCCCCACCAAGGTCCCGCTCGCGCTGCAGGGGGCCCAGCCGCCGGACGTCTACCAGTCCTGGGGCGCCGGTGACCTGGCCTCGCAGATCACCTCGGGCAAGGTCGCCGACATCACCGACGCCACGAAGCCGTGGATCACCCAGACCACCGGCAAGTTCGGGGAGAACTGGCAGGTCGACGGCAAGCAGTACGGGGTGCCGTTCGAGCAGCACTTCGTCGGCTTCTGGTACCGCAAGGACCTCTTCCAGCAGGCGGGGATCACCACCCCGCCGAAGACGATGGACGAGCTGAACGCGGCCGTCACGCAGCTGAAGGCCAAGAGCATCGCGCCGATCTCGGTCGGCGGCAAGGACCGCTGGCCCGACGCCTTCTACTTCAACTACTTCGCCGTCCGCGAATGCTCGGTCGACGTCCTCAAGCAGTCGGTGAAGGCGGTCAAGCTCGACGACCCGTGCTGGACGAAGGCCGGCCAGGACCTGAAGAACTTCCTGGCCACGCAGCCGTTCCAGACCGGGTTCGCCGGCACGCCGGCCCAGCAGGGCGCGGGCAGCTCCGCCGGCCTCGTCGCCAACGGCAAGGCCGCGATGGAACTGCAGGGCGACTGGGAGCCCGGCACGATGTCGGCGCTGACCGACGACAAGCAGCTGGATTCGAAGGTCGGCTGGTTCCCGTTCCCGTCCGTGGCGGGCGGCCAGGGCGACCCGGCGGCCGTGCTCGGCGGCGGCGACGGCTTCGCCTGCACGACCCGCGCGTCGAAGGCGTGTGCGGACTTCCTGCAGTACCTGGGCAGTGAGCCGGTGCAGACGCAGCTCGCCGCCCAGGGGGCCGGCCTGCCCGTCAACACCGTCGCCGCGAAGTCGCTGAAGACCGACACGCTGCGGGCCGTCTACGACTACGGCACGAAGGCGCCGTACCTGCAGATGTACTTCGACCGGGCGTTCCCGACCGCGGTCGGCGCCGCGCTGAACGACGCGGTGGCGAACATGTTCGCCGGCCAGGGCACCCCCGAAGGCATCGTGGCCGCCGTCAACCAGGCCGCGGCGGGCAACAAGTGACCACGGCGACGACGCCGGTGCGGACGGCTGCCCAGCCGTCCGCACCGGCGGCGGGCCGCCGGGCGAAGCGTTCCGGCGTGCGCAAACGGCTCGAGCTGACGCTCCTGCTCGGGCCGGCCCTGCTGGTCTTCGTCGGCTTCGTCCTGGTACCGATCGGGATCGCCGGGTTCTACAGCCTGTTCCAGTGGAACGGCTTCGGCCCGCTCGACGACTTCATCGGTCTCGACAACTACGTGGACGCCTTCAGCGGCACGGTGTTCCAGGGCGCGATCGTGCACAACCTGATCATCGCCGGGCTGTCGATCGTGGTGCAGCTGCCGCTGTCGATCGGCCTGGCGATGCTGCTCAACCGCAAGCTGCGGGGACGCGCGGTGCTGCGAGCCCTGGTGTTCGCACCGTACGTCCTCTCCGAAGCGATCACCGCGGTGATCTGGTTCCTCATGCTGCAGCCGAACGGGTTCGCCGACCAGGTGCTGAAGGGCGCCGGGCTCGGCGGCCTGGTCCACCAGTGGCTGGCCGACCCGGGCATCGTGCTCTACACGATGTTCGCGGTGATCACCTGGAAGTACATCGGCTTCGGCATCATCCTGCTGCTCGCCGGTCTCCAGGGCGTGCCCGCCGAACTGCGCGAGGCCGCCGCGCTCGACGGCGCGTCGGCGTGGCAGACCACCCGGCACGTCGTGCTGCCGCTGCTCGGGCCGACCATCCGGATCTGGATCTTCCTGTCGGTGATCGGTTCGCTGCAGTTGTTCGACGTCGTGTGGATCATGACGCTGGGCGGGCCGGCGAACGCGTCGACGACGATGGCGACGTACCTGGTCGACCACGGCTTCAAGCGCTACGAGTTCGGGTTCGGCTCCGCCGTCGCGGTGATCCTCTTCGTCATCTGCTTCCTGTTCGCCCTGCTGTACCAGCGGTTCGCGCTCCGCCGCGACACCCAGGGCGCCCTGACGAGGATGGTGAGCTGATGCGGTCACGCAAGTTCGGCCTCTCGATCGGGTACCTCGCGGCGATCGTCGTGCTCGGCGTGACCGTCGTGCCGCTGCTGTTCGTCGTGCTCGGCGGGTTCCGCACCAACGCGCAGATCAACTCCGACCCGGCCGGGCTGCCCGGCCCGTGGGTCATGGACAACTACGTTTCGGTCCTCGGCTCGAGCGCGTTCTGGGGGTTCCTGGGCAACAGTGCGCTGATCGCGGTGATCGCGACCGCCGTCGCCGTCGGCCTGGGTTCGATGGCCGGGTTCGCGCTGTCGCGGTACCAGTTCAAGGGCCGTGAGGCGCTGTACACGCTGTTCACGCTCGGCCTGTTGTTCCCGCTCACCGTGGCGACCTTGCCGCTGTACCTGTGGCTGCGCGAGCTGGGCATGCTCGAGAGCTTCTGGGGTGTCGCGATCCCGGAGGCGGCGTTCTCGCTGCCGGTGACGATCGTGATCCTGCGCCCGTTCATGCACGCCATCCCGGGTGAGCTCGAGGACGCCGCCGTGCTCGACGGCGCGAGCCGGCTCGGGTTCTTCTGGCGCATCCTGCTGCCGCTGTCGGCGCCCGCGCTGACCACGGTCGGCGTGCTCGCGTTCGTCACCAGCTGGAACGCCTACCTGCTGCCGCTACTGGTGTTCAACGACTCCGCGCACTTCACCCTCCCGCTCGGCGTCGCCACGTTCCAGTCCCAGTACTCCCAGGACACCGCCCGGGTGCTCGCGTTCACCGCGCTGTCGATGATCCCGGCACTCGCGTTCTTCGTGCTCGCCGAACGGCGCATCGTCGGCGGGCTGACCGGATCCGTGAAGGGCTGACTCAGGAGGTCTGCCGTGCCGTCCGAGGTCCACCGTCGTGCGTTCTTGCAGTTGCTCGCCCTGGCCGGAGCGGGGTCCGTGGCCCTGCCGGGCCTCGCCGAAGCCGGGACCGGGTTCCCGTTGGTGTCGCGGGGGAAAGCCGCGACGATCGTGGTGAGCCCCGGCGACCTGCCGGGCGTCCGGCGGGTCGCCGGCGACCTGGCCGCCGACGTCGAACGCGTCACCGGCGTCCGGCCGGCGGTGTCCGGGGTCGCGCCCGTCCATGGGCCGGTGGTGCTGGTCGGCACGCTCGGCCACAGCCCTCTGGTCGACTCGCTCGTCTCGGCCGGGAAGCTCGACGTCACCGGGGTCGCCGGGAAGTGGGAGACGTCGCTGAGCCAGGTCGTCGACGGACGGCTCGTGCTCACCGGCAGCGACCAGCGGGGCGTGATCTACGGCGTCTACGAGGTTTCGCGGCGCATCGGCGTCTCCCCGTGGTACTGGTGGGCCGACGTCCCGCCCGCCCGGGCTTCGGAACTGCACCTCCCCGGAGAGCGGTTCAGCCTGGGCACGCCGCACGTGAAGTACCGCGGGTTCTTCATCAACGACGAGAACCCGGCGCTCGGCACCTGGGCGCCCGCGTACTTCGGACCCGGTCTCGCGCCGGGCTTCCCGAACGGCTTCAACCACGAGTTCTTCGCCAAGGTCTTCGAGACGATGCTGCGGCTGCGGGCCAACTACCTGTGGCCCGCGGTGTGGGGCCGCGCCTTCGCCGAGGACGACCCGCTCAACCACGCGACCGCCAAGGAGTACGGCGTCGTGATGGGCACCTCGCACGAGGCGCCGATGATGCGCGGGATCGAGGAGTGGAACCGGCACGCGGTGCCCGCGGTCCGCGACGCGGCCGGGACCATCACTACGCCGGGCCACGACCCGTACGGCGGCACGGGGGAGTGGAGCTTCCGCCGCAACGGCGAGGCGATCAAGGCCTACTGGACCGACGGGATCCGGCGGATGGCCCGCGAGGACTTCGAAGGCGTCGTCACCCTCGGCATGCGCGGCAACGGCGACGTCAGCCTGCCCGACGGCGACGGCATCGAGCTGATGCGGGAGATCATCGCGACGGAACGGGACATCCTCGCCCGCGAGCTGAGCACCGACGTCCCGCAGGTGTGGACGCTGTACAAGGAGGTCCAGCGGTACTGGGCGCAGGGCCTCCGCCCGCCCGACGACGTCATCGTGGTCTTCACCGACGACAACTGGGGCAACATCCGCAAGCACCCGGACCTCTCGCTCCCGCGGCATCCCGGTGGGTACGGGCTGTACTACCACTTCGACTACGTCGGCGGCGGCCGCAACTACAAGTGGGTCGACACGGCGCTGATCGCGAACACGTGGGAACAGCTGCACCAGGCGGTTTCCTACGGGAACGACCGGCTGTGGGTGGCGAACGTCGGGGACCTGAAGGGCAACGAGCTGCCCCTGCAGTTCTTCCTGGACTACGCGTGGGATCCGTCGGCGTTGCCCGTCGAGCGGCTGTCCACCTGGGAGCGGCAGTTCGCCGCGACGAACTTCGGTCCGGCTCTGGCGTCGGACATCGCCGGTGTGCTGCACGACTACGGACGGCTGCAGTCCCGCCGGAAGCCGGAGCTGCTGAACCGGCGGATCACGCTGCAGCCCGATGGCACGATCGTGTACGACGACCAGGCGACGCCGTTCAGCCTGGTGAACTACCGCGAGCTGGACCGGGTCACCGACGAGTGGCAGGCGCTCGCCGCGCGCTCGGCCCGCATTTCGGCGCGGCTGCCCGCGGCGTACCGGGACGCGTTCTACGAACTGGTCGCGTACGAGGTCACGGCGTCGGCGAACCTCTACGCGTTGCGGCGCGCGGAGTTCACGAACCTGCTGTACGCGGCTCAGGGCCGCGCTTCGGCGAACGGGCTCGCCGCCGTCACCGAAGCGCGCTTCGCCGACGACCTCGCGCTGGCGGAGAAGTACAACACCGGCATCGCGGGCGGCAAGTGGAAGGGGTTCCAGACCCAGCCGCACATCGACTACGGCGACGTCGCCCGCTACGGCCCGAACGCGCCCTGGCAGCAGCCGGAGCTGAACAACGTCGCGCTGCCGGACATCATCTTTCCCGCGGTGCGGCGGATTTCCCTCCCGGCCGCCGCCACGCTCGGGGTCGCCGTCGACGGGTCTTCGGAGGCGTGGCCGGGCGCGGCGGGACGTCCGGTGCTGCCGGAGTTCAGCCCTTACCAGAGCGCGCCGGCCCAGTACATCGACGTGTTCAACCGGGGCCGGACGCCGTTCCGGTGCCGTGTCTCCGTCGCCGGCGCGCCGTGGGTGCTGGTCGAGCCGCGCGGCGGCCGGGTGGAGGAGGAGCTGCGGATGACCGTGCGGATCGACTGGAGCCGCGCGCCGAAGGGCGTGACGACCGTGCCGATCACGGTGTCGGGGGCGGGTGAGTCGGTGGTGGTGGACGCGGTGGTGGCTCATCGCCCGGTGCCGTCGTCGTGGCGGCGCGGGTTCGTCGAGGCCGGCGGATACGTGTCGATGGAAGCTTCGCACTGCAGCGCGAACGTCTCCGCCGGTCCGGTTTCGTGGCGGCTGATCCCGGACTTGGGCCGGACGGGGGCGGGGATGACACCGTTCCCGGTGACGGCCGCGAGCCGTACGGCGGGTGATGGACCGCGGCTGGAGTACCGGATGACGCTGTTCACGGCCGGCCCGGTGACGGTGTGGGCGTACCTTTCGCCGCGGAGCAACGTGCTGCCGGGGGACGGGCTGCGGTACGCGGTGTCGTTGGACGACGCGGCGCCACAGGTCGTGAACATCACGAAGGCCACGGGCGCCGACGACATGACGATGAACCGGCAGTGGGAGCGGACCACGTCGGACAACGTGAACCTGACTTCGACGCGGCACGTGGTGGCGGCGCCCGGTCCGCACGTGCTGAAGGTGTGGATGGTCGACCCGGCGGTGGTGGTCCAGAAGCTGGTGGTCGACACGGGCGGGCTGCGGCCGAGTTATCTGGGACCCCCGGAGAGCCTGCGGTGGCCGGGATGAGCGGGACTCTCCTACCTCCGCCCGCCGGCCAGCGCGCCGTTTCCCCGGTGTGCCGGGGCGGCCGTACTGTGGCGGACCACCAAGCTTGTCGCCAGCTCCAGCCGGTGGCTCTCGGGATGCGTCCCGCGGGCCAGCGAAATCGCCAGCCGCGCCCCCGCGGCCGCCATCTCCTGCAGGGGCTGGCGGATCGTCGTCAGCTCCGGGGTCAGCCAGCGGGCCACCGGCAGGTCGTCGAAGCCGATCACGCTCAGGTCGTCCGGGATGCGGAGCCCCGCGTCGCGTGCGGCCTCGTACACCCCCAGCGCCTGCAGGTCGCTGCCCGCGAACACCGCCGTCGGGCGGTCGGGGAGGGTCAGCAATGACGCCAGCTCCCGGTAGCCGGACCGGACGTGGAAGTCGCCGCGGCGGACCAGCGCCGGGTCGAACGCCAGCCCGGCCGTCTCCAGCGCCGTGCGGTAGCCGTCGATCCGGGCCCGGCTGCACAACACCCCGTCCGGCCCGCCGATCATCGCGATCCGGCGGTGCCCCAGCTCCACCAGGTGCCGGGTCGCGGTCAGCCCGCCCTGCCAGTTCGTGGCCCCGATCGAGGGCGTCTCCGGCCCGGGCGCGCCGGCCGGGTCGACCACGACGAGCGGGATGTCGCGGGCCCGCAGCTTCGCCAGCTGCCCGCCGGTGAAGTCGGAACACACCGAAACGATGCCGACCGGCCGCCGCGCCAGCACGCTTTCCAGCCAGCTCTGCCCGGGGGTGTGCCGGCCCGACGATTCCGCGAGCACGACCGCCATTCCGTTTTCGCGGGCCACGCACTCGACCCCGCGGATGATTTCCAGTGCCCACGTGCTTTCGAGTTCGTGGAACATCAGTTCCAGCAGTCGAGAACGCCGGGACCGTTCGTCGGCGCGACGGCGGTAACCGTATTTCCCGATGACCGCTTCCACGCGGGCGCGGGTGCTTTCGGCGACGTCGGGGCGTCCGTTGAGCACTTTCGAAACCGTCGGGACGGAAACCCCCGTCTCGGCGGCGATCCGGGCGATGGTGACGCGGGACGCGACCGGCTCGGGATCATCGGACTTCGTTGTCATGAAGGAGATTCTAGGTCATCGAAAGCCGGTTTGACACACCTCGAAACTTTCGGAAAAACGGAGGAAAGAGATGCTGAGAAGTATTCCTATTAAACGTGCTCTGCTGACCGCGGCGGTCGTCGCGGGCATTGCCGTGTGGCAGGCCCCCGCGGCTTCGGCGGCCGTTCCGCTGAAAGACATCACCCACCGCTACGTCGGGAGTGCCGTGGCAGCGGCTTACCTGGCGGACGAACCCGATTACCGGGCCGTCCTCACGCGCGAATTCGACAACGTGACGCCCGAGAACGAGATGAAATGGGGCACGGTCGAAGCCGTCCGCGGCCAGTACGACTGGTCGGGTGCCGACGCGATCGTCCGGTACGCGCAGACGCACCACAAGACCGTCCGCGGCCACACGCTCGTCTGGCACTCCCAGTTGCCGGACTGGGTGGCCGCGCTGCCCGCGGCCGAGCTGCGCCGCGTCCTGCACGACCACATCACGACGGAAGTCAAGCGGTACCAGGGAAAGATCCGCGCCTGGGACGTCGTCAACGAGCTGTTCAACGAGGACGGCACGCGGCGCGACACCGTTTTCCGGCAGAAGCTCGGCGACGGGTTCGTCGCGGACGTGTTCCGCTGGGCGCATGCGGCCGACCCGTCCGCGACGCTGTACATCAACGACTACAACATCGAAGGCCGCAACCCGAAGAGCGACGCGGTGTACGACCTGGTGAAGACGCTCCGGCGGCAGGGCGTCCCGATCGGCGGCGTCGGGGTCCAGGCGCACCTGTCGATCCAGTACGGCTTCCCGGGTGAGTACCGCGAGAACCTGGCCCGGCTGACGAGGCTCGGCGTGGACGTTGCCATCACCGAAGCCGACGTCCGCATCCCGACCCCGCCGGACGCGGCGAAGCTCGACACGCAGGCGAGCTACTTCGACCGGCTGTGGGACGGCTGCCAGGCGGTCCGGCGGTGCGTGGAGTTCACGACGTGGGGCTTCACGGACCGGCATTCGTGGGTCCCGGACGTGTTCCCGGGCGAGGGGGCGGCCTGCCTGTTCGACGAGAACCTGCGGCCGAAGCCCGCGTACCTGCGCATCAACCCCTGACCGATGCCATGAGGGGGCACCTTCATGGCCATGAGAGCCAGGGCTCCGGCAAAGTCACGGTCGCGCGCGGAGTCGGGTGTCGCGAATGAGTCATTGGGGGCGCCGGAGGTCCCGAATGAGTCATTCGCGACGTGTGGCGCGGGTTGGCGACGTCATGAACGACTCTTTCAAGTCGTCCAGCGTCATGAACGACCCTTTCATGACGTCCCGGCCGGCAAACGCGACTTTGCCGAGACCCTGGCCATAGGAGCCATGGAGGTGCCCCTCATGACCGGTCGGATGTGACCGGAACCGGCTGCAGGCCGCGGGCGGCGAGGGCCGCGAGGATCCTGGGTACCGCTTCGACCGTCGCCGGGCGGCCCTCGTGCATCAGGACGACCCCGCCCGGCTCGGCTCGCGACGCCGTGGCCTCGACCTCGTCCGCCGAGGCGCCCGCCCAGTCGCGGGTGTCGACGGTCCACAGCACCTCGGTGAGCCCGTGCTCGGCGATGGTCGCCGCGACCGCGGGACCCGTGTCGCCGTAGGGCGGGCGGAACAACACCGGGCGGGTCCCGGTGAGCTCGGCGAGGAGGTCCTGCGTGCGCCGGACCTCCTCGCCGCGGACCCCGGCGTCCAGGCCGGTGAGCCGCGGGTGCGTCCAGGTGTGGTTGCCGATCGTGTGCCCCGCCGCGGCGATCGCCCGGACCAGGTCCGGGTGCGCCGCGGCGTGCTCGCCCCACAGGAAGAACGTCGCGGGCGCGTCGCCGAGGGCGGTCAGCAGCGCGGGCGTCGTCTCGGGGTACGGCCCGTCGTCGAAGGTCAGGGCGACCGTGGTCACCGGGCCAGCGCGGCCAGCCGCTTCGCGGTCGGCCACCGGACGTTCCACGCCCACCCGAGCTTCTCGAACGCCCAGATCACCCGGGCCGAGATGTCGATCTGCCCGCGCTGCGCGCCGTGGCGGGCCGACGTGGGGTCCGCGTGGTGGGTGTTGTGCCAGGACTCGCCCATCGACAGGATCGCCAGCGGCCAGAAGTTCGCCGAGCGGTCACGGCTGGCGAACGGGCGCTCGCCGATCATGTGGCAGACCGAGTTCACCGACCACGTCACGTGGTGCTGGAACGAGATCCGCGCCAGGCCGGCCCAGAGGAACGCGGTCAGCGCGCCCCACCACGACAGCGTGATCAGCCCGCCGAGCAGCGCGGGCAGCAGCAGGCTCACCACGACCCACACCGGGAAGAGCCGGTCGACGACGCGCAGGTCACGGTCGGCCGCCAGGTCGGGGGCGAACCGGTCGATGTTGGTCTTGTCACGTCCGAAGAGCCAGCCCATGTGGGCGTGCCAGAAGCCGCGGGCCAGCGCCGCCGGGGACGTGCCGAACAGCCACGGCGAGTGCGGGTCGCCGTCGCGGTCGGAGAACGCGTGGTGCCGGCGGTGGTCGGCCACCCAGCCGATGACCGGGCCCTGCGCCGCGAGGCCGCCGGCGACGGCCAGGGCGATCCGCAGCGCCCGCTTCGCGCGGAACGAGCCGTGGGTGAAGTAGCGGTGGTAGCCGACGGTGATGCCGAGCGTCGACACGACGAAGAACGCGCCGCCGATGGTGAGGTCGAGCCAGCTGACGCCCCAGCCCCAGAAGACCGGGACGGCCGCGGCGAGCGCGAGGAACGGGACCAGCAGGAACGTGCGGATCGTGATCAGCTCGGCCACGGTCTGGCGGCCGGAGAGCACGGGTTTCGGGACGGAAGGGCGAGCCTTCACGGAGGCTGTCATGCATTACTCGTTTCGAAGTCATCGCGCGCGGAGCGGGGCTCACGCGCGGGTGGCCGGGGGATCGGAACACCCGGCGGTCAGCGGTCTGCGGGGGCCGGGCACGTCGCCGCTCCTGTTCGGCGATCGGCCTGGTCGGCCAAGGTCGAGAGGTGAGACCGGCGGGACGCCGGCATCCGAAAAGGGCTCTCGACACCCACTACGTTACCGGACTGTTGTGAATCCGCAGTGTGGCCGGGCACGAGAAAGGCCCCCGCCCCGGTGGGGGCGAGGGCCTTCAGGATGCCTCGTGGCTCAGATGACGCTGACGCGCTGGGCCTGCGGGCCCTTCTGGCCCTGGCCGATTTCGAACTCCACGCGCTGACCCTCGTCGAGCGACTTGAAGCCGCTGCCCTGGATCTCGGAGTAGTGGACGAACACGTCCGGACCCCCGCCGTCCTGCGCGATGAAGCCGAAGCCCTTTTCGCCGTTGAACCACTTGACACTGCCCTGAGCCATACCCATACCTACTCTTTTTAGTAAGCCTGGACGTCCCGTTCGGACGCCCGGTCTCGGGACCATCCTCCCATTGCCGGTCCGTGCTGGCCAGCCCCGGTGGTCAAATTCCCCAATCGGGGCGCAGCGGCATCCCCATCCCGCCCTCGCGGTCGGTCCGAACCCCCAGGATCTGGTGCAGTTCGATCTCCCGGCGTTCGAAGGCCAGCCGGCAAGCCGCCAGGTAGAGCGCCCAGACCCGGCTGCGGCCGGCACCCGCCTCGGCGACCGCCTCGTCCCAGTGTTCGTCGAGGTTCGCGCACCATCCGGCCAGCGTGAGCGCGTAGTGCTCGCGGATGTTCTCCGAATGCCGGACCTCCAGGCCGGCGTCGTGCATGGCCGTGACGAGCTCGCCGGGCGCCTCGAGCTCGCCGTCCGGGAAGACGTAGCGGTCGATGAAGCCGCGCGAGCGGTGGGCGACGCTGGTGTCCGGGTTGGTGATGCAGTGGTTGAGCAGGCGCCCGTGCGGCTTGAGCTTCTCCGCGAGGAACCGGAAGTAGCCGGGCACGTTGCGGGCGCCGATGTGCTCGGTCAGGCCGATCGACGAGATCGCGTCGAATCCGGTCTCGGTGACGTCCCGGTAGTCGAGGTGGCGGATCTCGGCGCGGTCGGCCAGGCCGAGGGAGACGATGTTCTTCTGCGCCCACTGGGCCTGCTCGCGCGAGAGCGTGACGCCGATCGCCTCGACGCCGTAGTGCCGGACGGCGTGCGCGACCATCCCGCCCCAGCCGCAGCCGACGTCGAGGAGCTTCATGCCGGGCTCGAGGCCGAGCTTGCGGCAGACCAGGTCGAACTTGTGCTCCTGCGCCTGCTCCAGCGTGGCGTCGGCTTCCGGGAACACCGCGCACGTGTAGGCCATCGACGGGCCGAGGACCAGCTCGTAGAACCGGTTGGACACGTCGTAGTGGCTGGCGATGGCCTCGCTGTCGCGGCCCTTCGAGTGCCGGAGCGCGGTCATCCCGCGCCGGAACCGGCTCGGGTGCTCCTCGGCGGGCGGCTTGACGACCCGCAGGTGGCGGGGGCCGAGCTTGCGCAGCATCCACAGCCGGTCGGCCGCGGTGAGCTGGTCGACCTGGGCCGACAGCGCGTGCAGCGCGGTGTAGAGGTCGCCGGTGACGTCGAGCGCGCCCGCGACGTACGCGCGGGCGAGGCCGAGGTCGCCGGGCGACGACATCAGGTAGTCCAGCGCCAGCGGCGAGCGCACCTGGATCGCGACCGGCGCGTCGGCCGGCCCGCTGCTGCTGCCGTCGTAGGCGGTGATCGACACGGTCGCGCGGGGGCCGAGCAGGCGCTCGAAGACCTCGCCGACCGGGATGGTTGCCTGGGTCACGTTCATTCCTTTCACCGGCGGCGGACACATTTTTCGTAGAGGCCGAGCAGTCGCTTGTCCGGGTCGTAGGTCCGCTTGAGCTCCCGGTAGACGTCACCGTTGTAGAGCCGCCAGAACTCGTCTTCGGCGTAGAAGCTGTCCGAATAGAGCGACTTGTGCCCGCCCAGCCGGGTGACCTCGGCTTCGATCATCCGGTTGTGCACGCCGTCACGCTCACCCGGGTCCAGGGGAACGGCCGACCAGAACCCGAAGTTGACGTAGAGCGCTTCGGGGTTCAGCTCGTAGAGCGGCCAGCGCACGCCGCCGGGGCGCTGCCGCAGCGGGCAGACCCACACCGGGCTGATGGGGATCTCCCGCTCGAAGAACTCGAGGAACTCCGCGGCGCGGCCGATCGGTACCTCGATGTCCTGCACGATCGTCTCTTCCGGCGGCATCCGCCGGAGCTTGAGCAGCCGCTGCGCGATCTTGAACCGGCGGTCGAGCGCGACGGCCTTCCAATAGACGGAGGACCGCAGGAACCGGCGGCCGAGCAGCAGCCGCGGCAGCCGGTGCTGGACGCCGAAGGCGCGGGAGCACCAGAACCAGTCGGTGTCCCAGCGCCAGAGGTAGTCGCGGACCGTGAGGTGGTCGGTCTCGCGGGTCCGGATCGAGCGGTAGTAGATGTCGAGCCAGGTGTAGTCGCTGGTCGCGGGCGCCGTGTCGGAGAACTTCGCCAGGGTGAGGTACAGCTCGTCCGGGCCGAACACCGTGCCGTCGACGAAGTCGTGCTCGCCGCTGTCGCAGGCCTCGGTGAGGGCGCGGAAGTAGGTGTCCCGGTCGCCGTAGCGGACGTGGCGGAGCTCGACGAACGGCTTCACCGGCTCGAGGACGATCTTCAAGCTCAGTGCGTAGCCGAGGGTGCCGTAGGAGTTGGGGAAGCCGCGGAAGAGGGCGGCGTGCTCGTTGTCCGGCGTGGCGACGACGATCCGGCCGTCCCCGGTGAGGATCTCCAGTTCGAGCACCGACTCGTGCGGCATGCCGTTGCGGAAGGACGAGGACTCGATGCCGAGCCCGGTGACCGCGCCGCCGAGGGTGATGGTCTTGAGCTGCGGGACGACCAGGGGCATCAGGCCGTGCGGCAGCGTGGCGTCGACGAGCTGTTCGTAGGTGACCATCCCTTCGACGTCGGCGGTGCGGGTTTCGGGGTCGACGCGCAGTACGTGCGTGAAGCCGGAAACGTCCAGTCCCGGGTGTTTCGCGGCGGCCCGCGAGCGAAAGAGGTTGGACGTCCGCTTGGCGAGCCGCACGGTGGCTTCGCCGCTGATCGCGGTGAGCTGCCGCCTCAAGGCGTCGACGCGGGCTTCGTGCTCGGGGAACGCCGGGCCCGGACGGGCTTCCGGCACCCCGGCCTGATCGATGGTCACACCCCGATCCTGCCTCACGGCGAAGGCGGGCGCACCGTGCCGTTCGGGCCGGGCTTTCGGAACCTCCCGAGTGGTGGGAACCCGGGGAGTGGCCCGGGCCGGTGTGGGTGGGCGACCGCGCGAAGGGGGTTCCTCGGCCGCCAGACTTGTCATCGAAGAGATGACAAGTACAATGTCGCCGGATGGACGACACCGGACATCGGATCTTCCCGGTTGATCGCGGCGACCGCGGGGTATCCGGCGCCCGGACCGCGGGGATCCCGCGGCGCATGGGGAAAGCGAGGCGGCGTTGAGCATTCTGATCGATTTCGGGCGCGACACGGAGTTCTCGTTCGAGCGCGGGTTGCGCGGGTACGTGGCCGCGGTCGCCGGCGCGGTGGGGGTCGGGCTGGAGTCCTGCACACTCGACGCGGGAACGCCCGCGGCGGCGTACATCGCGCTCGACTGGCGCCTGACCCGGTTCCCGGACCACGACCTCGCGCTGGTCTGGGACGAGGTGCACGGCTGGGCGGCGGCGATCGAAGACGGTAACGGGGCGACGGTGCTGGCCTACCTCGGCGGCGAGGTGCTCCCGGCGCCCCGCGCGGTGGTCCGGTTCCTCGCGGCGATCCGCGCCGACGACCCGGACGCCGGAACGCTCGAAGCGCCGTCGTTGCGCGAGCCGGGGGCCCACGAGGACCTCCTGGCCGGCTTGGCGGCGCCGGCCTGAGGCAGACTGTCCTCACGGGAGTGGGGGTGTCGTGGCGCGGGTGGAACTGACGGCGGAGACCGTGGTGGACCGGATCGTGCCGCGCCGGCCGCGAATCTCCCCGGACGGCCGGTGGGTCGTCTACGTGACGGCTCCGGTGGGCCGGACCGGGAAGCACCCGGTCAGCGGCCTGTGGCTCGCGCCGGCCGACGGGAGTGCCCCGGCCCGGGAGCTCGCGGGCGGCACGGCCGAGCACCAGGCCCCGCGATGGGCGGCGGACTCCGGTTCGGTGTTCTTTCTCTCCGACGGCGACGAGCGCGGCACGGCGCAGCTGTACCGGATCTCCCTCGAAGGCGGCGACCCCGAGCGGCTGACGGAGTGGCCCGCGGGAATCAGCGGCCACGTCCCGCTGCCGGGATCGGCGGCGGTGGTGGTGATCGCGCCGGACGCGGAGGATCGCGCGGGTGATCCGCGGGTCCGGATCGTCCGGCCGGGCCAGGCCGAGCCGGACACGACAGCCGGGCAACCACCGGTTTCCTCGACCAAAGACTCCGAAGCCCGCCGGTCCCGCGTCTGGGACACCCGCGCCCGGCCCGACCGGCTCTGGCTGCTCGACCTCCGAACCTCCGCCATTCGCCCCCTCGGCGACCTGCACGACCAGCACGTCTGCGAAGTCGCCGCGCGACCGGACGGGCAAGCCCTCGCCGTCTTCACCTGGTCCTGCGCCGACCGCGAACCCGGCGTTTTCGAACCCGGCCTCCACCTCGTCGACCCCGCCACCGGCGACACTCACGACCTCGGCACCCCGGCCCTCGAAGCGTCCGCGCCGGCCTGGTGGCACGACGGCACCGACTGGCACCTCGCCTACCTCGGCCTGACCCCACCCGGCCTGGTCGGCGGCACCGCCGTGTTCGACGGCGGCGACAACCTCACCGAAGACCTGACCATCTGCCCGATCGAACTGACCCAGGTCGACGACGGCCCACCGCTCGCCCTCTTCGCCGAAGGCCTGGACACCACCCTCCGCCGCCTCGACCCCGCCACCCGCACCTTCACCGAGGTCGCCCCGGTCCACGGCACGGCCCTGACCGCGAGCCGTGACGGCCGGGTGATCGCCATGGTCGCGAGCACCGGCACCGAACCCGACGACGTCCACGCCGGTCCGCCGCACGACCTGACCCGCCTCGGCCGCACCGCCCCGGACGGCACCTGGGGCACCCAGCACCGCCTGAACTACCGAGCCGCGGACGGCCTGGACCTCGACGGGCTCCTGATCCTCCCGCCGGGAAGAACGACCGAAGACGGCCCCTTCGCCTTGGTCACCCTCGTCCACGGCGGCCCCCACGACCGGTTCGCCGACCGCTTCCACCTCGGCTGGTACCCCTCGGGTCAATGGCTGGCCGCCGCCGGTTTCGCGGTCTTCCTCCCGAATGCGCGCGGCGGCCTGGGCCACGGACACGCCTTCGCGCGAAGCGTCGCCGGGGACGTCGGCGGTGCGGAGTTCACCGACGTCCTCACCGGGATCGACCTCCTCGTGAATGACGGTGTCGCCGACGAAACCCGGCTCGGGATCGGCGGCTGGAGCCACGGCGGGTTCTTCGCCGCGTGGGCCGTGACGCAGACCGACCGCTTCGCCGCGGCCCTCGTCGGCGCGGGCGTCATCGACTGGCCGGCGCTCGCCGCCACCGGCGAACACACGAGGTTCGAAGCAGCGCTGGGCGGCGTCGCCAACAGCCCCATCACCCACGCCGCGAAGATCCGCACGCCCGTCCTGATCATGCACGGCGAGGACGACACCAACGTCCCGCTCTCGCAAGCCGAACTCCTGCACCGCGCCCTCGGAGAGAAGCACCACGAATACGTCGTCTATCCGCGGGAAAACCACTCGATCCGCGAACGCGACCACCAGATCGACGTCCTCAACCGGACCCGCGAGTGGTTCTCACACCTGCTCGCCTAGCTTGAACTCCGCCTCCCCGGTGCTGAAGGAGAACCCGTCCGCGCCGATGGTGACGTCGGCTTCGCGCGGCTCGGCCCGGGCGACGACCGGCTGGACCGCGCCGTCGAGGTCCAGCACCACCGAGGCGTCGGTGTACCAGCTCGGCACCACGGGGTTGCCCCACCAGTCGCGGCGCTGGTTGTCGTGCACGTCCCAGGTGATCACCGGGTTGTCCGGGTCGCCGGTGTAGTAGTCGTGCGTGTAGATCTCGATGCGGTGCCCGTCGGGATCGCGGACGTACAGGTAGAACGCGTTCGACACGCCGTGCCGGCCGGGGCCGCGCTCGATCATGCCCGGCTTGCGCAGCGCGCCCAGGTGGTCGCAGATGTGCAGGATCTGGTGCCGTTCGTGCGAGGCGAACGCGATGTGGTGCAGCCGCGGGCCGTCGCCGCCGGTCAGGGCGACGTCGTGCACCGTCGGCTTGCGGAACATCCAGGCCGCGTACACCGTGCCTTCGTCGTCCTGGATGTCTTCGGACACGCGGAAACCCAGGCCCTCGTAGTACTTCCGGGCCGCCGGGACGTCCGGGGTGTCCAGGTTGAAGTGGTCCAGCCGGGACAGCGCGCCGGCGCCGTGGACGTCGTAGCGCTGCGTGAACCGCTCGACGTGCTCGGCCTCGTGGAAGAACTCGACCGGGAATCCGAGCGGGTCGATCACCCGCACGGCCTCGCCGATGCCGCGGGTCGCGCCCGCCGGGCGCCGTTCCACCCGGACACCCAGCGCGCGGTAGTAGGCCTCGGCCAGGTCGAGATCGAGAGGACTCCGCACCCGGTAAGCCAGCACGGCCAGCGCGGGCGTGGATCCCTGGCGCAGCACCAAAGAGTGGTGCAGGTACTCCTCGAACGCCCGCAGGTACAGCGCGGAAGGGTCCTCGTGGGTCACGACGAGCCCGAGCACGTCGACGTAGAACGCCCGTGACGCCGCCAGGTCGGTGACCACGAGCTCGGCGTACGCGCAGCGGAGGACGTCCGGCGGGGTGGCGGTCATGACTGTCCCTTCCGGACACTGCCGAACCGGGCGGTGTGCACCGGCCCGAGCGAGACGTGGATCGCCTGCTGGTGGGTGTAGAAGTCGAGCGAGCGGTAGCCGCCTTCGTGGCCGAGGCCGGACGCCTTGATCCCGCCGAACGGCGTCCGCAGGTCGCGGACGTTGTGCGAGTTCAGCCAGACCATCCCGGCCTCGACCGACTGCGCGAAGGTGTGGGCGCGCTGCAAATCGGCCGTCCACAGGTACGCGGCCAGCCCGTACTTGACGTCGTTGGCCAGCGCCAGGGCCTCGGCTTCGGTGTCGAACGGCGTCAGCGCGACGACCGGCCCGAAGATCTCCTCCTGGAAGATCCGCGCGGTCGACGGGACGTCGGCGAACACCGTCGGCGCCACGTAGTTCCCGGTGTCCAAACCGGACGGACGCCCGCCACCCGCGAGCAGCCGGCCTTCGGACTTGCCCAGCTCGACGTAGCTCATCACCTTTTCGTAGTGCTCCGGGTGCACCAGCGCGCCGACCTCGGTGGCCGGGTCGTGCGGATCACCGACGACGATGTTCGCCGCGCGCGAGGCGTACCGTGCGCAGAACTCGTCGTAGATCGGGCGTTCGACGAGGATCCGGCTGCCGGCGGTGCAGCGTTCGCCGTTGAGGGAGAACACGCCGAACAGGGTCGAGTCGAGCGCGGCGTCGAGGTCGGCGTCGGCGAACACGATCGCCGGGGACTTGCCGCCCAGCTCCATCGACATGCCCTTGAGGCCGGCCGCGCAGTTGCGGTAGATCGTCTGCCCGGTCGTGGTCTCGCCGGTGAACGAGATCAGCGGGACGTCGGGGTGCTTCACCAGTGCGTCGCCCGCTTCCTCGCCGAAGCCGTTGACCAGGTTGAACGCGCCTTCCGGCAACCCGGCATCGGCGAAGATCCCCGCCCACAGGCCCGCCGACAGCGGCGTGAACTCCGCTGGCTTGAGCACCACCGTGCACCCCGAGGCCAGCGCCGGCGCGAGCTTCCAGCTCTCCAGCATGAACGGCGTGTTCCACGGCGTGATCAGCCCGGCGACGCCGACCGGCTTGCGGTGCACGTAGTTCACCTGCCGCCCGGGCACCTGGTAGGTGTCGTCGGCCTGCGCCACGACGAGGTCGGCGAAGAACCGGAAGTTCTCGGCCGCGCGCTGTGCCTGCCCGAGCGCCTGGGTGATCGGCAGCCCGGTGTCGAACGTCTCCAGCTCCGCGAGGCGGGCGTCCTGCGCCTCGACGGCGTCGGCGATCTTGTTCAGGATCCGGGCCCGGGCGCGGGGCGGCATCCGCGGCCACGGCCCGTCGGTGAAGGCCCGCCGCGCCGCGGCGACCGCCCGGTCGACGTCCTCGGCCTGGCCGGCGGCCGCGGTCACGTACGGGGTGTTCGACACCGGATCGAGCACGTCGAAGGTCTTGCCCGAGACGCTGTCGACGAGCTCCCCGCCGATGTAGTGCTTCAGCTCGCCCGGCAGGCCTTCCGGGACGTAGTGGCTCATGCTTTCCCCTCCACGGTGAAGCCTTCGGCCGGCGAAAGGTACTTCTCGCCCTCGGCCATGAGGTCCTTGATCCGCGCGACGCCGTGCTCGGTCGGCGTGATCAGCGGCAGCCGCACGTGCCCGGACGCGATCAGCCCGCGCTGCTCCAGCACCCACTTCCCGGGCGCCGGGTTGGTCTCGACGAACAGCAGGTCGACCAGCGGGTGCAGGCCGTAGTGGATCTCCCGGGCGCGTTCGTGGTCGCCCGCCTGCCACGCGGTGTACATCTCCGCGCAGGCGACCGGGGCGATGTTGGCCGTCGCGCTGACGAACCCGGCGCCGCCGAGGGCCAGCAGCGGCAGGCAGAGCAGCTCGATCCCGGACCACACGAGCAGCTCGCGTCCGCACAGGTGCAGCACCCGGGAGAAGTGCTCGAAGTCCTTCGTCGTCTCCTTGATCCCGACGAAGTTGTCGCACGAGCGGAACAGCCGCGCGACGGTCGCCGGCGCGAGGTCGACGGCGGTCCGGCTCGGCACGTTGTAGGCGACGATCGGCAGGTCCGGGAACTCCCGGCAGACCGTGCGGTACCAGACGAACAGCGCGTCCTGCGTCGGCCGCGCGTAGTACGGCGTGATGACGAGCGCGGCGTCGATCCCGGCGTCGCGCGCGGCGGCGGTCAGCTCGAGCGTCTCGTCGAGCTTCGCCGAGCCGGTGCCCGGGACGAAGGGCACGCGGTCGCCGACCTCCGCGGCCACCGTGCGGATCGCCTCAGCCCGTTCTGCGACGGTCTGCGAACCGGGTTCGCCGGTGGAACCGCCGATCGAAATGCCGTGCGAGCCCGAGGCGAGCTGCCAGCGCACGAGGTTCTTCAGGCCGTCGTGGTCCACCGCGCCGTCGGCCGCGAACGGCGTCATCAGCGGCGCGATCGACCCGCGGATGGCCTGGGGGTCGGAGCGGAATCGCATGGCTGCTCTCCTGTGTCGGTCTTCCGGGGTCAGGGGTGGCGGTGGGCGAGGAACGCGTCGAGCGTGGCCAGCCGGTGGGCGCGGACGGCCTGTTCGACGTCGGCGGCGGGGGCGCCGCGGTCGAGCAGGCCGAGGATGGTTTCGTGCTCGGCCACGGACTGGCGGGCCCGGCCGGGCACGAAGCTGAACGTCGAGGTGCGCAGCCCGCTGAGGCGGTCCCAGCCCCGCCGGACCAGGTCCAGGACCTGCGGGTTCGGGCAGGCGTCGAACAGCACGGCGTGGAAGTCCCGGTTGAGCGCGGTGAACCGGGCCGGCTCGAAGTGCCCGAGGCAGCCGGCCAGGTCGGCGTTCAGCGCCCGCGCCCGGTCGAGCGATCCGGGCGGCAGGTGCGGCGCGGCCAACGCGGCGGCGTAGCCCTCGACCAGGGCGAGGGTCTGCATCGTGTGCTGGTAGTCGCCTTCGTCGACCATCGCGACCTGCGCGCCGACGTGGCGTTCGAACGTCACCAGCCCCTCGGCCTCCAGCAGCCGGATCGCCTCGCGGATCGGCACGACGCTGACCCCCTGTTCCTGGGCGAGCTGGCCGAGGACGAGGCGGTAGCCGGGGGAGAAGGTGCCGTCGGCGATCCGGGCCTTGATCCACTCGTAGGCAATCCGCGACTTGCTCATCGCCGTGCCGTTCACCGTTTCGCGAGCCATGCGGCGTACCTTCCGCGCCAGTGCTCGTCCATCGGGTAGAGGCCTTCGACGCGCTCGCCCGCGGCGACCTGCTCGGCGATGAACGTCTCCTGCAGCTCCTGCTCGATCGCCGCGCCGACAACTTCCTCGACGAGGTCCGGCGGGATGACGAGGACACCGTCGGAGTCGCCCACGATCACGTCGCCGGGACAGACGGCCGCGCCACCGCAGGCGATCGCGACGTCGACGTCCCACGGCACGTGCCGGCGGCCGAGCACCGCCGGGTGCGGCCCCGCGTGGTAGGTCGGAATGTCCAAAGCGGACACGGCCGCGAGGTCGCGCACGCCGCCGTCGGTGACGATCCCGGCGGCGCCGCGCACCTGCGCCCGCAGCGCGAGGATGTCGCCGACCGTGCCGGTGCCGCGTTCCCCACGGGCCTCCATGACGAGGACGTCGCCGGGGCCGAGGCCGTCGATGGCCCGCTTCTGCGCGTTGTAGCCGCCGCCGTGCTTCTTGAAGAGGTCCTCGCGGTAGGGCAGGTAGCGCAAGGTCCGGGCGCGGCCCGTCAGCCGGGTGCCCGGGCGGGTCGAGGTGAGCCCTTCGATGAAGACGTCGTCGAGCCCGCGCTTGCGGAGCTGGACGGACAGCGTCGCGGTGCCGACGGACTCGATCCGCTCCTTCAGCGCATCCGTGAGATCGAAAAGCGGCGCGGCCGTCCCGTACGCGTCCGCTCGCTGCTGATCGTCGGCGCGGGGGAGCGCGCCGTACGGTCCGAACGGGACGGTGCCTTCGGTGATCGGCGTGACGAGCCGGCCGGTGGTGTGCCCGGTGGTGTCGACCTCGACCTCGACGACGTCGCCGGGGATGGCGACCGAGGCGCCGGCGGGGGTGCCGGTCAGGACGACGTCGCCGGGGTCGAGGGTGATCAGCTGGGAGAGGTCGGCGACCAGCCGGCCGAAGCCGAAGAGCAGGTCGCCGGTGGTGTCCTCCTGGACCAGGTCGCCGTTGAGCCAGGTCCGCAGCCGCAGCGCGGCGGGATCGACGTCGGCGGCGGGGAGCACCGCCGGGCCGAGCGGGGTGAAGCCGTCGCCGCCCTTCGACCGCAGGTTGCTGCCCTTGTCGGCGTAGCGCAGGTCGTAGACGCCGAAGTCGTTCGCCGCGGTGACGCCGCCGACGTACGACCAGCCGTCTTCGGGGGCGACCCGGCGGGCGGTGCGGCCGATGACCAGCGCTATCTCGCCTTCGAAGCCGAGCAGCTCGGTGCCAGCCGGGCGTTCGAGCGCGGCCCCGCTCGCCGCCACCGACGTCGGCGGCTTCAGGAAGTACGACGGCTGCTCCGGGACCCGGCCCCGCTGGGCGGCGCGGGAGCGGTAGCCGAGGTGCAGCGCGATGATCTTGCCGGGCCGCGCGATGCTGGTCATCCGGGGTTCCTGCCTGCCGGGTTCGGGAAGGTATCTCAAATAATATACGATCTGCGGCGTAGGGAAACCCCCGTTCGGCTTCCCTTGATCGTCAGCCGTAGTGGAGCCAGACGGACTTCGTCTCGGTGTAGGCGTCCAGGGCCCACGGGCCCATCTCGCGGCCCCAGCCGGACGCCTTGTAGCCGCCCCACGGCGCGGCCATGTCCGGGATCGGCGGCATGTTGACGAACACCGCGCCGGCCCGGATGCCGTCGGCGTAGCGCTGAGCGGTGCGCAGGTCGCGCGTCCACACGGTCGCGGCGAGGCCGTACTCGGTGTCGTTGGCGCGGCCGAGGAGCTCGTCGCCGTCGTCGTAGGCGGTCACGGCCAGGACCGGTCCGAAGATTTCTTCGCGCATGATCGCCATGTCGTCGCGGACGCCGGCGAACAGCGTCGGCGAGTAGAAGTAGCCGTCGCCGTCGACGTCGACAGCGCTGCCGCCGGTGATCAGGTCGGCGCCCTGCTCGCGGCCGGTGCCGACGAGGAAGTCGACGTGCTCGCGGTGCTTCTCGGACACCAGCGGGCCGAGCTGGGTGGTCTCGTCGGTGCCCGGCCCGATCCGCAGGCCGGCCAGGCCGCGGGACATCTTCTCGACGAACTCCTGCTCACGCTTGCGGTCGACGTAGAACCGCGTGTAGGCGGCGCAGACCTGGCCGGTGTTGAGCGTCGCCCCGGCGAGGTTGCCGGCCACGGCGGCGTCGATGTCGGCGTCGGCCGCGATGATGCTCGGGGCCTTCCCGCCCAGTTCCAGGGTGAGCCGCTTGAGGTTGGACGCCGCGCTGGCCGCGGTGATCAGCTTCCCGACCGCCGTCGAGCCGGTGTAGGAGACGTGGTCGACGTCCGCGTGCTCGGTCAGCAGGGCGCCGACCGCGCCGTCGCCGGTGACGAGGTTGACCACGCCGGCCGGGATGCCCGCTTCGTGGACCAGCTCGACCAGGCGGATGCTGGTCAACGGCGTGACCTCGCTGGGCTTGATCACCACGGTGTTGCCGGTGGCCAGCGCCGGCGCGAGCTTCCACGCGAGGATCATCAGCGGGAAGTTCCACGGCGTGATCAGGGCGTTCACCCCGACCGGCTCGCGGCGCGTGTAGTGCAGGGTGTCGGGGAACGACACGGGGTTCGTCGTGCCCTGCAGCTTCGTCACCCAGCCCGCGAAGTAGCGGAAGTGCTCGGCCGTGCCGGTGACGCTCACCTGGCGGGAGACGCCGATCGGCTGCCCCTGGTCGAGCGTTTCCAGCCGGGCCAGCTCTTCGTGGTGCTGCTCGACGAGGTCGGCCAGCCGGAACAACAACGCGGCACGCTGCACCGGGAGCAGCCCGGCCCACCCGGGCGCGGTCAGCGCGCGCCGGGCGGCCGCGACGGCGGCGTCGACGTCGGCCTTCGAGGCGGTGCCGACCTCTTCGAGCACCCGGCCGGTGGCGGGGTCGCGCGTCGGGATCGTCCCGCCGCCGGCCTCGGTCCACTGTCCGTCGATGCACAGGCGTGTCGCCATCCGGGTTCCTCCTCGGCCTTGGGTGAGCCGAGTATCGGGCGCCGGGGCGCCGCGGGTCTTGTCCGCTCACGCATGCCCGTTGACCGACGGCGAAGGGATGCGTTCCGGTGCCCGGGACACCGGCCAGGCTGAACGGCATGGACGTGATCGTGGTGGGCGCCGGCTCGGCCGGCTCGGTGGTGGCCCGGCGGCTGGTGGACGCGGGTGCGGCGGTGACGCTCCTGGAGGCGGGCGGTCCGGACGTCAACCCGGCGATCCACGACCCGGCCCGGGCCGGCGAACTGTGGCACGGGCCGGAGGACTGGGACTTCCACACGGTCCCGCAGCCCCACGCGGCCGGCCGCCGGCTGCACCTGCCGCGCGGCCGGGTGCTCGGCGGCTCGCACGCGCTCAACGCGATGATCTGGGTCCGCGGAGCGCCCGCCGACTACGACGGCTGGGGCCTGCCCGGCTGGGCCTGGTCCGACGTCGAGCCGGTGTTCGAGCGGATCGAGCAGGATCTCGTCGAGGTCGTCCCGAACGCGCCGCTGCACCCGATCCAGCAGTCCATCATGGACGCTTGTCTTTCCGTGGGCCTGCCGGTGAACCCGGACTACAACAGCGGTGTGCCGGACGGGGTGTCCGTCCAGCAGATCACCCTGCGGGACGGCCGCCGGTGCACCACCTGGCACGCTTACGGTTCGCCGGTGGCTTCGCGGATGACCGTCCACACGGGAGCTTTCGTGCAGCGGCTGCGGTTCTCCGGTTCGCGCGTCGTCGGCGTGGTGGCTTCCATCGAGGGTTCTTCGCAGGAGCTGTCGGCGGACCTGGTGGTGCTCGCGGCGGGCGCGCTGGCGTCGCCGGCGATCCTGCTGCGCAGCGGCGTCGGCCCGGCGGACGAGCTGGCCGCGCTCGGCATCGACGTCGTCGCGGATCTGCCGGGGGTGGGGCGCAACCTGCACGATCATCTCCTCTCGCCGGTGATCTTCGCGACGGATCGCGCTGTTTCGCCGTGGCCGGGCCGGTCGGTGACGCAGGTGCACTGGTTCTGGCGCAGCCGTCCGGGCCTGGCGGTGCCGGACACGCAGCCGATCTGTTTCAGCGTGCCGATGTACGAGCCGTGGATGTCCGGGCCGCCGACAGGGTTCTCGCTGATGGCCGGGATGGTGTCGCCGGAGAGCCGGGGCAGCTTGCGGCTGTCGCCGGACGGCTCGGTGCTGATCGACCTGGCCGCCCTGGCCGAACGGGCCGACTTCGAGAGCCTGGTGGCGTCGGTGGAGCAGTGCTCGGCGGTGGGGCGGGCCCCGGCGCTGTCCTCGGAGTGGGGTGCGCGCCGGCTGTACCCGGCTCCGCCGGACGACGTCCGGGAGTACGTCCGCCGGACGGCGATCACGTACCACCACCAGGTCGGCACGTGCCGGATGGGGACGGACGCCGCGTCGGTGGTGGATCCGGAGCTGGCGGTGCACGGTCTCGACGGCCTGGTCATCGCGGACGCGTCGGTGCTGCCGCGCGTGCCGACGGGCAACACGA
Organism: Amycolatopsis sp. NPDC051061; assembly: GCF_040682935.1. Lineage (NCBI taxonomy): Bacteria > Bacillati > Actinomycetota > Actinomycetes > Pseudonocardiales > Pseudonocardiaceae > Amycolatopsis > Amycolatopsis sp. NPDC051061. The sequence continues at coordinate 72,924 of NZ_JBFBBZ010000019.1, forward strand.
ACGCCCCGGCGGTCCTGGTGGGCGAGCAGGCCGCGAAGTTCATCCTCGGCGGTCGTGAGTGAGAAACACGGTTTCTCACACGACCCCCGCAGCGAGCAGCCACCGCAGCCACGAGGACCGCGCTGCGCATACGTCACGTCCTCGTCGCGGAACAGCTCCGCCCCGCCGACCTCCACGAACGCCGCCGAGGTCCGGCATCAGCGCCGGGGCCGCGTACGGCGAGGTCCGCCCGCCCAGCAGGCTGCGCCGGCCGAAGTCGTTGGCTTCGCGGGTCCACACGAGGCCCGGGAGGTGCGGTCGTCCAGCATCGGGCACAGCAGCAGCTGCCCCGCCAACGCCGGCCCGCCGCGGTCCCGCGCCAGCAGGGCCACGCCGGCGCTGAGCCCGACCGGCGCGCTGAACAGCTCGGCCCACGGCATCCGCCCGGCGAACGAGCGGAAGAATCCCACCGAGCGGTGGTAGTCGGCGATGTCGCCGTTGAGCGACCCGGCGATCGTCAGCTCCTTGCCCATCACCGTGCCCAGCGGTACGCGGGACGGCGGTGGGGGGCAAGCTGCGGCCCGTGGTAGCGAGATGAGTCGAGGCGGTCCGCAGCTGCCGACGCCGCTCGACAGTTGCTATTGCGGACGTGGGTGTAGGCCCGTAGCCGGTGGCTGCGGGCCTTTCCCATGTTCGGTTGTCTACGCCGCGAACGGCAGCGGTTGGTGGAGGTTGTTGCGCCTCGGTTTTCGGCGCTTGTCCAGGAATACCGGGGGTAAGAACTCGGGGAGGCCGTCGGCGGCGATGCGGACTTGCCAGCCGGAGCGGTGCAGCAGCCGGTGGTGGTGAGCGCACATCAGGACCATGTTGCCCAGCTCGGTGGGGCCGCCGTCAGCCCAATGGCGGACGTGGTGGCCCTGGCAGTGGCGGGGTGGGCGATGACAGCCGGGGAAGGCGCAGCCGCGGTCGCGCAGGTATAGGGCGTGGCGGAGCGGGGTCGAGACCAGGCGTCGCTGGTGTCCCAGGTCGAGGGGTTCGCTCTTGGTGCCGAGGACGGCGGGGATGAGCATGCAGTCACACGCGTGGATCCGGGCTTCGGCCGCGGACATAGTGCCGGTGTCGCCGAGGATGGCCCGGCCGACGCCCGTCTTCAAGTCTTCCAATGACACGGCGACCATCACGTGGGCTCGTTCGCCGGCCTGCATCGGCAGGTCTGGGGAGTTCAACGCGAGGTCGATCGCGTCGGAGAAGGCATCGCCGTAGCGTTCCAGCGGGGAGCGCAGGTCGGGGCCTTCGTCGCTGGTGCGGCGTTCGGCCAGCGCGTCGAGCAGAGCGCTGGCTCGGGCGCCGGTCTCGTCGTCGAAGCGGCCCTGAAGTTCCCAGACCCCGGTTCTCTTGTGGCGCAACGACAGCTCGCGAGAAGGAGTAGCAGGTTCGGTGGTGTCCGGCTCGGCACCGTCGGGGTCGAGGTGGGCCAGGATCCGCGCACCCAACGCTGCGACTTGCTTGTACCCGGCCTCGGAGGCGAAGGACAGCAGATGCTGCTCGGCGTCGTCGCGGTGCTCAAGCGGAACCTGGGTCATCACCCCGACGATCGTGTCGATCATCGGGGTGCTCAACCGGCCGTCCGACGCGGCAGCGCCGGTGGCGGGAGCAACAGCAGGCACCGGGCTGCCGTCGAGGTTCCGGCCGGGCGCAAGGGCCCGAGCCCGCTTCACGACAGACTCGGCGGCAGCCTTGGGAACATCGGCGAGGTGCTCGAAAAGCCGCGCCACAGACCGGTATCCGAAGAGTTCCATCACCCCGCGCGACTCGATTTCCACGAGCAGCGCACCGATCTCGGCCTCAGCGGACCGCACAACAGTGAGCAGCGCGGAGATGCGGTCGGCCAGGGCCACCGCATCCGCTCGCATCACCGCTTCGCTGTCCACACCTCAAGATTACCGACCCACGAACGCATGTTCATCACTCGATCAGGTGGAAGCGGCAGCCCGGCAGGGGCACCGTAGCGTGAGGAATCGGCGCTCTCGCACCGAGCGGGAAGCAAGGACAGCAAGCGCCGATTCCCCACGCCCCGGCGAAGCCGCATCCCTAAAAACCTAAAAAACGCGCCGCCCACCGAACCAAGTCTCGACAACCCGCGTATCAGCCAAAGAAGAACTCCGAAAAGGATCCCGATCAAGAACAACGAAGTCCGCCGACCGCCCAGGAGTCAAAGCCCCGGTGACATCATCGAGCCCACAAGCCCGAGCCCCACCAAGGGTGAAAACCTCGATGCCCTCGGCCAAAGTGATCGCCTGCGATGGCCAAAGCGCCCCCGGGAACCGCCCATGCGGATCCTGACGTGTCACCAACCCGGCGATACCTTCCCAAGCGTTGGGCGACGAACTCACCGGCCAATCCGACCCACCCGCGACCAGGGCACCGCTGTCCAGCAACGCTCGGTTCGGCTGCATCCGGGACGCGCGCGAAGCCGGCAGCACGGCAGCGATCGCCGACGGGATGACCCCCGGCACCCACAGGAACGGCGAGATATCGGCCGCCACGCCCAGAGAAGCGAACCGCGGGAGGTCGTCCGGGTGGACGAACTGCCCGTGCGCCACCTGGAACCGTGTCTCGGTGTACCCCGCGGCCCGCACCCGCGACACCGCGTCGAGGAACTGCCGCACCGACGCGTCCCCGGTGCAGTGCACCTTCGCCGACAGTCCCGCCGAAGCCGCCTTCAGCAACCAGTCCGTCAGCTCCGAGAGCGGCATCGTCGTCGAGCCGTGGTAGCAGCCGCCGTGGGCGTCGTCGGGCAGGTACGGCTCGAGGAACGCCGCCGTGCGCGTCGGCGGTACGCCGTCGAGGAAGATCTTCACGAAGTCGGGGCGGTGGTGCTCGGTGCGGTAGCGCCCGGCGACCTCCAGCAGGGGCGCTCCGATCGGGTCGAAGCCGAAGATCGGGTCGTTGACCAGCAGCGACGACACCACCCACGCGTCGAGTTCGCCGGCCGAGTCCAGCGAGTGGAGCGCGCCCAGGATGTCCGTCGAGACGCCGGCGTCCTGGAATGCCGTGACGCCGAAGCCGTGCAGGATCTCGATCGCCCGCCGGGACGCGCGGCGGTGCTGCGAAGGAGTCAGTTCGCCGGTCACCCGCTCGACGAGCACGCCCGCGGCCTCCAGCAGCAGGCCGCTGGGTTCGCCGCCGTCCCGGACGATCACGCCGCCGGCCGGATCCGGCGTGGCCGGGGTGATCCCGGCCAGCTCCAGGGCCCGGCTGCTCACCCAGCGGTTGTGCCGGCTGTCGTCGGTGAGCGCGACCGGACGGCCGCCCGCGGCTTCGTCGAGCGCGCGCCGGGCGGACGCGGACGACATCGTCTCGACCAGGGTGGACGCCCACGCGCCGCCGGTCAGCCACTCGTCCGGGCCCAGGGACGCGGCTCGCGCGCGGACCGCGTCGAGGATGGCGTCGAAGCCCGCCTCCGCGCCGAAGGTGAGTTCGAACAGGTCCGCGCGCCCGGCCATCGCGTGGTGGTTGTGGACGTCGATCAGGCCGGGCATGACGAACGCCCCGCCGAGGTCCCGCACCTCGGTGGCCGGCCCGCGGTCGACGTCTTCGAGCGCGACGATCTTCCCGCCGGTGACGGTCAGCGCCGACGCCCAGGGCCGGGCCGTGTCCACTGTGTACACGACGGCGTTGGTGAGGACGAGGTCGGCGGCCACGGGTCAGCTCTCCGCCGGGTCGAGGTGTCCGGGATGGACGGTGGTGCTCAGCAGACGGCCGTGCGCGCCGAAGGTGAAGTGCGTCGGCCGCTCGCCGGTCGCGTCGAGTCCGAAGAGGACACCGTGGGAGCGCAGGCTGCGGGCGTCGCGGTGGTCGGCGACCGTCACCGACGCGCACGGGATGACCTTCTCCCGCCAGGTGAAGACGTGGATGCCGGGCCGCACCCGGTACACGGTGTTCTCGTCGGTGTCGGCGAGCCCGCGCTCGGGCCCGGCCAGGCACTGCCACGTGTACCAGTGCGGGCTGAGGTAGACGTGTTCGTAGGCGTGCTCGGGGCTGTACACCCACAGCACGCGGCGCCCGATCAGCGCGGTGCTGGGTGCCATCGGCTCGCCCCGCGCCTCGATGCCGTCGATCGTGGCGGGCCGGAATTCCTGGGTGACGCGCGGGGTGCCGGCGTTGCCGATCCGGGTCGTGACGACCAGGGCACGGCCGTCGCGCACGTCGAGGACCAGCGATACGGCTTCGCGAGCGCCGCCGGGGTCGAGCTGGACGTAGTACAACCCGTCGTCGACGAGAAACGTCTCGCCGGGTGCCGAGCCGTTCCAGGTGAAGACCGGTCCGTCGGCATCGCGCAGGACGAACTCGCGGTCGTCCAGGTCGCCGGCCACGGGGGCCTTGTTCGCGTCGAATCCGGGAGCGAGGTCGTCGAGGGGGAGCCACCTGGAGGTGTCGGAAAGCGTCGTCACGCCGGTCAGTCTCGGCTCGTGCCGGCCCGCGGGGAACCGCCCGTGCGGGCGCGGACAACAACGGTGCGCTCGACGCCAACCCGCGCGGCGGCGCCGGCGGTGAGGATGAGCCCATGCGAACCGATCTCGCCGGCAAGGCCGTCCTGGTGACCGGCGGGGCGTCCGGCATCGGCTTGGCCTGCGCGCAGGCGTTCCAGGCCGAAGGCGCCCGGGTCCGGGTGATCGACCGGGCGCCCGGACCTGGCGTGGCCCGCGCCGACCTGGGGGACGTCCTCGACGACCCGGCGTTTCCCGTGCAGCAGGCCGGCGACGTCGCCCGGCAGGTGCTGTTCCTCGCGTCCCCCGCCTCCCGGCCGGTCGACGGCCAAGCCCTGCTGGCCGACTTCGGGATGTCGGCCCGCTCGGCGTTCCCCGCCTAGGAAAGGATCCACAGTGGACACAACGCACAGGGTCGTCGCGGTCACCGGCGGCGGCACCGGCATCGGCGCGGCCGTCGCCCGGCGCTACTCGGGCGAAGGCGCGCGGGTCGTCGTGCTGGGACGGCGTCGCGAGCCGCTGGAGAAGGTCGCCGCGGAGACCGGCGCGCACGTGATCACCTGCGACGCGAGCGTGCGCGACGACGCCGAGCGCGCGGTCGCCGAGATCGTCGGCCGCCACGGGCGGCTGGACGTCGTCGTCGCCAACGCCGGCGGGCACGGCCTGTCCTCGGTCGTCGACACCGGCGACGACGAGTGGGAGCTCGCGCTGCGCTCGAACCTGTCGAGCGCGTTCGTGCTCTGCCGGGCCGCACTGCCGTCGCTGGTCGAGACGGGCGGGCAGGTCGTGGTGGTGTCGTCGCTCGCGGGGCTGTTCGCCGGGCCGAACGTCGCCGGCTACACGGTCGCGAAGCACGCGCTGATCGGCCTGACCCGCTCGATCGCCCGCGACTTCGGGCCGCGCGGGGTGCGGGCGAACGCCGTGTGCCCCGGCTGGGTCCGCACGCCGATGGCGGACGCGGAGATGGACCAGTTCGCGGCGGCGGCCGGCTTCACGGGCGGCCACGACGAAGGCTACCGCCGGGTGACGGCGGAGGTCCCGCTGCGCCGCGCGGCCGAGCCCGAGGAGATCGCGGCCGTGGTCCGGTTCCTGGGCTCGCCGGAGTCGTCGTACATCACGGGCGCGGTCCTGGTCGCCGACGGCGGTGCCCACGCGGTGGACCTCCCGACGCTGGCCTTCGAGCGCGCCGGCCTGTGACTCACGACCCCAGGTAGGCCGCGTGCAGGGTCGCGGGGGAGTCCAGCAACGCCTGCGCGTCGCCCGAGTACGTCACCCGGCCCGACGACACCACCAGCGCCTCCTGCGCCACCCCCAGCGCCAGGTGCGTGAACTGCTCCACCAGCAGGATCGCCGCTCCCTCGGCCGCGAACCGCGTCACCACCGGCAGCAGGCGCGTGAACACCACCGGCGCCAGCCCCAGCGACATCTCGTCGATGAGCAGGAACGCCGGGCGCGCCGCGAACGCCCGCGCGAGCACCACCATCTGCTGCTCGCCGCCCGACAGCAGCGCCGCGGGGGAGTCGCGGCGCTTGTCGAGTTCGGGAAAGAGAGAAAGCACGGCGTCGAGCCGGGCGGGGGTGCGCGCGGTCAGGCGGAGGTTCTCCAGCACCGTCAGCCCGGGGAACACCGCCCGCCCCTGCTCGATGTGCGCCAGCCCGAGCCGCGCCCGCGCCACCCGCGAATGCCGGGTGACGTCGACGCCGCCGACGTGCACCCGGCCGGAAGCACAGGGCAGCACGCCCGACACGGCCTCCAGGAGGCTCGTCTTGCCGGCGCCGTTCGGTCCGACCAGCGCGGTGATCCGGCCCGGTTCCAGCGTGAACCCGACGTCCCGGATCACCGGGCCCGCGCCGCGCTTCACCGTCAGCCCGTCGACTCGCAACGCCGTCACAGCAGCTCCGTTTCGCCCATGTACGCCTTGAGGACCGCCGGGTCGGCCAGCACGTCGGCCTGCGGGCCGCTCGCCAGGACCTCGCCGAAGTCGAGCACCGTCAGGCGGTCGCACACCGACCGCACGAGGTCGAGGTCGTGCTCGATGAGCAGCACCGACACCCCGAACCGGGCCGGCACCTGCCGCAGCCGCCGCCCGAACGCGACGTGCTCCTCGTGCGGCAGGCCGGCCGCCGGCTCGTCGAGCAGCAGCACCCGCGGCCGGGCCAGGAGGTGACCGACGACCTCGACGAGCCGCCGCGCGCCGGCGTCCACCCGGGACAGCGGCGTCCGCGCCGACGGGCAGCCGAAGAACTCCAGCGCGTCGGCGATCTCCGGGGAGCCGAGCCGCCGCCGGGCGACGAACCGGACGTACGCGCCGACTGTCAGTCCGGGAGGGACGCGGTCCTGCTGGAACGTCCGCCGCAGCCCGCGCCGGGCCCGGCGGGTGGGCGAGCCGGTCAGCGGACGGCCGTCCAGCGTCACCGTCCCGGTCGCCCGCGGCAGGAAGCCGCTGACGACGTCGACCAAAGTGGACTTTCCGGCGCCGTTCGGCCCGATCACCCCGAGGATGCCGTGTTCGGGCACCGAGATGTCCACTTCGGACAGGGCACGCACGTGACCGAAGTGGACGCTCAGCCCGCGCACCTCCAGTACCGGTTCGCCCGGCGGCAGCGGCGAGATCTCCTCGACGTCGGTGAGCCCGACGCCGGCCGGCCCGCGAGCCCGGCGCCGGTAGGAGAGGTTCCGCACGGCCGTCCCGAGGTTGCCGCGGCCGGCCAAGGCCTGGATGCCGAGCACGCCGAAGATCACGAACCCCCAGTCCTGCGGCACGCCCCAGCGTTTCAGCAGCTCCGGCACCGCGACCCAGAGCAGCGCCCCGAACACCGCCATGTCGATCAGGTGCGCGCCGGACATGATGGCCAGCACATACAGCGCGAGGGACTGGATCGCGGTGAAGCTCGCCGGGAACGCGAGGCCGACCTGGCCGGTGAGCAGGCCGCCGCTGATGCCGCCGAGCGCGGCGCTGACCGCGAACGCCGTCAGCTTCGACGTCCGCACGCCGGCGCCGACCGCCGCGGTGCCGCGCTCGGAGAACGCGACGAGGTGCCAGCTGCTGCCCCAGCGGCCGCGGCGCAGGAAGTGCACCAGCAGCCCGCAGGCGACCAGGACCAGCACCGCGAACAGGAAGTACGACCGATCGTCGGAGAACGCTTCCGGCCGCTCGACCGAGAGCCCTTCCGTGGCGCCGGGGAACTGGATCTGCACCAGCGTCAGGTCGGCGGCCGCGGCGAGCCCGAGGGTGACGACGGCGAGGGTGATGCCGCGCAGCCGCAGCGCGGGCAGCCCGACGAGCACCCCGGCCACGGCGGCGGCCAAGCCGCCCAGGACCAGCCACACGACGAACCCGCCGGGCACGCCCGCGACGTTGCACGCCGAGACGACGAACGCGCCCACCGCGCCGAAGGTGAGCTGGCACAGCGAGACCATCCCGGCGGTGCCGGTCACGACGCCGAGCCCGAGCAGGGCGATCGCCGCGACGACGGCGCTGACGCCGAGGTAGACGAAGTACCCGGCCAGCCCGACGCTCAGCGCGTAGCCGATCGCCACCGCCGCGGCCGCGACCATGAACGGCAGGAACCGCTCAGCGAGCCGCATCCCACACCTCCTTGCGCTGCGTCCACAGCAGCAGCGCCACGATGACCAGGAACGGGAGGAAGTACCGCAGCACCGACAGCCGGTCGGACTGGGCGACCGCGCCCTGCGCCATGCCGAGGACGAGGCCACCGGCCACGGCCAGGTCCAGGCGCCGGAAGCCGCCGAGCAGCGCGGCCGCGGCCGCCGGGACGACGAGCATCGCCAGCGACGTCGGGTCGTTCGACTGCGACGGCGCGACGATCGAGACGGCGAGCGTGGCGAGCACGCCGGTCGCCGTCCAGACGCCGACCGACAGCGGCCGCGCCGGGATGCCCAGCAGCTCCGCCGTCGTCGGCCGCTCGGACAGCGCGCGCAGCCGGACGCCGAGCGTCGTGCGGGTCAGCACCGTCCGGCAGCCGAGCGCCACCAGCACGGCCAGCGCGACGGTGACCACCGTGACCTGGCTGATCACCACGCCGCCGACGGTGAACGCCGGCCCGGCCAGCAGCGGGTGGAACGGCTGCGGCTTGTTCCCGAACAGGATGAACGCCAGCGAGATCAGCAGCAGGAGCACCGCGACGGTCACCGCCGACCGCGTCCCGGTGTCGGCCTCGGCGAGCCAGGTCGACACGATCCAGCCGAGGACCGCGCTCAGCGCGCCACCGAGCACGATCCCCGCCACGGTCGCCAGCCATTCCGGGAGTCCCCAGTGGACGGCGAGGAACACCGCGACGTAACAGCCGAACATCCCGGTGGCGGACTGCGCGAAGTTGACCACGCGCACCAGGCGCGACATCAGCGTCAGGCACACCGCGAGCACCGCGTAGAGCCCGCCGGCGGCGAGACCGGCCAGAGCGCCCTGCAGCATGAACGTCCTCCTAGGACCGGGGGATCCGGAGCCAGTCCTGCCTGGCCAGCTCCCACTTGTTCGTCCCGGAGGCCAGCTTGATCGGCCAGCCCGCGGTGTTGTCGTGGTGCGCCTGCGCGGGCCCGAACACGTACGGCGTCCCGACCATCGGATCACTGACCGGTTTCATCTCGCGCAGCGCCTTGGTCACCGACTCGCGCGTGACGTCACCCTTGATCCCGCGAAGAACGTCCAGGAAGTACTTCGCCGCCAGGTAGCCGCCCTGGCTGAACGACGTGAGCGGGATCTTGTTCTTCGTCATGAGGTCGCGCCAGTCCTTGGTCTGCGGGCTGCCGGCGTCGGTGAACGGGTAGAACTCGGCCGGCACGTACACGCCGGCGCCGGCGTTCGCGATCGCCTTGGCGTAGTTCTCGCTGTAGACGCTGGTCAGCAGCAGCCAGGTGACGTCGTTCCAGCCCTGCGCCTGCGCGGCCTTGAGCTGGCCGATCGAGTCGGGCTCGACCGGGTTGACGGTGATCGCCTTGCAACCCGCCGCCCGCGCCTTGACGACGTAGGAGGTGTAGTCGGAACCGCCGTAGGGCACGGTCGCGTCGACGTACTTCAGCTTCTTGCCGGTGATCTTCGTCCATTCGTCGATCGCGGCCCGGTACGCCGGGAGCGTGTTGCCCGCGATCTCCAGCAGCGCGCAGATGTCGTTCAGCTTCAGCGTTTCGGAGCCGTAGAGCAGGGTGAGCGTCATGTCGTGGAACGGCCCGACGTTGACCGGCGCGATGTTCGGGCTGGAGAAGCACGCCGGGTCGACGCCGACGCCCTGCACGGACAGGATCTTCTGCTGCTCGTAGTACTTCGCGTTGATCTCGCACTCGATGAGGCTCGACGACCCGACGAGCGCGACGGCCTCGTCACCCCCGACCACCTCTCGGGCGGCGGCCGCGGCCGCCGCCGGGTCGCCCTTGTCGTCGATCGCCTTGTACTCGATCTTGCGGCCGTTGACGCCGCCGGCCGCGTTGGCCGCGTCGAACACGGCCTTGGCCGCCTGCGAAGCCTCCGGGAAGGTCGCCGCGCCGCTCAGCGCGTTCACCGAGCCGACGACGATCGGGCGGTCCGCGCCGGCTTCGGACCCGGCGCAGCCGGCGGTGAGGAGGGCGGCGATCGCCAGCGTGGGGAAGATCTTTCTCATGATTGCTCCCGGGCCGCGGCCACGACGGGCGCGGAGTCGACGATCTGCTCGAAGGAGACGACCTCGCCGCCGTCGAAGCGCCACAGGTGCGCGACGCGGGCGGTGAACGACCGGCCGGTCCGGCGGTGGGTGCCGGTGTAGGTGCCGACGCCGACGACGGTGTCCCCGGCGTCGAGGAGGTCGGCGAGGGTGAAGCGGTAGCCGTCCCAGTCCCGCCCGATCGCCTCGAAAACGTGGCGGCGCACCTCTTCGGGACCGGTGTACGTGCCGGCGTAGGGGAAGCCCGCGGCCTCCGTCCAGGTCGTCTTCGGGCCGAGCGGGGCGAGCATGCCGGGCAGGTCGCCCCGGTCGCTGGCGGCGTAGTGCGCGCGGATCACGTCCACAGTGGACACACGGTCTCCTTCAGACGGGTTGGGCGTCGGGGTAGCCGACCGAGCCCAGCGGGTAGATGTGCCCGCCGGCGCGGGAATGCTCGGACCGGCCCTCGCCGGTGAGGCCGAGGAAGACGCCGGTGGTGCGCAGTGCGTAGCCGAGGTCGTGCAGCCACACGCTCGCCACGGCGATCCGGAACTCCCGGAAGCAGAACAGGTAGAGGCCGTCGGCGAACTTCCACACCGTCGAGAGGTCCATGTCGCCGTGGCCGCGTTGGACGCCTTCGAGGCACTGCCACGCGTAGCGCTCCGACGAGACGTAGACGTGCTCGTAGAGGTGCTCGGGGCTGTAGCGGTAGAGGTTGCGCTTGCCGATGAGGTCGCGCGACGGCCCGGGCGCGCTGCCGGATGGAATGCCGCCGTCGGTGCTGCCGGACGCGAATCGCTGCGAGACACGGGGAACGACGTCTTCCGCGCCGATCACCGAGCGGACGGCGAGCGCGCGATGGGACGTCGTCGAGTACACGACGGTCAGCGCTTCGCCCTCGACGCTGGTGAGCGGCAGGTTCACGAAGTAGACGTCGTCGCGCACAGCGACCGCGTCGTACGGGTCCTCGACGCCGTTGCACACGACGTGCTCGGCGTCCTGGAAGCTCAGGGCGAGGACTTCGCCGTCGTCGAGGGTGATCGTGACGTCCCGGCCGGTGAGGTCGGCGTTCGGCAGGCGGTAGGTGGCGATCCCGGCGGCGAACTCGTCGTAGGTGCGCCAGCCGTCGGTGGGGGCTTCGGGCATGGCCTCATCGTCGGGCGGCGCGGCCCGCCCGGCGAGCGGTCACGCGCTGCGGGGCAACTACCGGTCGCTGACGGTCAACTCACGGCGCAGCTCGCTCGGCGCGCGGCCGAACGCGCTCTTGAAGACCCGGCTGAAGTGCGCGGCGTCGACGAACCCCCAGCGTGCGGCGATGGCCGCGACCGGGCGGCCGGCGTGCACCGGGTCGAGCAGGTCGCGGCGGCAGCGCTCGAGCCGCCGCGTGCGGATCCAGCCGGCGACGGTGGTGCCCTGCTCCTGGAAGAGGCCGTGGAGGTGCCGCGTGGAGATGAAGTGTTCGGCGGCGATCCGCGCCGGGCCGAGGTCGGCCGAAGGGAGGTTGGCGTCGATGTGCGCGCGGATCCGGCGCATCAGCTCGTGGTGCGGGTCGGTGTTCGCCAGGTCCAGCTCGGTGGCGACCAGCGTCCCGAGCAGGTCGATGGCGCTGTGGGCGAGCCGCGCGCCCGCCGGTCCGGCGAGTTGCTCGAGGTTGCCGCCGAGCTGGGCGAGGAACGGCACGACGACGTTGCCGACGCCTTCCTTGCCCGACATGCGCACCGCGGTGAGCCGGCCGACGAGCTCGGGGGGCAGGTCGATCAGACGCTGCGGGAACATCACGACGAGGGTGCGGAAGTCCTCTTCGAACACCAGCGAGTAGGGGCGGTGGGTGTCGTACAGGGCGACGTCACCGGGGCGCAGGACGGCTTGGCGGTCGTCCTGCACGAGCAGGCTGGTGCCGGCGAGGACCAGGCTCAGCTTGTAATACCGCCGGTCGCCGCGCGCGATCAGTTCCGGCGTGCGCTCGACGACGTGCGGGGACGCGGTGACTTCGGAGACCTGCACGCCGTCGGCGCCCGAGGAGCGGATGCGGCCGCGGAAGCCGTCACCGCCGTCGGTGACGTGCAGGGGGACGAACGACTGCGAGACCGCGGTACGGAACTCGGTGAAGTCGCGGGCGATGAGGGTCGTGGGGGCGGGCACGGGGTCACCTCGCAGCATCGAGAGGGGAGCAGTGTCGTATACGATAAGCGATACGATCTTCGGCGACAATCGTCGATCGCGTGACCGGTCACCGGCGGAGCGTCCGGCGAACCTCGCTCGAGTCGTCTCCTGGCGCCCGCCTGCTCCGGCATGTGATCCTCTTCCGGGGGAGGAGGGGCGGCATGGATGCGTTCGGCACTCGGCTGCGCCGCCTTCGGCGCGCCGCGGAGCTGACCCAGGAGGCGCTGGCCGAGAAGTCCGGGCTCAGCGGCCAGGCCGTCGGCGCGCTCGAACGCGGCGACCGCCGCTACCCGCACCGCGAAACCCTCGACCGGCTCGCCGACGCCCTCGGCCTCGCCGGGGACGACCGCGCGGAGTTCGCCGCCGCGGCCGCGCGGCCCGGAAGCCCGGCGGGGACCACCGCCGTCCCGCGGGAGCTGTCCGGCGGGATCGCCGCGTTCACCGGCCGGGAAGCCGACCTCGAGCGGGTCCTGGGGCTGTTCGGCGAACCCCGCCACGGCGTCGTCGTGGCGATCGCCGGGATGGCGGGCGTCGGCAAGACCGCGCTCGCCCTCGAAGCCGGCCACCGCCTCGCCCGGCGCTTCCCCGACGGCTCGCTGCACCTGGACCTGCGCGGACACGCCGCCGACCCGCCGGATCCCCTGGACCTGCTCGACCGGCTCGTCCGCGAGCTCGGGAGCGAGCCGCCGAAGCCGTTGTCGCTCGAATCCGCGTCCGCCCGCTTCCGGACGTTGCTCGCTTCGAAGCGCGTGCTGCTCCTGCTCGACAACGCCCGCGACGCCGCGCACGTCGCGCCGCTGCTGCCCGGCGCCGGCGGCTCGGCGGCCATCGTCACCAGCCGCGTCGCGCTGACGGACTTGCCGCAGGCACACCAGGTGCTGCTGGACGTGCTGCCCGAGGCCGACGCCCTGCGCCTGCTCGCGGCCGAAATCGGGCCCGAGCGCGTCGCGGCCGAGCCCACCGCCGCGCGGACGGTCGCGCGCCTGTGCGGGTACCTGCCGCTGGCGCTGCACCTGGTCGGCGCGCGGCTGGCGACCCGCCCGCGCTGGCCCGTCGCCCACCTCGCGCACCGGCTCGACGACGAACGCCGGCGGCTCGACGAAACGGGTGTCCGGACCAGTTTCGCGCTCGCCGTCGGCGCGCTGGACGACACCGCGGCCCGCGCGTATCCGCTGCTGTCGCTGCTCGACGTCCCGGAGCTGTCGGTGCCCGTCGCGAGCCGGCTGCTCGACGCGCCCGAGCGGGACACGGAGGCGCTGCTGGAGCGGCTCACCGACGAGCACCTCCTGACCACGCCCGCCCCCGGGTGGTACCGGCTGCACGACCTGCTCCGGCTCTACGCGCGCGAGCACGCGGCGCGGTTGCCGACGGGCGAGCGGGCGGCGGCGATCACCCGCGTCGTTGAGCTTTGCGCGGCGATGGCCTGGCAGAGCATGGCGCTCGTCTCGGCGGCGTCGCACCGGCACGACTGGGCGGGCGGACGGTGGGCGGCCGCCGGACCGGCGTCCGCGGACGAGGTGTTCGCCTGGCTCGACCGGCACCAGGCGCACCTCGTCACGGTCGTGCGACAGGCCGCCGCCACGCCCGGGGTGCCGCCCGAGGCGATCGCGGCCGTCGGGCTCGGCCTGTACGAATACCACCGCGCGCGGGCTCGTTGGCGGGACGCGATCCAGGTCGACGAGGTGGCCCTGCAGCTGGTCGACGGCGTCGACCCGGTGGCGGCCGCGACGCTGCGCAACGACCTCGGCGTCGCCGAAGCAGAGCTGGCGAGCGGCGGCGAAGCGGCCGGCTTCCGGCGGTCGCACGCGTTCCTTCGCCGGAGCCTCGCGGACTGGGAAGCGATCGGCGACGAGCGTCAGCTGGCGGGCACCCTCAACAACCTCTGCTTCGTGTACGGCCTCGGCGACGACGTCGACGCGGCCATCGGCTTCGGCGAGCGGAGCCTGGCGCTCAACCGGTCGCTCGGGCTGCGGCACGTCGAGACGCTCAACCTGGTCAACCTGGCGGTGTTGTACGGACGCCAGGGCGACCGCGCGCGCGAACTCGCGTACGCGACCGACGCGGTGGCCGTCGGCGAGAAAACCGGCGATGTGCGCGGGATGGCGTACGGCCGGATGCGGATCGGGATCGTGCACCGGGAGCTGGGCCGGTTCGACGTCGCGGTCGAGGAGCTGAGCCGGAGCGTGGACCTGTGGCGGGAGGCCGGGGTCCGGCTGTACGAGGCGATGACGCTGGCCGAGCTGGGCCGCGCGCACCTGGGCCGCGCGGACCGCGACCGGGCGCGGGAGGAGTTCACGGACGCGCTGGAGCTGCTGCGGGAGTACGGCGGTGAGGAGCGCGCGGCCGCGGTCCGAGCGGAGCTGGACCGGTTGTGACGACGGCCGTCAGGTAGGGCCGGGCCCGGTGCGCGCGGGTGCAGGTGATCTTGCCGTCGTGTCGCGCGCAGACGATGGTGACGGTGTCGCGAACCCGCTCCACGAGGACGACGTGCGTCTGTTCGTCCGCCGCGGCGGCCGGCACCCCGGCGAAGAAGGACGCCGCGACGAGCGCGGCGAGAAGCGTGGTCCAGGCGGCTCTCACCGGTGCCCTTCTCATCGGGAGTGGCGGCAGGAGCGATCTTCGCGGCGGACGGCCGGGCGCGACAGCGACAACCTCTACGAACGACCTCTACAAACTCCGGCCAAAGGTCTTGAATGAGTCATTCAGGGCCGTCGAAGACCTGAATGAGTCATCAAGACATTCCGGCGGGCGGTGGGGAGCGGCGGTCAGGCGACCGGGTCCTCGGCCAGGCTGCGGAGCAGGGCCGCCAGGCCGTCCGGGGCCCGGCCGTGCAGCCGGGCGCTCGTCACCACCGGCGCTCCCGACTCGTAGCAGCGGCGGAAGCCCGCCTGGCCGAGCCGGCGCCACAGGTCGTGGTCCTCGCCCGTCGCGCGGGGGCCGAAGCCGCCCACCACGTCGAACGCGTCCGCGCGCACGCCCAGGTTCGCGCCGTACACCGACCCGTGTCCCTCCGTCGTGCGCGCGCGATCGAGGACGTCGTCGTAGCGCGAAAGCGCCCGGGCCGACGTGCTGAACGGCGCCGACAGCTCCGCCGTCCCCGCGATCGCGTGATAGCCCTGGCGCGCCCGGGCCAGGTGCGCCCGCGCCCAGCCCGGCGTCACGCGCGAGTCGGCGTCCGTGCTCAGCAGCAACGTCCGCGCGGCCGGTGCGCCCAGCAAAGCGCGGACCCGGGCCGCCCCCAGGTCGCGCACCTCGCCGACCGTCCGCGCCGACCGGGAGACCACGACCACGCCGGGCACGTCCCCGAACGCCGCGCGGGCCACGGACGCCGTCGCGTCGCCGCAGCGGTCCGCGACGACGCAGATCGCGCGTGCGACTCCGGCGGGCAGGCGCAGCAGCGCGAGGTCCAACGCGCGTACGCACGCACCGACGAGCGAAGCTTCGTCGCGCGCGGGAACGACGACGCCCACCGCCGTGATCACCGGCGCCTCAGGACGTGCAGCAGGAACTGCTCGTCGGTGTGCTCGACCAGGGGCTCGAACGCGGGGTGGGCGAGCAGCCGCGCGTGCGCGTCCCGCCCGTCGCGGGGCGCTTCGGGCGCCCACGGGAGCCAGTGCGCGGCCAGCAGGTGCCCGCCGGGGCGCAGGGCCGCCGCCGACGCCTCGATGGTGGCGTCGAGGTCCTGATCGTCCAAGTAGTACAGAAGCTCGCTGTAGACCAGCAGGTCGGCCGGCCCGGCCGGCAACGCGCCCGGCGCCGATCCCTTGTGGACGTCCACATGGGACAGACCGGCGACGGCCGCCCGCGTGCGCTCCACCGCCGCGGGCACCGGGTCGAACGCGATCACGTGGTCGGCGCGCGCGGCGAGGTCGCGGGTCAGCACACCGACACCGCACGCGGGCTCGACGACCGTGCCGTAGTGCTCGTCGGGCAGGCAGGCCAGCACCATCTCCCGCTTCCGCCGCTCGTACCACTTCGTCCCCACCGACCACGGGTCCTGCGCGGCGGCGTACAGCGAAGCGAACCGGCTCACCGGCGCCGACGCCTGCGGCGGCTCGCGGAAGAACGTCTCGGTGCCGTGCGAGAAGTGGGCCAGCACCTCCTCCGGCAGGATCGGCTCCTCACCCCGCGGACCGGGCTTGAGCTGCGAGGTGAACGTCGCGATCGCGGCGGCTTTGGCGTCCCGTTCCGCTTCCGTGAGGCGCAGTGACCGCGCCCGGGGCCACGGGATGGCCGGGTCGTCGAGACTCAGCCGGTGCCAGAGCCAGATCGGGTACGACCAGCGCTGCGCGGACACCGGCGCCGCGGCGAGGGCGGCCCGCGCGGCCGCCCGGTGGTCGGGGTGCGGATCGTCCGGCCAGGGCAGCAGACACAGGTCGTGCCCGTCCGCGTGCGAGCGCAACGTCGAGGTCAGCTCGTCGCCGTGGGAAGCCAGATCGGAATCCGGTAACCCGAGCCACACCGGTTCAACGGCGGAAAGCCCCTGCGCCCGCACGGAATCCTCGAGTTCGTGCCGGCGCGTCCTGGCCAGCTCTCGACGTTCCGCGGCACCGGCGGCGGGGAAGGCCGCTTCGCCGTCGGTCGCCACGACGAGCGTCACCGCGGTGCCGGCGGCGTGCAGGCGCTGCAGGAGGCCGCTCGCCCCGAGCGTCTCGTCGTCCGGGTGCGCGGCGACGACGAGGGCACGCTCGAACGGCTCTTCCGGCCAGTCCGGCAGCTCGCCCGGGGTCATGCCGCGCCCAGGACGGCGCGGCCGAGCGCGGCGAGATCGCGTTCCGCGTGGTGCTGGCGGACGTAGACCGGCAGGTCGGCGATCCGCTGGGCGAAGCGCCGGTCACGGCACGCCGGCGTCGGCCCGGTCACCTTGAGCGCCCGTTCGAGGATCTCGACGGCGGTGCGTTCCGCCGCCGCGCGGCAGGTGCCCGCGACCAGGACGTCCACCTCGCCGGAAGCGGCGAGCGTGAGCACGGCTTCCGCGCAGCCCAGCGCGGTGTGCATCGCGCCGACGTGGGCCAGCTGGTGCTCGTCCGCGGCACCCCGGTCGCGCAGGTAGGCGAGCGCACCGTCGAGGACGCCGGCGGCCCCGCCGAGCCAGACGGCCGCGACGCCGGCCCCGCCGAGCGCGAACCCGGGCCGGGCCACGTACCAGCCGGGCGGTCCGACGAGCGTGCCGGGCACGCCCTCGAACACCACGTCACCGCTGTCGGAGGCGTCCATCCCGACGGCCTGCCACGCGTCCGGGTGCCGCCGGACGCGGGGATCGGCGAGGTCCACCTCGACCAGCCGGTCGCCCGCGGCGACGAGCGCGCGCTCCAGCAGGGACAACCCGGAAGAGAACCGGACCGTCCCGGTGAGCGCGCCGCCTTCCAGGACCGCGCCGGTGCCGCCGGACTTCGCCGCCCACACGCCGTAGAGCGCGCCCGCGGCGGGGGAGCGGCCCGCCTCGGCGAGGATCGCGACGGCGTCGGCGTGGCCCTCGGCGAGCCGGGCCAGGGCCAGGTCACGGCGGCCGAACGCGGCCAGCGCCGCCCAGCGGGCCGCGGTCCGTGAGTCGCCCGGCAGCGGCAGGTCGAGCTCGCCCGCGGCGTGCAGGGAACGCAGCTCGGCGCCGACCGATGCGGCGGTGCGCGGCGACGGCAGGGGTTTCGGCGGGGTCTCCGCCAGCAGAGCGGTCACAAGATGGGGTACCCGTTTTGCCGCGAGTTACGCGGGCGTGTGAATGCTTTCCCGCCGGGCACCCCCGGGGCATGACGAGAACCCGGGCCTACCGCGACGGCGTGCTGCACAAGGAAGACTTTCCCGTCGCGGACGTCTCCGACTTCCTGGCCGAACCGGACACCGCCGTCTGGGTCGACCTCTGCGAACCGTCCGAAGCGGACTTGGCGGAGCTTGCCGACGAGCTGGGCCTGCACCACCTCGCCGTGGAGGACGCCGTCCAGGAGCGCCAGCGGCCCAAGCTCGACCGTTACGACGGGCACGCCTTCCTGACCGCCTACGCCGTCCGGTTCGACGCGGACACCGGGGACGTCGCGATGTCCGAGCTGGCCGCGTTCCTCACGCGGCGGGCGCTGGTGACGGTGCGCAAGGACGACGGCTTCGACATCGAGGCGGTCGTGCGCCAGTGGGATCAGAACACCGAGCTGGCGAAGTCGGGCGTCGCGTTCCTGGCGCACGGCCTGCTCGACTTCGTCGTCGACGGCCAGTACGAGGCCGTGCAGTCGCTCGACGAGCAGGTCGAAGCCCTCGAGGACCTCGTGTTCGACGACCGGCCCGACCAGTCGCTGCTCCAGCGGCGCTCGTTCCGGCTGCGCAAGAGCCTCACCGCGCTGCGCAAGGTGGTGCTGCCGATGCGTGAGGTGATCAGCTCGCTGATGCGCCCGGACCTGCGGCTGGCCGACGAGCTGACCCGCCCCTACTTCGAGGACGTCCACGACCACGCCCGGCAGGCCGCGGAGCAGACCGAGGCACTGCGGGAGCTGGTCACCACGATCCGGGAGACGCAGCTGAACCTGCAGAGCAACCGGCTGAACCTGGTCATGAAAAAGGTCACCGGGTGGGCCGCGGTGATCGCGGTGCCCACCGCCGTGACCGGGTTCTACGGCCAGAACGTCCCGTACCCCGGCTACGGCGCGACCAGCGGGTTCTGGGCTTCGACGGTCGTCGTGCTCGTGCTTTCGGTGGGGCTGTACGCGCTCTTCAAGAAGAAGGACTGGCTATGACCCGGGCACCGGGTCGCCCCGCCGGACCAGCTCCTGGCCCCGCTCGTAGTCCTCGTCGGCTTCTCGGGTGAGGACGCCGACCGCCTTGCCGTCGCGTTCGTACCAGACCGTGAAGCCGCCGTCGTCGCGCCGCAGCGGGTGGGCGCTGTCGAAGCCGTCGCCCCACGCGGCGTACTTCAGCACGCGGTCGCCGATCACCGACCAGAACCCGGGCACCTCGTCCCACACGGCGTCTTCGCCGGCCGCGGTCCGCCCGGCCACCTCGCCCATCGCGAGACCCTCACCCCAGTGCTCGACGGCCAGCGCGCGACCGGCCGCCGGGTTGTACGCGAGCGCGACGTCGCCCGCCGCGAGCACGCCGGGCACGCTCGTGCGCAGGTGCTCGTCGGTGCGGATCCGGCCCTGCTCGACAGCGAGCCCGGCCGCTTCGGCCAGCTCGACCCGGGGCCGGACGCCGGTCGCGAGCACGACGAGGCCCGTGTCGAGGATCGGCACCAGGTCGGTGCGGACCCGGTAGCCGCCTTCGATCGACAGCAGCTTCGTGCCGCGAAGCACGCTGACGCCCTCGGATTTGAGCCAGTGCAAGAGGAATCCGCCCGCTTCGCGGCCGAGGCGTTTCTCCTGCGGGACATCGTCGGGGCAGATGATGGTCACCTGGAGCCCGAGCCGGGAGAGGGAGACCGCGGCCTCGCAGCTGATGAACCCGGCGCCGACGACGATCGCGCTGCGCACCCCGGACGCGGCCGCGCGCAGCTCGCGGGAGTCGGCGGCCGACCGGAGGGTCCGGACGTCCGGGTGATCGGCGCCCGGGATCCCGGGTCGCACCGGCTCGGAGCCGGTGGCGAGCACGCAGGTGGTGAAGCGGTGGACCGCGCCGGAGGCGGTGCGGACCCGGCCGTCGCCCAGTTCCGTGACCGGGTCACCCAGGGTGACGGTGACCTCGTGCTTCGCGGGGAAGCCCTCCTCCAGCGGCGGAAGATCGGCCTCGCCACGCAGGAAATCCTTCGACAGCGGCGGACGTTCGTAGGGCGGGTCGGCGTCCGCGGTGAGCAGGTGGACCGGGCCCGTTCCGCCCGCTTCCCGGTAGGCGCGAGCCGCCGACACGCCGGCCGGGCCGCTGCCGATGACGACGAGGTTCTGGGCATCCATGAGAGGGGAGTACCCGCTCGGCGCGACCCGCACACTCCACTCCACAGTGGATCGTCCACTGTGGACGTACTGGGGACGTCGAAAACGGCATGACGACGCGCCGGTGCCGCCGAGGTGCGAGCGTCACCGGTCCCCGGGACGGCGTTCAGCCGAACGGGTCAATGCGGCCGGATGGCCTGGGAGGGAAGGAAAGGCTCGCGAGCACCGCCTGGAGAGCGCGCACGGACACGGGCGCGGCTGGTTGCTCAACCGTTGCGCCTCAGCATAGTGCAGCTGCACTATGCTGAGCCATCCCGGTGGGCACACCGGGACGGCGCCGGGGGCACGACAAGCGAAGAAACGGGTGGCGGATGGGTGGGGCAATGGTCGAGGGGACGCGCCCGGGTGCGGGGGCGGACGCTTCGGGCGTGGGCGAGGCGGGGGAGCAGGAGCTGCGCCGGCTGCTCGCCGGCCTGACCGCGGTCCGCGACGGCGACTTCGGCATCCGGCTGCCGGGCGGGACGGACGGCCTGCTCGGCGAGATCGCCACCGTGTTCAACGGCATGGCCGACCAACTGTCGCTGTTCACCTCCGAGGTCACCCGCGTCGCGCGCGAGGTCGGCAGCGAGGGGCAGCTCGGCGGGCAGGCGAAGGTCCCCGGCGTCTCCGGCACGTGGAAGGACCTCACCGACTCGGTGAACGCCATGGCCGGCAACCTCACCACGCAGGTCCGCGACATCGCCCAGGTGGCGACCGCGGTGGCCAAGGGCGACCTGTCGCAGAAGATCGACGTCGACGCCCGCGGCGAGATCCTGGAGCTGAAGGACACCGTCAACACGATGGTGGACCAGCTGTCGTCGTTCGCCGACGAGGTCACGCGCGTGGCGCGCGAGGTCGGCAGCGAAGGCCGCCTCGGCGGTCAGGCGCAGGTCCCCGGGGTCGGCGGCGTGTGGCGCGACCTGACCGACTCGGTGAACTTCATGGCCGGGAACCTGACCGACCAGGTCCGCAACGTCGCGCAGGTGACCACGGCGGTCGCGAAGGGCGACCTGTCGCAGAAGATCACCGTCGACGCCCGCGGCGAGATCCTCGAGCTCAAGAGCACGATCAACACGATGGTGGATCAGCTGTCGTCGTTCGCCGACGAGGTCACGCGCGTGGCGCGCGAGGTCGGCACCGAAGGCCGGCTGGGCGGCCAGGCCGACGTCAAGGGCGTCTCCGGCACCTGGCGCGACCTGACCGACTCGGTCAACTTCATGGCCGGGAACCTGACCGACCAGGTCCGCAACATCGCCCAGGTCGCGACGGCGGTGGCGAAGGGCGACCTGTCCCAGAAGATCAACGTCACCGCCCGCGGCGAGGTCCTGGAGCTCAAGGACACGCTGAACACGATGGTCGACCAGCTGTCCGCGTTCGCGGACGAGGTCACCCGGGTGGCGCGCGAGGTCGGCACGGAAGGCCGCCTCGGCGGCCAGGCCGACGTCAAGGGCGTCTCGGGCACCTGGAAGGACCTCACCGAGTCGGTGAACGTCATGGCCGACAACCTCACCGCGCAGGTCCGCTCGATCGCCCAGGTCACCACCGCCGTCGCGCGCGGTGACCTGTCGCAGAAGATCCGGGTCGACGCCCGCGGCGAGATCCTCGAGCTGAAGGACACCATCAACACGATGGTGGACCAGCTGTCCGCGTTCGCCGACGAGGTCACCCGCGTGGCTCGCGAGGTCGGCACCGAGGGCAACCTCGGCGGCCAGGCGACCGTCCGCGGCGTGTCCGGGACCTGGAAGAACCTCACCGACAACGTCAACGTGATGGCGTCCAACCTGACCGGCCAGGTGCGCTCGATCGCCCAGGTCGCCACCGCCGTCGCGCGCGGCGACCTGTCCGGCAAGATCACCGTCGAGGCCAAGGGCGAGGTCGCGGCGCTGGCCGACGTCATCAACACGATGGTCGACACGCTCTCGGCGTTCGCGGACGAGGTCACCCGCGTGGCGCGCGAGGTCGGGACCGAGGGCATGCTCGGCGGCCAGGCGCGCGTGCCGAACGTCGCCGGCACGTGGAAGGACCTCACCGACAACGTCAACTCGATGGCGAACAACCTCACCGGGCAGGTCCGCAACATCGCCCAGGTGACCACCGCCGTCGCCCAGGGCGACCTGACCCGCAAGATCGACGTCGACGCCAGCGGCGAGATCCTCGAGCTGAAGACGACGATCAACACCATGGTCGACCAGCTCTCGGCGTTCGCCGCCGAGGTCACCCGCGTCGCGCGCGAGGTCGGCAGCGAAGGCCGCCTCGGCGGCCAGGCCGAGGTCGAAGGCGTGTCCGGCACGTGGAAGCGGCTGACGGAGAACGTCAACGGGCTGGCCGGGAACCTCACCCGGCAGGTCCGCGCAATCGCCGAGGTCACCAGCGCCGTCGCCGAGGGCGACCTGACCCGCTCGATCACCGTCGACGCCTCCGGCGAGGTCGCCGAGCTGAAGGACAACATCAACTCGATGGTGGAGTCGCTGCGCGAGACGACGCGGGCGAACCAGGAGCAGGACTGGCTCAAGTCGAACCTGGCCACCATCACCGGACTGATGCAGGGCCGCCGTGACCTCGCCGTCGTCGCGGCCGCGGTGATGGACGAGCTCGTCCCGCTGGTCAACGCCCAGTTCGGCGCGTTCTACCTGGCCGACGACACCGCCGAGGTCCCCGAGCTGCGGCTGGTCGGCGCGTACGGCCACCCCGACGGCGAGGGCCCGGTGGTGCGGTTCCGGATCGGCCAGTCCCTCGTCGGGCAGGCCGCGCGCAGCCGCCGCCCGATCGCGGTCGACGACGTCCCGCCCGGCTACGCCACCATCTCCTCCGGGCTCGGCCGCACCGCGCCGGCCAGCCTGATCGTGCTGCCGATCGTCGTCGAGGACCAGGTGCTCGGCGTGCTCGAGCTGGCGTCGGTGCACGGCTTCACCGCGGTGCACCGGGCGTTCCTCGAGCTGCTGATGGAGCAGATCGGCGTCAACGTCAACAGCATCGTCGCCAACGCCCGCACCGACGAGCTGCTCGGTGAGTCGCAGCGGCTGACCGGGGAGCTGCAGGCCCGGTCGCAGGAGCTGCAAGCGCGGCAGGAAGAACTCCAGTCGTCGAACGCCGAGCTGGAGGAGAAGGCGGCGCTGCTGGTCACGCAGAACCGCGACATCGAGACGAAGAACCTGGAGATCGAGCAGGCGCGCCAGGAGCTGGAGGCCCGTGCCCAGCAGCTCACGCTGGCGTCGAAGTACAAGTCGGAGTTCCTGGCCAACATGAGCCACGAGCTGCGGACCCCGCTCAACAGCCTGCTGATCCTCGCCCAGCTGCTCGCGCAGAACCCCACCCGGAACCTCAGCGCGAAGCAGGTCGAGTACGCGGGCATCATCCACTCCGCCGGGTCGGACCTGCTGCAGCTGATCAACGACATCCTCGACCTGTCGAAGGTCGAGGCCGGGAAGATGGACGTCACCCCGGAACAGGTGTCGCTGCGCGGCCTGCTGGACTACGTCGAGGCGACGTTCCTGCCGATGACTTCGCAGCGCAACCTCGACTTCCGGATCACCGTCGCCCCGGGTTCGCCGCCCGAGCTGCTCACCGACGACTCGCGGCTGCGGCAGGTGCTGCGCAACCTGCTGTCCAACGCGGTCAAGTTCACCGAGGTCGGCGGGATCGAGCTGCACATCGAGCCCGTCGACCCGGACACCCTCCCGCGGCCGCTGCGCGCGCACGGCCCCGCCGTCGCGTTCCGGGTCACCGACACCGGCATCGGCATCGCCGAGCACCAGCTGGAGTCGATCTTCGGCGCGTTCCAGCAGGCCGACGGCACGACCAGCCGCAAGTACGGCGGCACCGGGCTCGGCCTGTCGATCAGCCGCGAGATCGCCCAGCTGCTCGGCGGGTTCATCACCGCCGAGAGCACGCCCGGCGAGGGCAGCTCGTTCACGTTCTCGCTGCCGGTCGCCCGGCCGGACTTCGCGACGCTCCCGGCGGCCGAGCACCCCGGCACGGCCGTCGCGACCGGGGAGCCGGGCACCGCACTGACGGCCTCGGTGCCGCGCGCCCACCGGCGGCTGCTGGTCGTGGAGGAGCGCCAGCACGGGCTGCTGACGCTCGTCGCCGAGAGCGCCGCCGCGGACCTGGCCGACAGCCGGGACATGGGGATCTCCCCGGCCGAGGTCCAGGTCGTGACGGCGGTCGGCACGCAGGAGGCCGCGGCCGCGCTCGCCACCGACGCCTACCACTGCGTCGTGCTGGACCTGGACCTGCCGGACCGCACGGCGTTCGGCTTCCTCGACGCGATGCAGGGCGACAGCGCGCTGCGGATGGTGCCGGTCCTCGCGCACAACAGCCGCCGGCTCGACGGCGAACTGGAACAGCTGGTGCAGTCGCGCGCGGACGTGCAGTCGCTGGAGGTGCTGTCCGGTCTCGACGAGCTGCGCGAGCGCATCGCGCTGCACCTGTCGGCGGAGGAACCCGGGGCGGTGCTGCCGCTGGTCCGCCCGGACGAGCCGGCCGCGCCGGTGCGGGCCGCCGACGTCGACACGACCCTGTCCGGGCGCACGGTGCTGATCGTCGACGACGATCCGCGCAACGTCTTCGCGCTGACCGGGATCCTGGAGCTGCACGGGATGCAGGTGCTGCACGCCGAGGACGGCCGCAAGGGCGTCGAGACCGTCGCCGCGCACCCCGGGATCGACCTGATCCTGATGGACGTGATGATGCCGGAGATGGACGGGTACACCGCGACGGCGAAGATCCGTGCGATGCCCGAGCACGCCGGCATCCCGATCATCGCGGTCACGGCGAAGGCGATGCCCGGCGACCGCGAGAAGAGCCTCGCGTCGGGCGCCACCGACTACGTGACCAAGCCGGTGGACGCGGACGACCTCGTCGACCGCATCAAGCGGCACGTGACGGCGTGATCGGCGACGAGCTGCCGGCCGCCGACGAGCAGGTCGTCGCGGTGCCGGCGGCGCAGGTGTCCGCCAACCTCGCCCGGCTCGCCGACACCGTCGCCCGCCTGCGCGGCGAGGTCGACCACGCCCACGCCGTCGCCGACGGCCGCGCACTGATCGAGCTCGCCAAGGGCGTCCTGATGGAACGCCTGCACTGCACGCCCGCCGACGCCGCCCGGCAGCTGGAGACGCTGGCCGAGCGCGCGGGGCTGACGCCGCTGGAGTTCGCCGCGGAGGTCGTCGGCGAGGCCGCCGAGGACCGGATCACCGAGGTGACGCAGGAGTTCCTGGCCCAGGCCGAGGGCGAGGAGTCCGTCGCGGTGCGGCTGCGCACCGCCGAAAGCGGAGTGCTTGCGGCGGGGGACACCCAGCGCGTCGCGGAGTCCATTTTGGAGCACGCCCTGCGGCCGCTCGGCGCGACCGCGGTGGCGGTGTGGCTCGCCGGACCGGACGGGTCGCTGACGCTCGCCGGGTCGGCCGGGTTCTCGGCCGAGGAGGCGGCGCGCTGGCGCTACGTCCCGCCCGGCGTCGCGACCCCGGCCCGGAACGCGCTGCTGGAGCGCGACACGGTCTGGCACCCGACCCTGTCCGGTGCCGGGCTGCCGTCGATCGGGCAGCACACCCTCGCCGGGGGCGGGCGGGTCGCGGTGCCCACCGGCACCGGCGGCCGGATCATCGGCGTCGTCGAGATGTGCTGGCCCGACCCGCTACCCGCCGAGCCCGGGCGTCAGCGCCGGCAGCTGGAGGCACTCGCCGAGCTGTGCGCGCACACGCTCGACACCTCGGACGGCGTGGTCGCCCCGGTGGCCGCCGGCGGTCCGGGCGACTTCCTCGGCGAGCTGGTGGACTTCGTCGACGGGCTGCACGACCCGGCCGTGCTGCTTTCGCCGTGCCTCGACGGCGGCCGGCTGAGCGACTTCCGCATCCACCACGCCAACGTCCGGTTCGCCGACCCCGGTGGACGGCCGCGCAGCCGGATCGTCGGCACGCGGCTGCTGGAGACCTATCCGCTCGCGGCCGGGGAGAGCGGCCTGCTGGACATGATCCAGCGGGTCTACGCGACCGGCGAGCCGTTCCGCGCCGAGAGCATGGCGGTCACCACCCTCGTCGACCAGGTGCCGCTGACCGTCCTCACCGACATCAGCGTGACGCGGTTCGCCGGCAACGTGCTGCTGATCCTGCGCATCCAGGACGACGCGGCCAAGCTCGCGGTGCTGCTGCAGCACGCCCAGCGGCTCGGCCGCATCGGCGGCTTCGAAGAGAACGTCGTGACCGGGGCGATCACCTGGAACAGCGAACTGTTCGCGTTGTACGGCCTGCCGCCGACCGCGACGCCGTTGTCGCTGACCGAGCTGGCCGCGCACGCGCACACGGACGACGCGCAGGGGATCGGCCGGTTCCTGCGCGCGGTGCTGCACCACCGGCGGCCGTCGTCGACGGCGTTCCGGCTGCAGCGCTCCGACGGCGTCGCGCGGCACATCCGGGTGGTCGCCGAGCCGGTCGTCGACGGCCGCGGCGAGCTCGTCGCGGTCCGCGGGGCGTACCAGGACGTCTCGTCCCAGCACTGGACCGAGGTGGCACTGGCCGCGACGCGGGACAGGCTGGCCGAGAGCGAGCAGGAGTCGATCGAGCGCAACCGGCTCGCGCTGCAGCTGCAGCACGCGATCATGCCGCCGGCCAAGGGCCCGGTCGACATGCCGGGCCTGCGCGCCGCGGTCCGCTACCGGCCCGCGGAGAAGGAGCACCTGGTCGGCGGCGACTGGTACGACGCGGTCGCGCTGCCGACCGGCGAGGTGCTGCTGTGCGTCGGCGACGTCGCCGGGCACGGCATCGACGCGGCGACGGGGATGGTGAGCCTGCGCAACGCCCTGCGCGGCCTGGCGGCGACCGGCGCCGGGCCGGCGCAGCTGCTCACGTGGCTCAACCTGGTGGCCTACCACCTGACCGACCACGTCACGGCGACGGCGGTGGCGGCGGTGTACGACCCGGCGACCCGCAAGCTCCGCTGGGCCCGCGCGGGGCACCTGCCCCCGATCGTCCGCCACCGCGACGGCGGCGCGACGACGCTGCCGCTGCTGCGCGGTTCGCTGCTGGGCGCGGTCCGGGACGTGGCGTACCAGGAGGAGGAGGTTCAGCTCGCCGAGGGCGACATCCTGCTGATCTACACCGACGGCCTGATCGAGCGCCGCGACCGGCCGGTGCAGGAGACGGTGTCGAGGTTGGTGAGCCTGGTGAAGGGCCACGACGGCGGGCTGGAGCACCAGCTGGACACGCTCTTGACGTACAGCACGGCCGACACGGATGACGACACGTGCGTGGTCGGGATCGAGGTCACGGGAGGGCGGTGAGCCGAAGGGCACCTTCGTCCGGCGTCAGGGGTTGACGGCCAGCACCAGGAAGCCGGCCAGCAGCACCAGGTGCACGCCGCCCTGCAGGCGTGTCGCCCGGCCGGGCACGACCGTCAGCACGCTCACCACGACGGTCAGGGCCAGCAGGACGATCTGCGTCGAACCGAGGCCGAGCAGCAGATCGCTCGGCAGCCACACCGACGCCAGCGCGATCGCCGGGATGGTCAGGCCGATGCTCGCGATCGCCGAGCCGTAGGCGAGGTTGAGGCTGATCTGCATCCGGTCGCGCTGCGCCGCGCGCGTGGCCGCCAGCGTCTCGGGCAGCAACACCAGCAACGCGATCACGACCCCGACGAACGACTGCGGGAACCCGGCGGCGCGCACCCCCGCCTCGATCGCCGGGGACTCCACCTTGGCCAGGCCGACCACCGCGACCAGCGCCACCAGCAGGAGCGCGAGGCTGCCCAGCGCGGCCCGGTTCGACGGCGGGTCGGCGTGGTCGTCCTCCTTGACCTTGCCGTCGGCCGCGACCGGGAGGAAGAAGTCGCGGTGGCGCACGGTCTGCGTCAGCACGAACATCGCGTACAGCGCCAGGGACGCGACCGCCGCGAAGGTCAGCTGAGCCGGCGAAAACGCCGGGCCGGGCGTGCTGGAGGTGAACGTCGGCAGCACCAGGCTCAGCGTGGCCAGGGTCGCGACCGTGGCCAGCGCGGCGCCGCTGCCTTCGGAGTTGAACAGGGTGACGCCGTAGCGGCGCGCACCGACGAGCAGCGAGATGCCGACGATGCCGTTGGTCGTGATCATCACCGCGGCGAACACGGTGTCGCGCGCGAGCGAACCGGCCTCGGGGCCACCCGAAACCATCATCGTGACGATCAGCGCGACCTCGATGACGGTGACCGCGACCGCGAGCACGAGCGACCCGAACGGCTCGCCGACGCGGTGCGCGACGACCTCCGCGTGGTGCACCGCGGCCAGCACCGTCGCGCCCAGCGCGATCGCAACGACGGCCACGAACACCGGGCCGAGGTCGCGGCCCCAGGCGAACGCCAGCACGACCAGGCCGAGCACCGGGGTGACGGAGGTCCAGGACGTCAGGAAGGATCTCAGCGCGGCGACCATGCCTCCACCCTGGCACACCGGCGGTCACTTTGCGTGTCCGTACGGCGATTCTCACATTGTCCCTTGTGGACGGTCGAGGTCGGCGGCGAGGACGTACCGCCGGAAGGTTTCGCTCAGCGGCGGGAGAGTCCGGCCCGCCGCCCAGGCGAGGCCGATGTCGCGCGCGGCGTCCACATCGGTCAGTTCGACGTGCGGTGCCACGAACTCGGCCGTGTGCGGCAGTGGCAGCACGGCCACGCCGAGCCCGGCGGTGACGAGCCCGCGCAGCGTCTCGACCTCGTCGCCCTCGAACCCGATCCGCGGCGCGAAACCGGCCTCGGCGCACAGGCGCTCGGTGGTTTCGCGCAGCGCGTAACCCTTTCGGAGGAGGATGAACGTCTCGTCCGCGAGGTCGGCGAGGCGGACCCGGCGGCGCGCGGCGAGCCGGTGGTGCGGCGGGACCGCGAGCCGCAGCGGCTCGACGAGCAGGCGGGTCCAGTGCAGCTGCGGGTGCCCCGGGTCGCCGCTGGTGATGACGAGGTCCGCGGTGCCCTCCAGGAGCTCCGCCTCCAGCCCGGCCTCGCCGTGCTGCCGCAGCTCGAACCGGGCGCCGGGGTGTTCGCGCAGGAAGCCCCGCAAGACCGAGGGCACGAGCCAGGTGCCGAACGTGTGCAGGAAGGCCAGCGGGACGACCCCGGTGCCCGGTGCGACGATCTCGCCGACTTCGCGCAGGCCCTGGTCGAGCTGGTCGAGCACGAGGTCGACGTGCCGCTTGAAGGCGTGCCCGGCCGGGGTCAGCCGCAGCACCCGCCCGGACCGGCGGAACAGCTCGGCGCCCGCGTCGTGCTCCAGCCGTCGCAGGGCGCGGGAGAGCGCCGGCTGGGTCAGGTGTGCGCCGGCCGCGGTCTCCGTGACGGTCGCGCCGGCCGCGACCTCGCGGAAGAGCCGCAGCGTCTGGACGTCCATGTCTCCAGTGTATGGATTTTCATCCAATCAGGCATTGGACGCATCGGTCGTGACGGGCCACCCTGGAGGTATGGCAACCGTGGCAGAACAGCTGGTCAGGACCCTGCGGGACGCGGGCGTCGAGCGCGTCTACGGCATCGTCGGCGACAGTCTCAACCCGATCGTCGACGCGATCCGCCGGACCGACGGCATCGAATGGGTGCACGTCCGTCACGAGGAGACGGCCGCCTTCGCCGCGGCGGCCGAAGCACAGGTCACCGGCAAGCTCGCGGTGTGCGCGGGCAGCTGCGGGCCCGGCAACCTGCACCTGATCAACGGCCTGTTCGACGCCCACCGATCGGGCGCGCCGGTGCTGGCGATCGCGTCGCACATCCCGTCCGACCAGATCGGCACCGGTTTCTTCCAGGAGACGCACCCGGACCGGCTCTTCGCCGAGTGCAGCCACTTCAGCGAGGTCGTCGGGGACCCGGCGCAGCTGCCGCGGCTCCTGCGCATCGCCACCCAGGCCGCCGTCGGCAAGGGCGGCGTCGCGGTGCTGACCATCCCGGGCGACCTCGCCGATCGCAAGGCCACCGGCCCGCTGACCGAGCGCCTCCCGCTGGTCACGCCGTCGCCCGCGGTGCCCGCTTCGGAGACCGTCCGAGAGCTGGCGGACCTGCTGAACTCCGGCGAGAAGGTGATGCTCTTCGCCGGCGCGGGCGTCCGCGGCGCGCACGACGAAGTCATGGCGCTGGCGGAGAAGCTCGGTGCGCCGGTCGGGCACTCGCTCGGCGGCAAGGAGTGGATCCAGTACGACAACCCCTTCGACGTCGGCATGAGCGGCCTGCTCGGCTACGGCGCGTGCTACGACGCCATGCACGAAGCCGACCGGATCCTGTTGCTGGGCACGGACTTCCCGTACGACAAGTTCCTCCCGCAGGCGCGCACCATCCAGGTCGACCACGACGCCTCGCGCCTCGGCCGGCGGACGCCGCTGGAGCTGGCGGTGCACGGCGACGTCAAGGAGACGCTGCGCGCGCTGCTCCCGCTGCTGCGGCCCCGCACCGATCGCGCGTTCCTCGACCGGATGCTGCGCGAGCACGTGCGGAAGCTGGAAAAGGTCGTCGGCGCGTACACGACGAAGATCGAGCACCGCCGGCCGATCCACCCGGAGTACGTCGCTTCGGTGCTCGACGAGGTCGCCGCCGACGACGCGGTGTTCACCGTGGACACCGGCATGGGCAACGTCTGGGCCGCGCGGTACCTGACCCCAACGGCCGCCGCCGCGTGCTCGGCTCGTTCCGGCACGGCAGCATGGCGAACGCGCTGCCGCACGCGATCGGCGCGCAGCTCGCCCAGCCGGGCCGCCAGGTCGTGTCGCTCTCGGGCGACGGCGGGCTCGCGATGCTGATGGGCGACCTGCTGACGCTGCCCGCCTACGACGTCCCGGTCAAGGTCGTCGTGTTCAACAACGCCACGCTCGGCATGGTGAAGCTGGAAATGCTCGTCGACGGCCTCCCGGACTTCGGCACCGACCACGCACCGGTGAACTTCGCGGCGATCGCGGCCGCTTGCGGGATCCACTCGGCGAGGGTCGAGGACCCGGCCGACGTCCGCGGCGCGCTGGAAAAGGCGTTCGTCCACCCCGGCCCGGCGGTCGTCGAGGTGGTGACCGACCCGAACGCGCTGTCGATCCCGCCGCGGATCACCGGCGAGATGGTGCGCGGGTTCGCCTTGGGCGCCACGAAGACCGTGCTCAACGGCGGCGTCGGCAAGATGGTCGAGCTGGCGCGCACCAACCTGCGCAACGCGCCGCGCCCGTGAACCGGTGGTTCACGGGGCGGCGACGATGACCCCGGTGGCGGCGAGGTGCTCCAGCGCCGCCACCACCCGGGCCCGGCTCGTCCCACCCAGGTCCGCGGCGTCGAGAGCGTCGCGGACCGAGGCGTGCATGACCAGTGCGCGGACGAACCGGACCACGTCGGGCGTGCCGAGGGAACACCGCTCCCGCCGTTCACAGCAGTGGGCCGGCCCGTCGAGAGCGGTACGCGGGTTCAGCCGGTACGCCGCGTCCAGGTCCACTGTGGACGTGGTCAGCCGTGGACGATGACGCCGCGGATGTTCTTGCCGTCGCGCAGGTCCTGGTAGCCCTCGTTGACCTGCTCGAGGGTGTACTTGCGGGTCACCAGCTCGTCGAGCTTGAGCTTCCCGGCGTCGTAGAGCCGCAGCAGCCGGACGATGTCGTACTGCGGGTTCGCCGAGCCGAACAGCGTGCCCTTGATCGTCTTCTCGAACAGCGTCATCACACCGCCGGAGACGTGCACGGTGAGCTTCTCGGGGTTGGCCAGGCCGGTGATGACGACCGTGCCGCCCTTGCCGACGACGTTGAACGCCTCGCTGACGACGTCTTCCTCCACGGTGCCGACGGTGATCAGCGCCTGGTCGGCCAGCTGGCCCCAGGTGAGCTCGTTGACCTTTTCGGCGGCTTCGGCCGCGGTGGCGAAGGCGTGGGTGGCGCCGAACTTGAGTGCCGCCTCCCGCTTGAACTCGATGGGGTCGACCGCGACGACGTACTTCGCGCCGGCGTGCGCGGCGCCCTGCACGGCGTTGATGCCGATGCCGCCGATGCCGTAGACGACGGTGGTGTCCCCGGCTCGCACGCCGCCGGCGTAGTTGGCGGTGGCCCAGCCGGTCGGGACGCCGCAGCCGACCAGCACGGCGGTCTCCAGCGGCAGCCAGTCGTCGACCTTGACGACCGAGTGCTGCGAGATGGTGGCGCGTTCGGAGAACGTGCCGAGCATGCACATCGCGCCGAAGTCCTGCCCGCCGCCGTGGAAGCGGAAGGTGCCGTCGGGCAGGTGGCCTTCGAGGATGGTGGCGCCCATGTCGCAGAGGTTCTGGCGGCCGGTGGAGCAGTAGCGGCAGGTGCCGCAGTTGGGGATGAAGCTGCACACGACGTGGTCACCGGGCTGCACCTTGGTCACGCCCGGGCCGACGTCCTCGATGACCCCGGCGCCCTCGTGGCCGCCGATGATCGGGAAGCGCGGCACGAGGTCGTTGTCGATCAGGTGCAGGTCCGAGTGGCACAGCCCGGCGGCGGTGTACTTGATGAGCACCTCGCCGGGGCCCGGGCCGTCGAGGTCCAGCTCCATGATCTCGAACGGTTTTCCGGCATCGAACAGTACGGCTGCCTTGGTCTTCACGGCCATCTCCTCCACGTGCGGCGGTGCGCCCTTCGTGCCTCGATTGTGTGGAGACCACGCGTGCGCGGAGTGTCCAAATCCCGGACACCGCGGCTCAGCGGACCCGCAGCGCCCGCATCCGGTTGTAGAGCGTGGACCGGCTGATGCCCAGCTGCTTGGCCGCCCGTACCTTGTTGCCGTCGCACGCCCGCAGCGTCCGGACGATCACGTCGTACTCCGCCTGTTCCCAGCCGCTCAGTGCGGCGCCCGGGGCCGTCTCCGCGCAGCCCGGCGCCACGTCGTCCGCCGTGAGGTCGCCCGCCGAGCGGCGGTCGGCCGCGCCCGCCAGGACTCCCGCCAGCTCGCGCAGGTTGCCCGGCCACTGCTGGGACCCCAGCAGCTCCAGCGCTCCCGGGGTCAGCCGCAGGGAGTCGCTGAAGCCGCGCAGCAGAGCCCGGGCGATCGCCGGGATTTCGTCGCGTCGCTCGCGCAACGGCGGCAGCTCGATCCGCCGGTGCATGCGCGCGGCCAGCGTGGCCTGCTCGCCGTGCAGCTCCGACGGCGAGCCGCTGAGCAGCGCGAACCAGGCCGTCGTCGTGTCCAGCAGCCGGGCCAGGCGGACCGAGGCCAGCGGGGACAGCAGCTGGATGCCGTCGATCACCAGCAGGCCGCGCAGCGAAGCCGCCGCCGTCACTCGCGCACACCACTCGGCCTCGCCGGCGACGACGTCGGACGCGTCGAACTCGTGCACCGGTTCGTCCCCGGCGACGACGCGGGCCGCCGTGCTGCGCCCGGCCCCCGGTTCACCGGAGATCAGCACGCGCCGCCGGGCGCGCCCCGCGCTGCGGAGGCGCTCGTCGACCTGGGCGGGGAAGAGGCCGCGCTCGGCGCGAGGGCGCGACACGACCGGGCTGGACGTCCGCACCGGCGCCAGCTCGAACAGCAGCCCGGCGCTCGCCGACACCGCCTCCACGCGCACCTCGACCGGCGTGCCCGACGTCAGCCGGAGCCGGCCGAGGCCGCGCTGCGTGCGGCCCAGCTCGCGCAGCAGCCGGTGGTCGGCGGTGTCGACCAGCTCGGTCGCGGCGGTGTTCGCGAGCACGACGTCCTGGCCGAGCGCCAGCACCGCGCACGCCCGGTGCTGCGCCGACTGGAACGCGGCCAGCAGCTGCTGCTCGGCGAGCTTCGCGCCGTCGAGCAGGCGCCGTTCGATGTCGGCGACCGCGCGCCGCAGGAACGGCCCGAGCAGCGGGTTCGCGTCGCCCGCGGGGCCGGTGATGTCGAGGACGCCGGCCAGCCGCCGCGTCGTCGGGTGCACCACCGGGTGGCCGTAGCAGGTGAACTGCTTCATGGCTTCGAGGAAGTGTTCGTCGCCGTCGACGGAGACGCCGCGGCGGGTCTCGAACGGCGTCGCGAGGGAATTCGTCCCGGTCCGCTCCTCCAGGAACTGGCAGCCGAGGACGGCGTTGATGTTCTCCAGCGCCAGCTCGACCGACCGCTCGGAGAACCGCCGCGCGACGATCCGGCACTCGTCGTCGGCGAGCACGACGCAGAACCGCGTGCCGGCCAGCTGCCGGGCCAGCTCGTCCAGCACCGGCGAGGCGGCCCGCAGCAGCCGGCTGCGGCTGTCGACGTCGGCGATGTCGAGCCCGCCGACGGCGGTGGCCGGCGAGAGCCCGGAAAGCTCCGCCCGCCGCCACGACTGCGCGATCTCGGTCCGCAGGTCCACTCGCACTCCTCGCCGAGCCGATCGGTGTCCCCGGGTCCCCATCATCACACGGACCGGGCGCGGGGAGAACCTCCACGTCGGTTTCCGTTGCGGGGCAACGGTTAGCCAGGCTCGGCCCATTCCGGCAGCCGTACGCCGTGCAGACCCCGGTAGGCCGCGCGCTCCGGCGGGCGCCACCCGTCGAGCAGGTCCGCCCGGGGCTTGAACACCTCGACGCCGATCGGGTGGCAGACGTCGATCGGGTCGCGGGCGCCCGGGCCCCACAGGGGGATCGAGAGGTCGCCGCCCGGGCAGGTGGACAGGGCGCACAGCAGGTCCAGCTCGGCGAAGAACTCGAAGTGGTCGCCCGGCCGGGCCGGGCAGGTCTTCATGAAGTACCGGTCCTCGTCGTTGAGGCCGGTGCACTGGAAGACGTTGAGGACGTCGTGCACGTCGAACTCGGTCAGCCCGAACGGCGTGACCGCGCGCACGAGGTTCGAGTGGCAGTGGAAGTCGAAGTCCTCGCCGGTGAGCATCCGGTTGACGTAGGGGTCGCAGCGGGTGCCGAGCAGGTCGTGCACGCGGCCGCCGTCGTCGTCCTCGCCGTGGTCTTCGAGGGTGTCGGCGGTGATCGTCGCGAGCGGGCGGAGGAAGGGGAGCGTCGACCAGAGCCGGTCGAAGGTGCTGACGTGGGCGCGCTGGAGCTGCCGGGTGCGCGCGGCCCAGAAGCGTTCGCGGGGGTCGTCGGCGTTCCAGAGGTTGAGGTCGCCCACCTGCGGGCCTTCGACGGTCTTGAGGCGGCAAAGGTGGCCCCGGGGGACCCGCCAGGCCCGCCCCGAGCGGATCGGGACTTCGAACGCGTCGACGAGCTCGCGGCCTTCGTCCGCGGCGAGCCGCCGGTAGAACGGCCGGTCGACGTCGAGCGCGCGGCCTTGGTAGGCGGCTGGGGGCATGCGGGGTCTCCCTCAGTGCGGTGTGGATGCGGCTCCCAGCATGCCCCGGCTACGCACGGTGGCGTTCGACCACTCGTTCGGCTGCTGGGGCAGCGGTGGTCCGGCTCTTACCGTCGGGGGAGCTGTTCTCGTGGGAGGAGTGACCGGCGGTGCTCGTGGCCTTCCATCGCACCGGCGAGCAGCGGCGCCTGCCCGCCCCGGCGGAGCACGTCGTGGGGTTGCTGCGTTCCTGGGGGCCGGGTCCGGACCACCTGACGGGCCTGGCGCTGACCGGGATCACGGTCCCGAGCCACCTCGGGCCCCGGTTCGTCGACGCGCTGGTGTTCACCCGGTCGGGGGTGGTGGTGATCGCGGCGCACGCGCCGGGCGCGGGGGTCTCACCGGGCCCGGGAGAGCGGGCCGGGGCGGGAGTGGCGGCGGCGAGGGGGGCGTTGGCCGCGCACGACGGCGGGCGGTACGTGACGGGGCTGGTCGCGATCGTTCCGCCGGCCGAGGAGCCCGGCCTGCGTGACGTGGTGGCGGAGCAGCTCGATCGACTGGCCGAGCCGGCCGGGCACGAGCCGGTCGCAGGTGGTCCCGAGCCTGAGGCGATCACGGTGCCGGAGCCGCGCGAACCGGTGGCGGAGTCGCGGTTGGCCGAGGGGACAGCGGGATTCGATCGGAGCGAGCCGGATGCGAGCGGGCTCGAGTCCGAGCGTGCTCGGCGCGAAGCGGATCCATGCGAACTCGACGTGGGCCAAGCCTGGCACGAGCCGATCCCGGTCCAGTCCGCACCGCTTGGGCCCGAAGCCGATTCCTTCCCCGGCGTCGCCGTCGTGCTCGCCGACCCCCGTGGGCTTCGGCGGATCATCGGGCAGCACAACCGGTGGCGGACCGTCTGGTCGGCCGACGACGTCCTCGACGCCTGCTACGCCCTCTCCCTCGCCCACCTCGCCCCACCCCGCGCCGCGCTGCTCGCCGACGGCTTCCCCGCGCGGCTTCCGACGCTCGGGCCGCTGCCCGTACTGCCCGCCGTCGTGCCGCTGCCGCCCGATCCGCCGGCACCCGTGGCCGACGACGAGCCCGGCCCCTGGATCCCGGCCTCACGCGGGAACGCCGTCTTCCCGCGGCAGCGGCCGATCCGGCAGGTGCCGTGGGGCCTCGTCTTCGTGCTGACCTTGCTCGTCACCGTGGGTGTCATCGCCGCCGTGTTCGTCGCGCAGGTCTTCCATGGCTCGTGAGTTTCGTTTCAACTACGCCATCTGCACCGTTTCCCCGTGACGTCGCCTGGGCACCTCCCGGTAGACGTGAAAGGGGTTCACGATGCCGCGCACCCGAGCGCTCGTCCTGCTGGCCGTCCTCGCGGGCGCGTCCCTCTCCGGCTGCAAGGTGCCCGACGGGCTGGCGTCCGGGTCGCAGCCCACCGGGACCGCCGCCGCGCCGCCGGTCGCGCCCGCCGAGGCGCGAGCCGAGCTCGCGAAGCTGAAGATCGCCGTGCGCGGCACCATGGACGGCTACAGCCGGGAGAAGTTCCCGCACTGGGACAAGGTCGACGGCGCTTGTGACACCCGCGAGCAGGTCCTCAAGCGCGACGGCAAGGACGTCACCGTCAACGCCGACTGCGCGCCGAAGTCCGGCACCTGGGCCAGCCCCTACGACGGCGAAACCTGGCCGAAGGCGTCCGATGTGGACATCGACCACATGGTGCCCCTCGGCCAGGCCTGGGTGAGCGGCGCGAAGTCGTGGACGCAGGAGCGCCGCGAGCAGTTCGCGAACGACCTGATCCGCCCGCAGCTGCACGCGGTCACCGACAACCTCAACGAGCAGAAGAGCGACAAGGCGCCGGACCAGTGGAAACCGCCGCTGGTCTCCTACTGGTGCACCTACGCCACCGACTGGATCGTGGTCAAGATGAACTACGCCCTCACGATCACCGTCCCCGAGAAGACGGCGCTGGAAAGCATGCTCCAGCACTGCTAGAACGAGTGTGCCGCCGCCACCGCCTGCCCGGCGTACGACCGTCCGAACAGGACAGTGTGCACCAGCAGCGGGAACAGCTGGTGCAGGCCGATCCGCCCGGCCCAGCCCTCCGCCAACGGCGCGACCTCCTCGTACGCGCCCAGCACCCGGTCGAGGTGCGGGCAGCCGAACAGGTGCAGCATCGCCAGGTCCGTCTCGCGGTGCCCGCCGTGGGCGGCCGGGTCGATCAGCCACGCCTCGCGGCCGTCCCACAGGACGTTGCCGGTCCACAGGTCGCCGTGCAGGCGGGCCGGCGGCTCGGCCGACGCCGGGATCCGGTCGCACGCGCGCTCGAACAGCGCCGCGTCGGCCGCGTCGAACGTCCCCGCGTCGACCGCCCGCCGGACGTAGGGCAGCACGCGGTCCGACGCGTACCAGGACGCCCAGTCCTCCGCGGGGACGCATCCCATCGGCGCCAGGCCGATCCACGCGTCGGCGGGCCCGCCCGGGGGAGCCGCGCCGAACGCCGGCGCTCCGGCCGCGTGCAGACGCGCCAGCCCGCGCCCGAGCCGCTCGGCCGCCGCGGCCGACGACCGCCCCGACAGGACGCGGTCGACGACCAGCCAATCTTCGTCGTGGCCGGCCACGGACGGCACCGGGACCGCCTCCGCCGCGGCCAGCCAGCGCAGGCCCGCCGCCTCGGCCGCGGTCGCGCCGGGCCCGTGCCCGCGCTTGACCACGACCACGCGGCCGTCGTCGAGGACGGCTTCGCGAAGATCTCCGGCCATCGGGCGCCACTCGGTGACGGCGTGCCCGGTGAGGCGGGCCATGGACTCGGTCATGACCCGCACGGTACCGGCGCGCTACGGTGGGCCGGTGCAGGACTTCGAACGGGTGCTCGGCGCGCTGGCGGACGTCGACCGGTCCGAAGCACGCGACTACTCGTCGTTCAGCGTGCGCGGCAAGCGGTTCGGGTACTACTGGCCGCGGACGCGGACCCTCGGCCTGAAGCAGACGATCTCCGAGCAGCTGGCCCTCGTCTCCGAACGCCCCGACGTCTTCGAAGCGCAGTTCACCGCGGGCGGCTTCGGCTGGGTCGTGGTGTACCTCGACGGCGTCGAGCGCGACGAGGTCGCCGAGCTGATCTACGAGGCCTGGCGGCTCTCGGCCCCGGACGAGCTGGTCGCCGAGGTCCCCTTCACCAGGATCGCCCGCGCGTAGAGCAGGTCGAACCCCTGCCGCTGGACGTTCTGCTGCGACTTCGATCCCGGCTGTGTCGTGACGACGGCGAGGTCGCACCCGGCCGCCGTGGCCGCGGCGAGCCGGGCCCGCAGCAGCGCCGTCTGCACCCCGCGGCGGCGGTGCGCGGGTGCGGTGGCCGCACCGGTGAACTGCGCGATCCCGTCGGTGACGCGGAAGCTCGCGCCGCCCGCGAACTCGCCGCGGCGCACCGCGACGTACCGCCGGACCCCGGCCATGTCCCGCAACGCGTGGATGAGCGTCTCCCGCGGGAAGTCCTCGTGGGAGGGCACTCCCTCGGTGTCGGCGACCGCGGTCGCGTCGGCGATCATGGCGAGCCAGGGCTCCAGTTCGTCGTCGTGGGTGGGCCGGACACCCTCGCCCGGGTCGGTGTCGCCGAGCCGCCGGCCGAGCACGTTCTCGAACGACTCCAGCCGATAGCCGCGCTCGGTCAAGAACGCGCCCACCGAGGGTTCGGCCAGCTGGCACAGCTCGACCTGCACCGGCGCGCCCCGCTCGGCGAAAGCCTGTTCGACCTCTGCCAGCGAAACGGCGGACGGCAGGCCGTCGAAACCGAGCCCGATGACCTTGGTGAACGGCGAATCCGCCTCGGCGAAGCTCGCGACGCCGCCGGCGAGCGGCCGCGCGAACGCGGCCGTGTCCCCACGGCGGGCTCGCGCGGCACCGCTGCATGCCTCCGTGAACCGCGCCTCGGCGCGTTCGATCCGCGCGGCCAGCGCCGTGTCGCAGAAGAGCCGTTCCCCGTCCATGCCCCCACAGTGCAGGACACGGACGGGGAACGAAACTCGATTGTCAGCCCACCGCGTCATCCCTCAACGCGATGCGTGGCCCAGAACGACGTCAGATCGGTCGACCCGGCCGCCGCCTGCGCCGCCGCCTTGAACTCGGCCGTCGTGGACACGCCGTACCAGTGCGACTGCGCGTACGACTTCAGCAGGTTCGCCATCGCCGTGTCGCCGATCGTCCGTCGCAGGTCGTGCAGCGTGCACTTGCCGTAGTTGTAGACCACCGTCGAGTACCGCGACGAGTGCGCGTCCCAGTAGGCCATCGAGTTGGTCAGCTTCTCCGCGCTCGACTGCCAGGTGATGCCGCAGCCGCTGCCGGTGACCCCGCGGTAGAGGTCGGTGGCGTAGTCGGTGAAGCTCTCGTCGAGCCACGGGGAGTTGTACTCGTCGTCGCCGACGATCCCGTAGAACCACTGGTGCGCGAGCTCGTGGGGGAGCGCCGTGGTCGACACGAGGTCCATCACGAAGCCCGGGTACTCCATGCCGCCGAACCAGAAGTTGTTGTCCAGCACCACGTCCACCTCGCCGTACGGGTAGTCGCCGAAGCGGCCCGAGTGGACGTCGATGGAGTCGGCGGCCAGGCTGAGCATCTGGTTGGCGCTGGTAGTGGAGATCCCGCTGACCGAGTAGACGTTGACCCGCACGCCCTTGCCGGACGTCGTGGTGATCTTCGCGAACGGCCCGGAAGCCCACGCGAAGTCACGCACCTTCGACGCCGTGGCGTGCGTGGTGGTCGTGGTGCCGCTGGTCGTCTCGGTCGACGAGCCGGTGGCCGGCGTCAGCAGCGACGTCGGGTGCACCAGGGTGACGTCGAAGTCGCTGATCAGGCTGTAGAACGCCTCGCCGTTGTTGGTGTAGGGATCGAGGTGCCAGCCCGCGCCGTCGCGGACCGCGAGCACCGGCAGCGCGTTGCCGATCATGTTGTACGCGCCGTCGTGGCCGAACCGGTCGGCGCCGCTCGGCACGACGATGCCCAGGTCGAACCCGATGGTCGCCGACTGGCCCTGGGCCAGCGGGCTCGGCAGCGTGATCTTCATGGCGGTGCAGTTGACGCTGAGCGCGGACGCCGTGCCGCCGGTGACGTTCGTGACCGTGATCGGTGTCGAGGGGCAGCTGCCGTGGTAGTTGTCCCACAGCCGCAGGTAGACCTCGGGCAGCGCGGTCGCCGAGCCGTTGGTGAAGCTGACGCTCTGGTGGCCGGTCCAGGTGGTGCCGGAGCTGTTCGAGGTGAGATTCACGGTGTACGCGGGATTGATCGGGGTGCGCGTGGAGTCCGCCGGCGCCGCCGTGATCGTCCAGGCGAAGGTGGCGCTGCCGCTGTTGCCGGCCGGGTCCTTGGCCGTGACGGTCACCGACGACGTCCCGGCGGTGGCCGGCGTGCCGGTGATCTTGCCCGTGCTCGCGCCGATCGCCAGCCCGGCGGGCAGGCCGGTCGCGGTGTAGGTCAGCGTGTCGTTCTGCGGGTCGGTGGCCTGGACCTGCAACGACACGGCTTGGCCGGCGGCGCTCGACTGCGCGCCCGGCGACGTCACGACCGGCGACTGCGGGTTGCTCGTGCCCGTCGTGGTCAGCGAGAAGTCGTCGAGGAGGAAGTCGGTGGCGAGGCTCGAGTCCTCGGTGCCGGTGATCTTGAGCGTGATGGTCTGGCCCAGGTAGCGCGACACGTCGACGGTGCGCTGGACGTACCCGGTGTTCTTGTCGAGGTTCGAGTAGTTCGCGAGGGTGTCGGTACCCGCCTGCACCGCGAGCTTGTCGTACGCGGTGCCGGTCGTCGTCTCCTTGGTGTCGACGTGCGCCCACCACGACAGCGACGCCGAAGCGCAGCCGGCCGGGAGCGTCAGCGCCTGGGACAGGGTGTCGGTGTGCGTGCTGCCGTAGCCGTCCAGCCAGGCGTCCATCGTCCCGCCGTGCGCGGGCTCCGCCGTGGTGGCGGCGGAGATCACGCCACTGGTCTGCGTCCACGGGGCGGTACCGCTCTCGAATCCGCCGTTGCCGACGACCTGATCACCGCAGACCGCGGCGGCCTCGGCCGGCGCGGCGACGACGACTGTGCCCAGCAGGCCGACAGCGGCACTGAGCGCAGCAGAAAGCACCCTCGATCTCATGGGGGGAGTCCTTTCCCGGCCCCGCCGGTCGGGGCCAGGAGAAAGCGTGCGCTGCCGCCGGGGCGGCAACAACCCGCCATGAGTCGGGTTCCGCGATCAGGCCTGCTGGAGCACGTTGAGCAGGATGAAGAGCAGCACGAGGGCCCCGGCCACCGCGACCAGAGCGGACACCGCGGACCGGATCATCTCTCCGAACCCCTTGGCGGTGCGGGCCCGGTAGGCGGAGTAGTTGGAGCGGGCCTCGCGGGCGCTGTGGACGCGGCTGCCGACGAACAGCCCGGCGCCCAAGGCGAGCAGGACGGCGAGGAAAACGGACACGGGAAGATCCTTTCGGGGTTCGGGAACGAGGAACGGCCTCATTACTAGACCCGACGGACGCCGCGCGCCATGGCTTTTGGCTATCTCGTTTCCGGGCCGGTCGGCCCTGGTGGGACGCATGTCCCGCGTTCCTCGGAAAGCGGCGGCGGTGACCCGACGTTATCCGTGGCCTCCCGTGTCACGCAAGGAGTTTTCGGTGGTTCAGCCCTCGGTCGCGAGTCCTTTGTGTCGTTCCCGCAATTCCCGCTTGACGATCTTTCCGCTGGGATTCCTGGGAAGGCGGTCCGCGAACACGACGTACTTGGGACATTTGTAACCGGCAAGGTGTGCCTTTGCGTGGTCGATCACTTGCACAGCGTCGAGAGTGACGCCTTCGCGCGGCACGATGACGGCCGTCACCGCTTCGATCCAGTGTGGATGGCCGATCCCGAACACGGCCACTTCGGCGACGCCGTCGAGCAGGTACAGCGCCTCCTCGACTTCGCGGCTCGCGACGTTCTCGCCGCCGGTCTTGATCATGTCCTTCTTGCGGTCCACGACGGACAGGTAGCCGTCCGCGTCGACGACGCCGAGGTCGCCGGAGTGGAACCAGCCGGCGCGGAACGCCTCGGCGGTCTTGGCCTCGTCGCGGTAGTAGCCGAGGGTGGCGTGCGGGCTGCGGTGCACGATTTCGCCGACCTCTCCCGGTGCCACGGGGTTGTCCTCGTCGTCGACGATGCGCGTCTCGACGTTGAGGGAGGGCCGCCCCGCCGAGCCGGCGCGGTCGAGCTGTTCGTGCGGACGCAGGATCGTGGCCAGCGGCGCCATCTCCGTCTGGCCGTAGAAGTTCCACAGTTCGACGTCGGGCAGCCGGCGGCGCAGCTCGCGCAGCACCTCGACCGGCATCGCCGAAGCGCCGTAGTACCCCTTTCGCAGGCTGGACAGGTCGGTCCGGTCGAAGTTTTCGTGGCGCAGCAAGGAGATCCACACCGTCGGCGGCGCGAACAGCTTCGTCGCACGCTCCCGCTCGACGGCGGCGAGCAGCGCGGCGGGGTCCGGGCCGGGCAGGATCACGCTGGTCGCGCCGAGGTAGACGTCGACGGAGAAGAAGCAGTCCAGCTGGGCGCAGTGGTAGAGCGGCAGCGAATGGACCTCGACGTCGTCGGGACCCATGCCACCGTCGATCACGCACGAGACGTACTGCGCGATGAGCGAGCGGCTCGACAGCAGGACACCCTTGGGGCGCGACTCGGTGCCGGAGGTGTACATGATCCGCAGCGGATCGTCGTCGGCGACGAGGACGTCCGGGGCTTCGGAGTCCCCTTCGGACAGCCAGGTGCCGATGTCCTCCCAAGCGCCGCCGCCGCTCTTCGGGATGCGGCCGCGGACGACGTCGCTCAGCTCCGCCAGTTCGAGGGCTTTGGCGGCGATCGGTTCGAGGGCGTCCTCGGCGATGAACGCTGTGACTTCGGCGTGCCGCAGGATGTAGGCGATCTCGTCGGCGCCGAGCATGAAGTTGACCGGCACGAGGAGGACCCCGAGCTTGGCGGTGGCGAAGGCGAGGACGCCGTACTGCCAGGAGTTGTGGCTCAGCAGCGCGAGCCGGTCACCCTTGCGCAGGCCCCGCGCGGCGAGGGCGTGGGCACAGCGGTTGGCGGCGGCTTCGAACCCGGCGAAGGTGAGCTTGGCGTCGCCGTCGACGACGGCGAGCTTGTCCGGCAGCCGCAAGGCGGTCCGGCGGAGCAGATCACCGAGCGAGTGCTGCCGGGCGCGGTCGACGAGGTGCTGATCCATCTCGGCAGTCTCGGCCGCGACATGGCGGCGCGCAAGCCTGCCGGTCGTGAGTGAGAAACAGCTCCGGCGCCGGGTCCAGGCCGAGCGCGGCGGCGAGCCGGGTCCGCAGGTCGCGGTAGGCGGTGAGGGCGATGTCGGTGCGGCCTTCGCGGTGCAGGGCGAGCATCAGCTGGCCGACGAACCGCGGCCGCAGGACGGCGAGGACGAGCCGCTGCTTGCGGGAACCGAGGTCGACCGGGGCGCCGTCCGCGGTCGCCTCGACGGTGCCGAGGATGCGGAACTCCACCCCGTCACCTCCGTTCACCCGGCCGGGCGACCACCGTACTGCAAGGGGGTGCAAGCTTGATCGATGATGCCGGCCCGGTCGACGGACGTCACCCCGACGACGTCCACGACGGCTCGTCCCGCCGGTGCAGACCGGCGGGCTGCCGCTCCCTCAGGCGGCACGAGCTGGGGGTAGGGCCACCCCGGCGACTTTCCACCCCGGTCGCCGTGGTGGCCCTTCGCGCGTTCAGCGGGCGCTGTCGTCGATCTGCACGGGGTAGCCGGCCCGCAGGACGGCGATCGTGGCCGGCGGGGTCAGGACCGGGACGGTCCCTGCCGTGGGCAGCGGCTGTTTCCGGCCGTAGCCCGCGGTCGTCCACTCGGTGAGGTGCCCGTCGACCTTCAGCGCGGGGTGGTGGCCGCGCAGGACGAAGACGCCGTCCGGGAGATCGGCCCAGCTCAGTTCGTGCAGGCGCCTTTCGTGCGTTCCGCGGACCAGGCGTTCGGAGTGCAGCCGCCGGTTCATCGCGGTGGCCGACGGCGTGCCGGGCCACGCGTCGCGGTAAGCGGTGTAGGCGGGGCGGCGGCACTCGCCGCACGGCCGGTGCCCGGCGGCGAACGAGACGGCTTCGTCGTGGAAGTACAGGTGGGTGTACCGGTTCGGCAGCCACTGCTCGCGCCACCGTTCCCGGAAGGCGAGGGCGCAGGTGATCCACAGGTCGCCGCCGTGGAAGCGGACGATCTCGTGATCGCGGTGCAGGACGCCGCGGTTGCCGGTCCAGGCGCCGCGCAGCGGGATGTCGACGACGTCGCCGGCCGGGGTCACGCGGTTGCGCACGGCGGGAGCTTTCCGGAGTGGCGGGGTGGGCGGGCGCGCCGCAGAATGCGCGCATGCAGCCGACGGTCGTCCGGGTGGCGCGCCTGGCCGACCCGGCCGGGCCCGCCGACGGCGTCCGGGTGCTCGTGGAACGGCTCTGGCCGCGCGGCACCGTCCGCACCGCGGTGGTCCTGGACGGCTGGTACCGCGGGCTGGCGCCGTCCGACGAACTGCGCACC
Source organism: Amycolatopsis sp. NPDC051061 (assembly GCF_040682935.1). NCBI lineage: Bacteria > Bacillati > Actinomycetota > Actinomycetes > Pseudonocardiales > Pseudonocardiaceae > Amycolatopsis > Amycolatopsis sp. NPDC051061. The sequence continues at coordinate 117,736 of NZ_JBFBBZ010000019.1, forward strand.
TGGTACGGCCACGACCCCGAGCGGTTCGCGGAGTTCGCCGAGCGGTACCGCGCGGAGCTGCGGGAGCCCGACCGGATGGCCATGCTGGACCGGCTGCGGGAGCTGGCCGAGGGTGGCCCGGTGACGCTGCTGACGGCGAGCGCGTCGCCGACGATCAGCCAGGCCGCGGTGCTGGCCGAGGTGCTCACCGGCTGACGTCATGACCGCGAGCCGCCTTCCGAGCCGCTCGCGGTCGTCGTCACCGTCGCGGTCGCCGTGCCCAGCGTGTCGTGCCGGGCGGTCAGCGTCAGCGTCCCCGGGGGACCCGCGAACGGCCGCAGCCACACCGCGGCCGCGCCGCCCGTCGCGCCCAGGTCCATCGCCGGGTCGCCGACCAGCTCGCCCGGGCCGGTCAGCGCCAGCGTCACCTTCCCGGTCGCTCCCGCGCGCAACGTCCCGAAGCGGTCCAGAGCCGACACGACCACCCGGGTCGCGTCGCCGCCGTCCGCGCGCAGCTGCGGGTCGTCCGGGACGCAGCCCAGCACGTCGCGGCTCCGGTCGCCGCTGAACCGCCGGGACACCACCAGCCGGTCGCCCACGTACCCCTCGACGCGCAGCTGGGGACGCCGCCCGCGCGGCACCGTGAGATCGACGGCGAACCCCGGGTACCGCAGATGTGGGAAGTCCGCCCGCCGGCTGCGCGCCTCACCGACGGGCCGGTCGTCGAGGAACAGCAGGAGCCGGTCGCAGTTCGACCAGATCGTCGCGTTCCGCCCCGGTCCGGTCGGCGATGCGGTGAAGTCCCAGGCGAAGCCGGGCTCGACGACCGCCCGCGCCCGCGGGTCGCCCTGCGACGCGTAGAACGCCGCCGCGGGCTTGGGGATCCGGAAGAAGTCCGAGACGCCGGCGAACTTCGACCCGCCCAGCGAACGCTGCCAGCCCGACGGGTAGTCGAACGCGCACCACGCGAGCAGCCCGCAGTAGCGGTCGTCGGCCGCGGCCAAGTCGTGGGCCTTCGCGTGCAGTTCGGCCTGCAGCTGCTGGGTGGCCGGCGGATCGATCCGGCGGTAGGCGCGGATGCCCGCGAGCGTGCCGATCGTCTCCGTGACCAGGTACGGGACTCCCGCGCGCGGCGGGCGCAGCTGAAAGGGCGCGCCGCGGCGGGCGGTGTAGTCGTTGTAAGCCAGGACCTCGACGTCGCTGCCGGCGAACCGCGCGCCCGTGGAGCTGGCCAGCGCGCCGCTCGTCGGCCGGGACGGGTCGAGCTTCCGCGCGAGCCGCCCGGTCCGGCCGTACATCGCGGTCGTGCCGTTCGCCTCGTTCACGCGGGTGCCCCACACGACGATGCTGGGGTGGTTGCGGTCGCGGGTGATCATCCCCGAGACGTCCCGGAAGTTCTGCTGCTGCCAGGCGGCGTCCCCGACCCGGCCCCAGCCGGGGATCTCCTCCCACACCAGCAGGCCCAGCTCGTCGCACGCGTCGAGGAACGCGCTCGACTGCGGGTAGTGCGAGCAGCGGACCATGGTGCAGTTCAGCTCGCGCCGCAGGATCTCGGCGTCACGCCGCTGCACGCGGTCCGGCATCGCCCCGCCCGCGAACGGGTACCACTGGTGCCGGTTGAGGCCGACCAGCTTGAGCCGCCGCCCGTTGAGGAAGAAGCCGTCCGGGGTGAACGCGGCTTCGCGGAACCCGACCCGCACGACCTGCTGGTCGAGCACCCGCGGCCCGGACCGGACGCTCACCACGACGTCGCAGAGCGCGGGATCCTCGACGTCCCACAGCCGGACCGCGCCCAGCCCGCGGACGTCGAATTCGATGGTCCTGGTCCCGACCGGCATCGGCGCGACGCCGGTGCTGCCGCGGGCCAGCTCCCGGCCCGCCTGGCGCACCGACGCCGTCACCTGCAGCGGCCCGCCGATCGCGACCGTCGTGTCCAGCTCACACGTCAGGTGCAGCGACCGGTCGGGACCGAGGACGTCGACCGGGCGGGCGAAGACGTCGGCCAGCCGGGTCCGCGGCACGGTGCCGATCGCCACCTGCCGGTAGATCCCGGCCGGCTGGTAGAAGTCGATCACCGACGGCCCGGCGGCGCTCGGCAGGTTGGGCGGGACGTCGAGCTGCCAGCGTCCGTCGACGACCACGGCGAGGACGTTGTCGCCTGCCGTCACCTGCGGCAGCTCGACCTCGAACGGCAGGTAGCCGCCTTCGTGGGTCGCGACGAGGGCGCCGTTGAGGTACACCGCCGCGTTCGTCATGACGCCGTCGAAGCGGGCCCGGAGGCGCTCGGTCGTCATCGTCGAGGTCACGGTGAAGTGCTTGCGGTAGATCCAGCGGTCCTGCCAGGACGATGGCTGCCAGCCGGTCCACGAAAGCGGCGTCACGCAGTGGGGGAGCTGCACCGGCGAAAGGTCGATCTCGTCGAAACCGAGGTCTGCGCAGCCGTCCTCGTACCGCCCGAAGAGCCAGAAATCGCCCAGCCGCACGGCATCCGGGTCCGGCTCGCCGAGCCCGGCCGACCCCGCGACGGTGCCGACGGCGGCCACCCCGAGCAGTGCGGCGCCGCTCGCGGCGAAGAACCCGCGCCTCGACAGCCGCGCTTCGCTCTCGGCCATCGACGACCTCCGCTCGCTGCCTCACCCGGTAATCGCTTCTCACCTCTTGGACGTGACAGACGATCAAAGGGTTGGCTCAGTGCAGCGTCGAAGCGCGGACCACCAGCTCGGGGGTGAAGACGACCTGCCGGTGCTCGTGGCCCGGCTCGGACTCCGCGAGCAGCAGCTCCACCGCCGTGCGGCCCAGGCGGCGCCGGGGCTGGCGGACCGACGTCAGCGGGACCGCGGCCGCCGCCGCGAACTCGATGTCGTCGTAGCCCACGATCGCGAGGTCTTCCGGGACGCGCATGCGGAGGTTCGCGCACGTCTGCAGCAGGCCGAGGGCGACCAGGTCGTTGGCGCAGAACGCCGCGGTCGGGCGGATCGACGCGGGCAGCCCCGCCAGCCGCTCGCCCGCGCCGCGGCCGTCGGCCACGGTCAGGGCCGTCGTCGTGAGGTCGACGAGGTGATCGGGCTCGAGTCCGGCCGCGCGAAGCGCCCGCAACGCACCCAGCCGCCGGTCGCGGACCTGCCCGACCGTGGTGTGGTTGCCGATGAACGCGATCCGGTCGTGGCCCTGCTCGATGAGGTGCCGCACGGCGATCTCGCCGCCGTAGACGTCGTCGACCGCGACCGAGCAGTGCGCGGTGCCGCCGGGTGTCCGGTCGACGACCACCACCGGCGTGCCGCGGTGCGCGATCTCGTGCAGCAGCGGGGCGTCCGGGTCGACCGGCGTGATGAGGATGCCCTGCACCCGCTGCTGTTCGAGGCGGCCGAGGTAGGCCGCCTCGCGCGACGGCTGGTGGGCGCTGTTGCAGAGGAACAGCGAGAGGTCGCCCTCACCGGCGGCGTCGGCGGCGTCTTCCATGCCGGCCGCGACGTCGGTGAAGAACGGGTTGCTGCCGTCGAGCATCACGTAGGCCAGCACGCGGCTGCGCCCGGCCCGCAGCTGCCGCGCGGACTCGTTGCGCACGAACCGGAGCTCGGCCATCGCGGCCTCGACCTTGGCGCGCGTGGCGGGGCTGACCCGGTCGGGCCGGTTGAGCACGTTCGACACCGTGCCGAGGGAGACGCCGGCGGCCGCGGCGACGTCCTTCATGCCTGCCGACCTCGGCTCGGCGCCGGACTCCTGGACCGTCATGGAACCCCCTCATTGAAACGTAACATCACCACGAACAGTCCGGCCGTGAAGACGTTCGGCCACGGTTCGGCGGATTCATTGACTTGTTCTTCGCTCGCATAGTAGCGTCACCGCACCAGATTTGTGAAACCTTTCAATCCGGAGGTCGCGATGACGCGGCAGGACTCGGACCGACCGCCTCTGCTGGAGGTGCGCGGCGTGACGAAGTCGTTCGGCGCCGTCGCGGCGGTCGCCGGGGTGAGCTTCGGCCTCTACCCCGGCGAGGCCCACGCACTCGTCGGCGAAAACGGTGCCGGCAAGTCCACGATCGTGAAGATGCTCGCCGGGGTGCACAAACCCGACGACGGCACGCTGCTGCTCGACGGGCGGCCGGTGGAGTTCGGCTCGCCGGCCGACGCGAAGGCCGCCGGCATCGCGGTGATCTACCAGGAACCGACGCTGTTCCCCGACCTGTCGGTCGCGGAGAACATCGTGATGGGCCGCCATCCGCGCAAGGGCCTCGGCCGCATCGACCGGGCCGCGATCCGGGCCGAGGCCGAGCGGCTCTTCACCCGCCTCGGCGTCCGGATCGACCCGGCCCGCCCGGCGCGCGGGCTGTCGATCGCCGACCAGCAGATCGTGGAGATCGCCAAGGCGCTCAGCGCCGACGCCCGCGTGCTGGTGATGGACGAGCCGACCGCGGCGCTGAGCCGCGTCGAGGTCGAGCGCCTCTTCACCGTCGCGCGGGCGCTGCGCCAGGAAGGCGCGGCGATCATGTTCATCTCGCACCGCTTCGAGGAGATCACCGAGCTCTGCCAGCGCGTGACGATCATGCGCGACGGCAAGCACGTCTCCACGGACCTCCTCGAAGACGTCACGGTCGACGACATGGTGAAGCGCATGGTCGGCCGGGACCTGGACGCGCTGTTCCCCAAGCAGGACGTCGCACCCGGCGCGGTCGTCCTCGAAGTCGAAGGACTGGCCCGGGAAGGCGTCTTCCGCGACATCTCGTTCTCGGTGCGCGCGGGGGAGATCGTCGCGTTCGCCGGGCTCGTCGGGTCCGGGCGCTCCGAGGTCGTCCAGGCGGTCTTCGGCGTCGACGAGCGCGACGCCGGGGTCGTGAAGATCAACGGCAAGAAGCTCAAGGCGCACTCGTCGCGGGCCGCGATGGCCGCCGGGATGGCGCTGGTCCCCGAAGACCGGCGTCAGCAGGGCCTGATCATGGACCTCTCGATCGAGCGGAACGTGACGCTGCCGCGGTCCCGCGCGCTCTCGAAGCTCGGCTTCCTGACCGGCGCGAGCGAGCGGCAGGAGGCCCGGCACTGGACCGAGCGCCTGCGCACCAAGTACCGCCGCCTCGGCGACCCCGTCGGCACGCTTTCGGGCGGCAACCAGCAGAAGGTCGTGCTGGCCAAGTGGCTCGCGATGGCACCGAAGGTGCTGATCGTCGACGAGCCGACGCGCGGGATCGACGTCGGCACGAAGGCCGAGGTGCACCGGCTGATGTCGGCGCTCGCGGCCGAAGGCGTCGCGATCGTCATGGTGTCCTCGGAGCTGCCGGAAGTGCTCGGCATGGCCGACCGCGTGCTCGTGATGCGGGAGGGCAGGCTCGTCGCCGAGCTGCCGCGCGCCGACGCGACCGAAGACGCCGTCATGTTCGCCGCGATGGGCCAGGGAGCCGCCGCATGACCGTCACCAAGGAGACTCCCGTGACCGGGGAATCGACCGTCCCTTCGCGACGGTCGTGGACCGCGAACGTGTTCAAGGCCCGCGAATCCGGCATCGTCCTCGCCCTGATCGTGCTCGTCGCGTTCACCGCGACGCAGAACTCCCGGTTCCTGTCCGGCCAGAGCATCCGCGACATCCTGCTGGGCACCGCGATCCTGGCGGTGCTCGCCGTCGGGCAGGCGATCGTGATGATCACCCGCAACATCGACCTGTCCGTCGGCTCAGTGCTCGGCCTCGCCGCCTTCGCCGTCGGCTCGCTGATGCGCGACAACCCGGGGCTGCCGGTGATCGTCGCGCTGCTGGCCGGCCTCGGCGTCGGCGCGGTCTGCGGGTTCGTGAACGGCGCGCTGGTGCGATTCGGCCAGGTGCCCGCGCTGGTCGTCACGCTGGGCACGCTCTACGCCTTCCGCGGCGTCAGCTTCTTCTGGGCGGGCGGCCAGCAGATCAACGCCGACAAGCTGCCCGCGTCCTTCCTCGACTTCGGCACCGCGTCCGTGCTCGGGGTGCCGTGGCTGGTGCTCATCGCGTTGCTCGTCTTGGTCGTCGCCGGGATCGTGCTCCGCAGCTATCCGCCGGGGCGTGAGCTCTACGCGATGGGGTCGAGCCCGCAGGCCGCGCAGCTCGCCGGCATCCGGGTCGGCCGCAACACCACCGCGGCCTTCCTGGTCAGCGGTGCGCTGGCCGGACTCGCCGGCGTCCTGTTCGCCGCCCGGTTCGGCACCGTGGACGCGGCCGCCGGCACCGGCTACGAGCTGAACGTCGTCGCCGCGGCCGTCGTCGGCGGGGTCGCGGTGTTCGGGGGCAGCGGCTCGGTCTGGGGCGCGGGCCTCGGCGCGCTGCTGCTGACGGTCATCGGCAGCGCCCTGGCCGTGCTCGACATCAACCAGTTCTGGCAGCAGGCGATCGTCGGCGCGCTGATCCTGCTGGCCATCGGCGCCGACCGGCTGGTCGCCGTGCGGGTCGCCAAGGCACTGAAGAAGAGGGACTCCCATGTCTGACCAAGGGAACCGGCTCGGCCGGCTGCTGAGCTGGGACGCGGCCGTCGTCCTGGTGACGGTCATCGTCCTGATCATCGCTTCCGGGGCCGTCGACAACTTCGGCACCAGCCGCAACTTCACCTTCCTGCTGCTCGATCTGCTGCCGATCGCCCTGGTCGCGCTGCCGATGACGTTCATCATCGTGACCGGCGAGATCGACCTGTCGGTGGCGAGCACGCTCGGGCTGACGTCCGCGGTGATGGGCTCGCTGTGGGACGCGGGCCTCTCGATCGAGACGATCATCCCGCTCTGCATCGTGCTCGGCGCGGTCCTCGGCGCGCTGAACGGCTTCTTCGTCACCGTGCTGAAGCTGCCGTCCCTGGCCGTCACGATCGGCACGCTCGCGCTGTACCGCGGCTTGGCGTTCGTCGTGCTCGGTGACGGCGCGGTGGCCGACTTCCCGCGTGACTACACGACCTGGGTCACCGGGACGATCGGGGACGGCCCGATCCCGAACGTGCTCGTGCCGCTGCTCGTGGTGGCCCTGATCTTCGGCGTCGTGCTGCACGCGACCCCGATCGGCCGCGGGGTCTTCGCGGCCGGCGCGGGGGAGCAGGCGGCCCGGTTCGCCGGGATCCGGACCGGGCGGCTCAAGTTCTGGCTGTACGTCGTGAGCGGCGCGGTCGCCGGGCTCGCCGGGATCCTGTGGACCCTGCGCTACTCCAGCGCCCGCGCCGACAACGGCTTCGGCATCGAACTGGCCGTCGTGGCCGCCGTGCTGCTGGGCGGCGTGTCCATCTTCGGCGGCAAGGGCACGCTCCCCGGCGTGCTCGCCGGAGTGGTCCTGCTGGCGACCCTGCAGAACGCGCTGCGCCTGCAGGACGTCTCGAACGAAGCGCTCAACATCGTGACCGGCGTGCTCCTCATCGTGTCGGTCCTGCTGCCCAACATCGTGTCCTCGGCCCGTACGGCGCTCCGCCGGCGGCACCGGGCCACAGCTCCCAGCGCGGTATCCCCAGAAAGGTGACGAAGATGTCCCGACGGTTACTCACCGGCGCAGTGTCGGCCGGGCTGGTGCTCGTGCTGGCCGCCTGCAGCGGCACCACCAAGGACGACAGCAGCGGCTCCGGCGCGCAGCAGTCCACGGCCACGGCGAACCCCAGCGCCGCGGCCAAGGAAGGCGTCAAGATGGCCTTCCTGCCCAAGCAGCTCAACAACCCCTACAGCGACATCGAGGTCAGCGGCGGCAAGGCGGCCCTCGGCGAGCTGAAGGGCGAGTACAAGCTCGTCGGGCCGAACGACGCCAGCGCGTCGTCGCAGGTCAGCTACATCAACACGCTGATCCAGCAGCAGCAGGACGTGATCGGCATCGCCGCGAACGACCCGAACGCCGTGTGCCCGTCGCTCAACCAGGCCCGCAGCGCCGGCATCAAGGTCGTCGCGTTCGACTCCGACGCGGCGAAGGACTGCCGCGACGTCTTCATCAACCAGGCCACCACCCAGGGCATCGGCGAGGCGCTGGCCAAGCAGGCCAAGGAGCTGTCCGGTGGGTCCGGGGAGATCGCGGTCTTGTCGGCGACGCCGAACGCGACGAACCAGAACGCGTGGATCGAGGTGCTCAAGAAGGAGCTGGCCAAGCCGGAGTACGCGAACATCAAGCTGGACAAGGTCGCCTACGGCAACGACGACGACCAGAAGTCGTTCCAGGAGGCCCAGGGCCTGCTGCAGTCGTTCCCGAACCTCAAGGTGATCGTTTCGCCGACCACCGTGGGCATCGCGGCCGCCGCGCGCTACGTCAGCTCGTCGAGCTACAAGGGCAAGGTCGCGGTGACCGGGCTCGGCACGCCGAACCAGATGCGCGCCTTCGTCAAGGACGGCACGGTCAAGCAGTTCGCGCTGTGGAACCCGGCCGACATCGGCTACCTCGCCGCCTACGCGGGCGTCGCGCTCAGCTCCGGCCAGATCTCCGGCAAGGAGGGCGAGTCGTTCAAGGCGGGCAAGCTCGGCGACTACAAGATCGGCGCGAGCGGTGAGATCGTCCTCGGCCCGCCGACGACGTTCGACGCGAACAACATCGACAAGTTCAACTTCTGACGAGTCTCCGCGGCCGGGCCGGATCGCCGTCTCATCCGGGCCGGCCGCGGGTTCCACACAGAACGGCGGACAGTGCCTCGTTATTGCTTCAGCCTGCAGGTGAAGCCGGACCGGACGGCCGAGTACGCGCAGCGGCACCAAGCGGTGTGGCCCGAGATGCGGCAGGCCCTGCTCGACACCGGCTGGCGCAACTACTCGCTCTTCCTGCGCGACGACGGCCTCCTGATCGGCTACGTCGAAGCCGACGACCTCGAAGCCGCGCAGGCCGCCATGGCGAAGACCGAGGTCAACGCCCGCTGGCAGGCGGAGATGGCGGAGTTCTTCACCGGCCTCGACGGCGGCCCGCCCGACGAAGGCTTCCAGCTCGTAGCAGAGGTCTTCCACCTCGAACCCCCCACCGTCGCGGAAGGACAGTGATCGCCGTGGGCGACTTGACGGCCGTGAAACAGGCCCTGCGGGCCCAGCGCATCGAAACGCCGTCGTGGGCGTACGCGAACTCGGGCACCCGGTTCAAGGTGTTCCCGCAACCCGGCGTCCCGCGGACGCCCGAGGAGAAGATCGCCGACGCGGCGACCGTGCACCGCTTCACCGGCGTCGCGCCGAGCGTGGCGCTGCACATCCCGTGGGACCGCGTCGACGACTACGGCGCCCTGACGGCGTACGCGCGTGACGCGGGCGTCGAAATCGGCGCGATCAACACCAACGTGTTCCAGGACGAGGACTACAAGCTCGGCTCGGTCACCAACCCCGACGCCGGCATCCGCCGCAAGGCCACCGACCACCTGCTCGAGGCCATCTCCATCATGGACGCGACGGGTTCGCGCGACCTCAAGCTGTGGTTCTCCGACGGCATCAACTACCCGGGCCAGGACGACATCCGCGACCGCCAGGACCGACTCGCCGCGGCGTTGAAGGAAACCTACGACCGGCTCGGCCCGGACCAGCGGATGCTGCTGGAGTACAAGCTCTTCGAGCCGGCCTTCTACGCCACCGACGTCCCGGACTGGGGCACGTCGTACGCGCACTGCATCGAGCTGGGCGAGCGGGCGACGGTGTGCATCGACACCGGCCACCACGCCCCCGGCACGAACATCGAGTTCATCGTCGCGTTCCTGCTGCGGGCCGGGAAGCTCGGCGCGTTCGACTTCAACTCGCGCTTCTACGCCGACGACGACCTCATGGTCGGGGCGGCGGACCCGTTCCAGCTGTTCCGGATCATGTACGAGATCGTCCGCGGCGACGCCCTCGACCCGGCCTACGGCATCGCGTTCATGCTCGACCAGTGCCACAACATCGAGGCCAAGATCCCGGCGATCATCCGGTCGGTGATGAACGTCCAGGAGGCCACCGCGAAGGCGCTGCTCGTCGACCGGCCCGCTCTGCGCGTGGCCCAGCAGGCGGGGGACGTCCTCGGCGCGAACGCCGTGGTCATGGACGCCTACAACACCGACGTCCGGCCGCTGCTGGCGGAGCTGCGCGAGGACTCCGGGCTCGACCCGGACCCCGTCGCGGCCTACCACCGCAGCGGGTACCAGGAGAAGATCGTGGCCGAGCGCGCCGGCGGCACGCAGGCCGGATGGGGAGCATGACGATGACCGTGCCGGAGCAGCTCATCGCGCGCAGCAACGCGCTCGGGGCCGACCCGCGCAACACCAACTACGCCGGCGGCAACACCTCCGCCAAGGGCGCCGTCACCGACCCGGTGACCGGCGCGCCGACGGAGGTGCTGTGGGTCAAGGGCTCCGGCGGCGACCTCGGGACCTTGACGCAGTCGGGCCTGGCCGTGCTGCGGCTCGACCGGCTGCGGTCCCTCGTCGACGTCTACCCGGGCGTCGAGCGCGAGGACGAGATGGTCGCGGCGTTCGACTACTGCCTGCACGGCCGCGGCGGCGCGGCGCCGTCGATCGACACGGCGATGCACGGCCTGGTCGAGGCCCCGCACGTCGACCACCTGCACCCGGATTCGGGCATCGCCCTGGCGACGGCGGCCGACGGTGCCGCGCTGACGAAGGAGTGCTTCGGCGACCGCGTCGCGTGGGTGGACTGGCGGCGGCCCGGGTTCCAGCTGGGCCTGGACATCGCCGCGGTCAAGGCGGCCAACCCGCAGGCCATCGGCGTCATCCTCGGCGGCCACGGCATCACGGCGTGGGGCGCGACCTCCGAAGAGTGCGAACGGAACTCGCTCGACATCATCCGGACCGCCGAGGCGTTCCTGGCTTCGCGCGGGGTCGCCGAGCCGTTCGGCCCGGTCGTCCCCGGGTTCGAAGCCCTCCCGGACGCCGAGCGGCACGCGCGCGCCGCGGCCCTGGCTCGGGTGATCCGCGGTCTCGCCTCGACCGACCAGCGTCAGGTCGGGCACTACACCGACAGCGACGTCGTGCTGGAGTTCTTGGCGCGCGAGAAGCTCGCGGCCCTGGCCGCCCTCGGCACGTCGTGCCCGGACCACTTCCTGCGCACCAAGGTCCGTCCGCTGGTGGTGGACCTGCCCAGCTCGGCGTCCTTGGAGGACGTCGTCGCGCGGCTGAAGGAGCTGCACGCCGAGTACCGCGACGAGTACCGCGCCTACTACGAGCGGCACGCCGTCGCCGACTCGCCGGCGATGCGCGGCGCCGACCCGGCGATCGTGCTCGTTCCCGGCGTCGGCATGTTCTCCTTCGGCAAGGACAAGCAGACCGCACGCGTCGCGGGCGAGTTCTACGTCAACGCGATCAACGTGATGCGCGGCGCCGAAGCCGTCTCGACCTACGCGCCGATCGCCGAGAGCGAGAAGTTCCGGATCGAGTACTGGGCGCTCGAAGAGGCGAAGCTGCAGCGGATGCCGAAGCCCAAGCCCCTCGCCGGGCGGGTCGCCCTGGTGACCGGGGCGGCGTCCGGCATCGGCAAGGCGATCGCCCAGCGGCTCGCCGCCGAGGGTGCCTGCGTCGCCATCGCCGACTTGAACGCTTCGGCCGCCGCGGAGACGGCCTCGGAGATCGGGAACGCCGACAAGGCCATCGCGGTCACCGCCGACGTCACCGACGCGGCCGCCGTCCAGGCCGCCGTGGACGCGGTCGCGCTGGCGTTCGGCGGGATCGACCTGGTCGTCAACAACGCCGGGCTGTCCATCTCGAAGCCGCTGCTGGAAACCACCGAACGCGACTGGGACCTCCAGCACGACGTGATGGCCAAGGGCTCGTTCCTGGTCGCGCGGGCGGCCGCGAAGGCCATGATCGACCAGGGCATCGGCGGCGACGTCGTGTACATCTCGTCGAAGAACTCGGTGTTCGCCGGTCCGAACAACGTCGCGTACGGCGCGGCGAAGGCCGACCAGGCGCACCAGGTCCGGCTGCTCGCCGCCGAACTGGGCGGGCACGGCATCCGCGTCAACGGCGTCAACCCGGACGGCGTCGTCCAGGGCTCCGGCATCTTCGCCGGCGGCTGGGGCGCCCAGCGGGCCGCCGTCTACGGCGTCGAAGAGTCGAAGCTCGGCGAGTTCTACGCCCAGCGGACCATCCTCAAGCGCGAGGTGCTGCCCGAGCACGTCGCGGCCGCGGTGTTCGCCCTCACCGGCGGCGACCTCACCCACACCACCGGCCTGCACGTGCCGGTGGACGCCGGGGTGGCCGCCGCGTTCCTGCGTTAAGGAGTTCCGATGACCCTCGACCGCATCACGCCGCGCAAGACCCGGGTCGGGCTCGTCTCCGGCGGGCTCGGCGCGTACTGGCCGCAGTTCCCGTCGCTGCTGCCGCAGCTGGAGGCGTCGGCCCGCCGTGTTGCTTCGCGCTTGTCCGAAATGGACTGCGAGGTGGTCGACGCCGGGTTCGTCTCGGACGCGGTCGAAGGTGCGGCCGCCGCGGAGAAGCTGAGGGTGGCCGGGTGCGACCTGATCGTCGGGTTCCTCACGACGTACCTGACCTCCAGCATGCTGGCGCCGGTCGCGCAGCGCTCGGGCGCGCCGGTGCTGCTGCTGAACCTGCAGCCGACCGAGGCGATGGACCACGAGTCCTTCGACACCGGCGCGTGGCTGGCCTACTGCGGCGCCTGCCCGCTGCCGGAGATGGCGAACACGTTCCGCCGCGTCGGCGTCGAGTTCCGCTCGGTGTCCGGGTACCTCGAGGACTCCCGTGCGTGGACGAAGATCGAGCGGTGGATCAAGGCGGCCGGTGTCCGGGCGGCGCTGCGGCACGGGCGCCACGGCCTGCTCGGGCACCTCTACCCGGGCATGATGGACGTCTCCACCGACCCGACCCTGGTGTCCGGTCAGCTCGGCGGTCACGTCGAGGTCCTGGAGGTCGACGACCTGCGGGTGCGGGTCGAGAAGGTCACCGACGACGAAACCGCGGCGCGCGGCGCCCTCGCTCGCGAAGTGTTCACTGTGGACGAGTCCGTCGTGGACGAAGACTTCGCTTGGGGCGCCCGGGTTTCGGTGGCTCTCGATCGGCTCGTCGACGACTTCGCCTTGGACTCGCTGGCCTACTACCACCGGGGCCTCGACGGCGAGACGCACGAACGTGTCGGCGCCGGGTTCATCCTCGGCGCGTCGCTGCTCACCGCCCGCGGCATCCCGGCCGTCGGCGAGTACGAGCTGCGGACGTCGCTGGCCATGCTGGTCATGGACCGGCTCGGCGCGGGCGGCTCGTTCACCGAGCTGCAGGCGCTGAACTTCCGCGACGACGTCGTCGAGATGGGCCACGACGGGCCGGCCCACCTCGGCATCAGCGCACGCAAGCCGCTGCTGCGCGGCCTCGGCGTCTACCACGGCAAGCGCGGCTGGGGCGTGTCGGTGGAGTTCGACGTCAAGCAGGGGCCCGTGACGCTGTGCGGGCTCGGACAGCGCCGCGACGGGACGTTCACGCTCATCGCGTCCGAAGGCACGGTCGTGCCCGGGCCGCTGCTGCGGATCGGCAACACGACCTCCCGCGTCGACTTCGGGTGCGACCCGGGGGAGTGGACCGACGCGTGGTCGGCCAGCGGGATCGCGCACCACTGGGCGCTCGGCACCGGCCACCGCGTCGCCGAGCTGACGGCCGTCGCGGACCTGCTCGGGCTGGAGCTGACCGTGGTGAACCCGTGAAGCGGGTGGCGGCCGTCGACCTCGGGGCGTCCAGTGGGCGGGTGATGGCCGGGACCGTCGGGCCGTCGGTGCTGGCGGTTTCCGAAGTACGAAGGTTCGCCAACGGCGGGGTGCAGGCGGGCCCGGTGCTGTACTGGGACGTCCTGGGGCTCTACCGCGAGACCCTGGCCGGCATCCGGGAAGCCGGGGCGCTCGACGGCGTCGGCATCGACGCGTGGGCGGTCGACTACGGGCTCCTCGACGAGCGTGGCGCGCTGCTCGGCAATCCCGTCTGCTACCGCGACCGACGCACCGACGGCGTGCCCGCCGCTGTCGCGGCCAAGGTGTCCGACCGGGAGCTGTACGACGTCACGGGGTTGCAGCAGCTGCCGTTCAACACGCTGTACCAGCTGGTGTCCGAGGGCGACCGGCTCGACGCGGCGCGGACGATGCTGCTGATTCCGGACCTGCTGAACTACTGGCTCACGGGGTCGATCGGCGCCGAGCGGACGAACGCGTCGACGACCCAGCTCTACGACGTGCGCGCGCGGACTTGGGCCACTTCGCTGGCTTCGCAGGTCGGGATCCCGCCGCGGCTGCTGCCGCCGCTACGCGATCCCGGCACGGTGGTGGGCACTTCGCCGGAGCTGTCCGGGCTGCCCGTGGTGGCGGTCGGCTCGCACGACACGGCGTCCGCGGTGGTCGCGGTGCCGGCCACGCCGGGGACGAACTTCGCGTACATCTCGTCGGGCACGTGGTCGCTGGCCGGGCTCGAACTGGACTCGCCCGAGCTGAGCGACGCGGCGCTGGCCGCGAACTTCACGAACGAAGGCGGAGTGGACGGCACGATCCGCTTCCTGCGCAACGTGATGGGCCTGTGGGTGCTGTCGGAGACGCTGCGGACGTGGTCGACTGCGGACCTGCCGGGCCTGCTCGCGTCGGCGGCTTCCTCGCCCGGGTTGGCGGCGGTGGTGGACATCGACGCACCCGAGTTCCTCCCCCCGGGCGACATGCCGGCCCGCCTTTCGGCCGCGTGCACGGCGACGGGCCAGCGGCCGCCGTCTTCTCGGGCCGAGGTGGTCCGGTGCATCCTGGACAGCTTGGCGTTGGCATACCGCCGCACGCTCCGCACGGCGGCTTCGGTGACCGGCCGCGGGTTCGACGTGGTCCACATCGTCGGCGGCGGGGGGCGGAACTCTTTGTTGTGCCAGTTGACGGCGGATGCTTGTGGGGTGTCGGTACTGGCCGGCCCGGTGGAGGCGGCGGCGCTGGGGAACGTGCTGGTGCAGGCCCGGGCGCTGGGGGAGGACCTCCCGGATCTGGCGGCGATGCGGGCATTGGTGCGGGAGACGCAGGAGGTCCGCCGGTACGAGCCCTCGGGCGCGGGCGACTGGGACGCGGCCGAGGCCCGGCTGGCCCCCTGAGCCGGCGCGAGGCTGGCTCGCCCAAGCGTCGCGAATGACTCATTCGCGGCGCCGGAGGTCCCGAATGAGTCATTCGCGACCTGCCCGCAGCGCCCGTGAGCGTCGAGCCCCGGAATTCCGGCCCGCGCTGTCGTCGCGACGTCGCAGCACGGCGGCTTCGCCGTCCACGACCGCGCGAGCCTGCGGTTCGAAGGCACGCACGCGAAGGTCGTCTACCACAAGGACGGCGGCTCGACGCACTGCTTCCGCGCCGCCAACGCCAACGACGACCCGCCGGAGAACCACCAGGGCACCTGGCAGTACCCGACGCTCGTCGGCTGGGACGGCTACCCGGCCGGGATCCGGGACAAGCTGACCCAGGCGAACTTCGGCAGCGCCACCTTCGGCATCAAGGACGGCTCGTTCACCTACAACCTCGGCAAGGCGAAGCCGGCCGGCATCCCGTTCGACGAGAACGCCTAGAGCCACCCGCGCTCGTGCGCGATCCGCACCGCCTCGACGCGGTTGCGCGCACCGGTCTTGGTGATCGCCGCGGAGACGTAGTTGCGGACCGTGCCTTCGGACAGGTAGAGCCGCGACGCGATCTCGGCGACCGTGGCGCCGGTCCGCGCGGTGATGAGCACGTCCCGCTCCCGCGCGGTCAGCGGCGACTCGCCCGCGGCGAGCGTCGCCACCGCCAGCGCCGGATCCACCACCCGTTCGCCGGTCCGCACGCGGCGGATCGCGTCGGCCAGGACGTCGGCGGGGGCGTCCTTCACGACGAACCCGGCCGCGCCCGCGTCCATCGCGCGGCGCAGGTAGCCCGCGCGCCCGAACGTCGTGAGCATGACGACGCGGCAGTCCGGCACCTGGGCGGCGAGCACCGCCGCGGCCGCGAGCCCGTCCAGGCCCGGCATCTCGATGTCCAGCAGCGCGACGTCCGGCCGGTGTTCCCGGGCCGCCGCGACGACCTCGTCGCCGCGACCGACCGCCGCGACCACCTCGAAGTCGTCCTCCAGCGCGAGCAGCGCGCACAGCGCCTGGCGGACCAGGACCTGGTCGTCGGCGAGCAGCAGGCGGATGGTCACAGCGTCACCCGCAGCCGCCAGCCGCGCGGCCGGACCGGCCCGGCGCGGAACTGCCCGCCGGCGGCCTTGACGCGTTCGCGGAGCCCGGCCAGCCCGGAGCCCTCCTCGGGGGAGCCGCCCACGCCGTCATCGACCACCTCCACAGTGGACTCGGTCACCGTGACCGCGCACCGCGTCGCGCGCGCGTGCCGGGCCACGTTGGTGAGCCCTTCCCGGACCACCCACCCGAACAGCTCCTGGCGTGCCGGATCGACGACGTCGGCCGCGGTCGGCAGATCGGCGGTGACACCGCAGGCGCGCAGCAGCTCGCGGCCGCGGGCGAGCTCGCCGGTGAGCGTGACGTCCCGGTAGCCCGACACCGCCGCGCGCACATCGGTCAGCGCCTGGCGAGCGAGCGTCTCGACCTCGGTCATCTCCTCGCCCGCGCGGGTGGTGTCGGCGTCCACGAGCCGCCGGGCCAGGGTGCTCTTCACGGTGATCGCGGTCAGCGAGTGACCGAGCAGGTCGTGCAGGTCCCGGGCGATCCGGGTGCGTTCGGCCTCGGAGGCCAGCCGGGCGACCTCGGCCCGGGCTTCGACGAGCGCGGCGTTGGCCCGGACGGCTTCGGCGAACACGTAGACGACCAGCACGGTGAAGACGAGCGCGACCGCCTGCGTCCACCCCGCGGTGTCCCACACCACCCACGGCACCACCAGGGCGGCGAGCGCGACGACGACCACGAGCGTGCCGGAGTGGCGCGGCAGCCGCGGCACGGCGAGGGACACGACGACCGTGGCGAGGAAGAACGCCTCGGCGTGGGCGAAGGGGAGCGCGGCGGCGAAGAGGACAGCCAACACCCCCAGGAGTGGCCAGAACCGGCGCGGCGCCCGTTGCGCCGCGGCACGCGCCGCGAGGACGTAGCAGCCGACGAAGGCGGCGACGATCGCGCAGCCGGCGGTGGCGGCGTGGCCGGCCGAGTTCTGCAGCACCCCGGGCACGGTCACCGCCGGGTAGACGAGCATGCCCGCGTCGAGCACCATCACCCGCCAGCCGCGCACCCAGCGCTGCACGTCGGCCGGTTCCGTCCTGTCCATCACCGGCACGCTACCGGGCCCGCGGCCGCCGGCCGTTGACGAGCAGCGTGACGCCGAGCAGGAGCAGTCCGCACGCGGCCTGCTCGATCCGCAGCCACATCGGGAACAACCCGGGCAGGGCGACGATGACGACGATCGCCACGAGCATCACCGCGGCGACGATCCGCAGCCTCAACAGGCCCTTCTTCGACCCGCGGGCCGCGCTGCGGGCGAAGGCGAACGTCAGCAGGGAACTGGCGACGACGAGGGTGGCGCGCACCCAGACCGCGTCGGTCACCATCGTGTGGTCGTCGCGGAAGAGCACGATCACGATCAGGGTGAGGACGCTGAGCGCGGCGTAGCCGCCGGTCAGCAGCAGTACCGGCCGGAAGCCGGCGGGTTCGGTCCGAGTCGTGGTGGGCATGGGGGAATGCTCGTCGCGCGGGGTGTCCGGGCGGCAGTGCCGTCCTTCAGCGGCCGCCCATGACATTTGTCATCGGCCTGTCCTGGGCCAAGGGCTGGGAGAGCGCTCTCACAGCGTGCTACAAAGAGGGGGTGACGACGCACCCGCCCTCGGCGCCGCCGACCCTGGAGGACGTCGCGCGGGTCGCCGGCGTCTCGCGGGCCACGGTGTCCCGCGTGGTCAACAGCGTGCGCAACGTCGACCCGAAGCTGCGGGAGACCGTCGAACGCGCCATCGCCACCACCGGGTACGTGCCGAACCGCGCGGCCCGGTCGCTGGTCACGCGCCGCACCGGCGGGGTGGCGCTGGTCGTGTCGGAGCCGGAGCGCCACGTCGAGGCGTTCACCGGCGGGGTGTTCGGCGACCCGTTCTTCGGCCGGGTGGTCGAGGGCGTCGTCGCGCACCTGCGCCCCCAGGGGCTGCACCCGCTGCTGATGCTCGTCGACAGCGACGAAGAGCGCGAGAAGCTCGTGGCGAAGCTGCGGCAGGAGCAGGTCAGCGGGGTCCTGCTGATCTCGCTGCACCCGGCGGAAGACCCGTTGCCGCGCATGCTGACCGACGCGGGCGTCCCGACGGCGTTGTTCGCGCGCCCCGGCCGGCCGGCGCCGGTGAGCTACGTCGACGTCGCCCACCAGGACGGCGCCCGGCTCGCGGCGGACCGGCTCGTCGAGCGCGGGTGCCACCGGGTCGCGACGATCGCGGGCCCGGCGGGGACCCCGGCGGGCCAGGACCGGCTGGCCGGGTTCCGCGACGCGATGGCCCGCCACGGCCACGCGTACGTGGCGGTGGCCGAGGGCGACTTCACCGAGCACGGCGGTGAACGCGCGATGGAGCGGCTCCTGGCCGAAGAATCCACGCTGGACGGGCTGTTCGTGGCCAACGACCTGATGGCGTACGGCGCTCTGACCGTGCTGCGCGAAGCGGGCCGGCGAGTCCCCGACGACGTGGCCGTGATCGGCTTCGACGACAGCCGGGTGGCCCTGAGCTGCCGCCCTCGCCTCACGACGGTCCGCCAGCCGGTGGAGGAGATGGGCGCGGCGATGGCCCGGATGGTCCTGGACCGGATGGCCGACCCGGCCGGACGCGCGGAGTCGGTGATCTTCGACCCCGAACTGGTGGTCCGCGACTCGGCCTGAGCGGCCGGTACTCCACGCGCGTGGCCGGTCGGGCAACGAGCTCTGCCTTGTCCGGACAGTTCCGTCCGGTGGTCTGGACATCCACCTGGTGGCTGTGCTCAGATCGGAAACGCCTTTTCCAACGTTGTAAAACTGGCTGGGTCCCTCTGACCGGAACGGAGTTCCGCCGTGCGGACGAGAGCAGTGAAAACTCTCCATCTAGTGAGCACCCTGGCGGTGGTCGCGGCCGTCGTCACCGTCTCGGCCCCCGCTGAAGCCGGACCGGCGACGCGGCAAACGGTCACCGCCGGCAATGCGCGCTTCCAGGTGCTTTCCCCGACCTTGATCCGCACGGAGTACGCCGGTGACGGCCGCTTCACCGATGCCGCCACGTTCAACGCCGTCGGCCGCGGGGCGTTCACGCCGACGCAGTACACCTCGACGACGTCGAACGGCGTGCTGACCATCCGCACCAGCGCGACGACCCTGACCTACCAGCTGAACTCCGGGCCGTTCGACTCCGGGAACCTCCAGATCCGCACCACGGCGGGCGCCGCGCCGGTGACCGCGGCGCCGTGGCGTCACCTGACCTGCGCGGTCGGCGCGCTGTGCGAGGCCGAAGACCTGACGGCCGACGGGCTGGGTGTCGCCACCGACCACCCCGGCTACACCGGCGAGGGCTTCCTGGCCGGGTTCGAAAGTGCCGGCACCTCGGCCACGGCGGACGTCCTCGCCGCCACGGCCGGGACCTACCACGTCACCGCCCGGTTCGCCAACGGCGTCGGCGGGGACGGCCAGCACGTCACGCGCACGCTGAGCGTGTCCGTCGACGGCGGTGCGCCGCAGAAGCTCAGCCTGCCCACAACGGCCGACTGGAACAGCTGGACCACCGCGTCGGTCCCGGTCACCCTCGGCGCCGGCCGGCACAACCTCCGCCTCGAGCGGACCGCGACCGACTCCGGCAACGTCAACGTCGACGCCCTCGCGGTGCTGTCCGCCGGAGCGGGTTTCCCGCCCGCGTCGGCCCGCGCGTTCACCGGCTGCGCCCTGGACGTCAGCTGCGAGGCCGAGTCCGGCCTGCGCACGGGCTCGGCCGTCCTCGCGACCGACCACCCCGGATACGCCGGGCGAGGGTTCGTCGCCGAGCTCAACCGCGGCTCGTCGCTGACCCACCGGGTCGTGGCGGTCCCCGCCGCCGGCACGTACCAGCTGGACGTCCGCTACGCCAACGGCACCGGCGGCGACGGCGTGCACGCGACCCGGACCGCGACGGTCGCGGCGTCCGGCGTGACCCGGACGCTTTCGCTGCCCGCCACCGCGGACTGGAACAGCTGGGGGACCGCGTCGGTCCCGGTCGACCTCAAGGCCGGCACGAACGACGTCGTCCTCGGCTGCCCGGACGACGCGAGCTGCCACGTCAACCTCGACACGGTCGCGGTCACCCGCACCGGGGCCGCGATCCCGGCGCCGCACCTCACGCTCGGTGGCTACCGGCGTGGTCTCGACGGGGTCAACGGCGACAACGGCACGCCGTCGCTCACCGAAGGCCTCCTGCACTCCGACGGCTGGTACCTGCTCGACGACACACCGTCGGCCCTGTACGACACCTCCGCCGGCAAGGTCACGCAGCGGCCGTCGCACGGCGGGAACCCCTACCAGGACGGCTACATCTTCACCTTCGGCCACGACTACAAGGCGGGCCTGCGGGACCTGGCGACCCTGACCGGGCCGTCGGAGCTGCTCCCGCGGTGGGTGTACGGCGTCTGGTACTCGGAGTACTTCGACCGCACCGCGGCCGACTACCGCGACAACATCCTGCCGAAGTTCCGCAGCGAGGGCGTGCCGCTGGACGTCCTGGTGACCGACACCGACTTCAAGGCGCCGGACACGTGGAACGGCTGGCAGTTCGACAAGAACAAGTTCCCGGACCCGGCGGGCTTCTTCGCCTGGTCGCAGTCGCAGGGCCTGCACAACACCCTGAACATCCACCCGAGCATCATGGGTTCGGACCCGCAGTTCGCCCGCGCGCAGACGACGGCGAAGGGCAAGCTGGCGAAGTCCGGGTGCGGGACCGACTGCTACGTCTTCGACTGGGGCGACCCCGACCAGCTCAAGGCGTACCTCGACCTGCACGGCGACATGATGAAGCAGGGCAACGACTTCTGGTGGCTCGACTGGTGCTGTGACTCGGCGAAGTCGAGCCTGCCGGGCGTCACGCCGGACTCGTGGATCAACCAGAAGTACGCCGACCTGGCCGCTCCGGCGGTCGAGCGGGGCTTCGTGACGTCACGGGCGTACGGCTCGCTGCAGGCCGGCGGGTACGGCGGCCCGGTCGGGCTGCCGACGGGACCGTGGGCCGACAAGCGCAGCACCGTCCACTTCACCGGCGACACGTCGTCGACGTGGGGCACGCTGCGGATGGAGGTCGGGATCACGCCGGCGGAGTCGGCCGCCACCGGCCTGTCGCCGATCAGCCACGACATCGGCGGGCACAACGACACGACCGGCCTGCCCGGCAGCGAGACCTACACCTCGGGCGGGCAGCAGCACCGGACGGTCAAGCTGCCCGACGACCTGTACGCGCGATGGGTCCAGCTCGGCGCGTTCCAGCCGATCGACCGGCTGCACAGCAACCACAGCGACCGGCTGCCGTGGCAGTACGGCGACGCGGCGAAGGCGTCGGCGACGAAGTTCCTCAACCTGCGCGAGAACCTGGTGCCCTACACCTACACGCTGGCGCAGCAGGCGGCGGCGACGGGCGTGCCGGTCGTGCGGCCGACTTATGTGGAGTACCCGGACGAGCCGGCGGCGTACGCGGCGGCGTCGAGCGAGTACTTCTACGGGCCGGACATGCTGGTGGCGCCGGTGACCTCGCCGGGAACCTCGGCGACGACGTCGGTCTGGTTCCCGCCGGGGCAGTGGACGGACTACTTCACGGGCAAGGCGTACGCCGGCGGCACGACGCAGCAGGTGACGTCGGACCTCGGGACGATGCCGGTGTTCGTCCGGGCGGGCGGCATCGCGGTGACGCGGACGGCGGACGTCCCCAACGACGTCCAGAGCCCCTTGGACAAGGTGACGGTGACCGTGGCGCCGGGCGCGTCGGGTTCGTTCTCGCTGTACGAGGACGACGGCACCTCGGCCAAGCACAGCGCGACGACCCGGATTTCCTACACCGAGCGGCACGGTGCCCACACGGTGACGGTCGCGCCGTCGCAGGGCGGGTTCCGGGGCCAGGTCGCTTCGCGGGAGTGGACGGTCAAGTTCCTCGGCGTGCCGTCGGCACCTTCGCGGGTGCGCGTCGGCGAGGGCTGGGCGCCGTCGCGGACCTGGAAGTGGGACGCGGCAACACAAACACTGACGGTGACGGCCCACGGCGGGCGAGGGCCGGTGACCGTGACGTACTGAGACTACCGGCGGGCGGAGCCGGTATGGCCGTCGAGGCCACCACGTGGGGTGGTGGGGGGGGCCGGGGCCGCGCCGCCCCCCCGGGGGGGGGGGGGCCCCGCCCCGGCGCCGGCTCGGCCACCCTGTGGGATGAGTGGCCTCCACGGCCCGATCCGTCGTCACGTCGACGCGCGGTTCGGGCCGCTGCTCGTGGGGTCCGCGAAGTGCTCGTGCGGTGGGGGATGCGCTGAACGCAAGTCCGTGAATGACCCAGGGACTTCCCTCCCTGGGGCATTCACGGATGTTGTGTCGCTGTCGATCGGGTCAGGCCGTTTTCTCCAGCACCCGCTCCTGTCTCGAGCCGTCCGCGCCGACCTCGCCGGCCAGCCGCTTCGTCTCCGCGTCGGCGCCCGAAGCCTGCTCGCCCTTCGCCAGGACGACCAGCTGCGCCGCGTGGGCCCGCAGCAGGGCGACCAGCCTTTGGTCGAACTCCGCGCCGCTTCCGGTGCGCAACGTCACCAGGTCCGCCGCGGTGACCATCCCTGGCATCCGGTGTCCACTGTGGACGTCCGCCGCCGGCAGCCCGGCCCGGTCGCGGGCCGACTTCAAGCGCGTCAGCAACCGCTCCGCCGGCGCCGCGACCGATTCCGCGGCCGTGCGCACCGCCGGGCTGGCCGTGCGCTGCGGCGCCAGCCGGGCCGCCGACAGCGCGTTCTCCGTCATCGGCACCACCAGCTGCAGCCACGCCACGTCCGTCGCGTTGAAGGGAGAGGACGGCGTCGCGGGGCCGGCGGTGGGGGCGGGGCCGGTGGTGGCGCACCCGCCCATCGTCGCCACCACCGCCGCCCCCACCAGGATCAGCCGTCTCACGGACGGCCGGGCAGCCGGTAGTTCGGCCCGAGCACGGTGCCCCGGTCCGGCTTGTACAGGTCGAATCCGCGCGGGTCGCATTGGAGCCCGCCGTTGATGCAGTGCGTGACCAGCGCGGCGAGGGTCGGCGGGTCCCACGCGTTGAAGAAGTCGTAGTGCCACGAGTAGCCGCGTCCGCTGGCCAGGTGCACGCCGGACATGTCGCCGCTCACCGGGAACGCCATCTTGAACTCCAGCATCGGCACCGCCACCGGGTGGTCGCCCGGGCACGTCAGTGTCGCCCGGTCCGGGTACGCCAGGTGGCTCTTGTGGTCGGCCGAATCCAGGTGGACGCCGTCCCAGCAGCTCGGTGCCTGGTAACGGATGTTGAGCTGGCTGCCCTCGGTGCAGTGCACCGGGACATCCCAGTTGTGGAAGCTGTCCCCGCACTCCCAGCCTTCGATAGCGCCGGGAGCGTGCTGGAACTCGTCCTGCGTCGCCGTGACGCTCCCGGCGACGTAGCGCAGGCCGGGCGGGAACGGCACGACCTTCGTGTAGTCGAGGATGCCGGACTTGTAGTACACGACCTGCGCGAAGTTCGGCAGCACCACCTGGTTCCCGTTGTACACCGTCGGGAACCAGTACGCGGACAGGTCGTCCGGCGCCAGGCACGTCGTGTTGCCGACGCCCGCGTTCTGCAGCGACTGCAGCGTGGTGGTCGCGTTGGTGGTCTTGTTGCCGAGGAACGTGTGGTCGTGCGAGGCGCCGGGCAGCCCGGGGAAGACGATCGGGTCGTCCGGCTGGTGGTGGCTGGGGGAGCAGTTGACCTGGAACTCGTGGTGGGTCACCAGGTCGTCGGCTCCGGCGGGCGACCAGGTGGCCGCGGTCATCAGGGCGCCTGCCAGCACGGTGGCGGCGGTGCAGGCGAGGAGCGCGGCTTTCGTTGCCAAGGGTCCTCCACGGTGAGGTGCCAAGGATGGGAGAGCGCTCTCCCACAGCATGCGCAGCGAGCCCGCGCTGTGTCAAGGAGCACCCGGATCAGCCGTCGGACAGGCATTGTCCGATTCTCGGCCGAATCTTGACAACGCGGGGCGAGGTGACGAACCATCGGACGCGCTGGAGAGCGCTCTCCAATCTCCGTCCCCTGTCGTACGGGAGTCATCGTGGACCGACCGTCGCTCCTCCGTGCCGTTCCGGCGCTGGTGGCCCTGCTGGTGCTGGGGCTGCTCGCCGGCCCGTCCCCGGCGCACGCCGCCACGCTGCTTTCCCAAGGCAGACCCGCGACGGCGTCGAGCAGCGAAGGCGCGGGAACCCCGGCGTCGGCGGCTGTCGACGGCGACGCCGGCACGCGCTGGGCGAGCGCCTGGAGCGACCCGCAGTGGTTGCAGGTCGACCTCGGCGCGCCCGCGGACATCAGCCAGGTCACCCTGAACTGGGAAGCCGCCTACGCGACTGCATACGAAATCCAGGTTTCGGACAATGCCGCGTCTTGGCAGACTGTATACAGTACGACGACTGCGGTCGGCGGTATCCAGAATCTCGCCGTCACCGGTCATGGTCGTTACGTGCGCTTCTACGGCACTCACCGCGTCGGCGGCTACGGGTACTCGCTTTGGGAGTTCCAGGTCAGCGGCACGCCGGGCACGTCGACGCCGGGCGGCCCCGGCGTCACGCGGGTGACCGGTAGCCAAGGGAACTGGCAGCTGACGGTCGACGGGATACCGTGGACAGTCAAGGGCCTGACCTGGGGCCCGCCGGTCGGCGAAGCGGCCACGCGGATGCCCGAGCTGCACGCGATCGGCGTCAACACCGTCCGCACCTGGGGAACCGACGGCACGACCCAGCCCCTGCTCGACGCCGCCGCGGCCAACGGGATCAAGGTCGTCAGCGGATTCTGGCTGCAGCCGGGCGGCGGTCCGGGCAGTGGCGGGTGCGTCGACTACACCACGGATACCGCATACAAAAACACGATGCTCGCCGAGATCCAGAAGTGGGTTACTGCCTACAAGGCAAACCCCGGCGTGCTGATGTGGAACGTCGGCAACGAGTCGATCCTCGGCATGCAGAACTGCTACTCCGGCACGCAGCTGGAGCAGAACCGGATCGCCTACACGCGCTTCGTCGACCAGGCCGCACAGGCGATCCACGCCATCGACGCGAACCACCCGGTCACCTCGACCGACGCCTGGACCGGCGCGTGGCCGTACTACAAGGCGTACGCACCGAGCCTCGACCTCTACTCCGTCAACTCCTACGCCCAGGTCTGCCAGGTCAAGCAGGACTGGCTCGCGGGCGGCTACACGAAGCCGTACATCATCACCGAAACCGGGCCGGCCGGCGAGTGGGAGGTGCCGAACGACGCGAACGGCGTGCCGGCCGAGCCGACCGACCAGCAGAAGCGCGACGGGTACGTCAACGCCTGGAACTGCGTGCTGGCCCACCCCGGCGTGGCGCTCGGCGCGACGCTCTTCCACTACGGCACCGAGGGCGACTTCGGCGGCGTCTGGTTCAACATCACCACGGGCAACGAGAAGCGGCTGTCCTGGTACGCCGTCCGCCGGATCTACAGTGGACAGACGGGCGGCAACACACCGCCGGTGATCTCGTCGATGAACCTCAGCCGCAGCACCGACGTCCCGGCCGGCGGCACGTTCACGCTGACCGCCGGGGTGTCCGATCCGGACGGTGACCCGATCGCCTACACCATGGGTTACAACAGCAAGTACATCAACAACGCGGCCGGGCTGATCCCGGCGCAGTTCACCGGGAGCGGGACGTTCACCGTCACCGCGCCGCAGCAGCTGGGCGTCTGGAAGATCTACCTCTACGCCCGGGACGGTCACGGCAACGTCGGCATCGAGACGCGTTCGCTGCGCGTGGTCGCCCCGCCGGTGCCGGGCACGAACCTGGCCCGCGGCGCGGTGACCACGGCGTCGACGTACCAGGCCGACGGGCCGGGCGCGCCCTACCCGCCGCAGGCCGCGACGGACGGCAACACCGCGACGCGCTGGGCGAGCGCGTGGGCCGACCCGCAGTGGCTGCAGGTCGACCTGGGCAGCCGGCAGGCGTTCGACCACGTCCAGCTGGTCTGGGAGTCGGCCTTCGGGAAGGCGTACGAAATCCAGGTCAGCGATGACGCGGCGAACTGGCGGTCGGTGTACGCGACGACCTCGGGCGACGGCGGCGCCGACGACCTGGCGATCTCGGCCACGGCGCGGTACGTCCGGATGTCCGCGACCCAGCGCGGCACCGCATACGGCTACTCGCTGTACGAGTTCGGCGTCTACCGCCGGTGAGGCCCAGCCGGAGATGAAGCGGAAGAGGTGACTCGCGCGGTCGGCGCCACCGGGCTGAAGGTCCGGTGGCGCCGACCACCGCGCGAGATGCCCGCCTGATCACGCGAGCTGCCCGCTCAGTCACGCGAGCTGCCCACCAATCACGCGCGACGCCCTCTCGCTTGCACCAACCTGCCTCGCGCCGAGCGCGCAGCCGTCCGAATCCCTTGCCGGGACGGTACTTTTGCCGCACCGCGCCCACCAATCCGCCCCTACGCTCCCACCATGGCGGACACCCCCGCGCGCGTGGTACCGCTTTCTCGCGCCCGTGGCTGGACCTCGGTCGAGTTCTCCGCCGGCTGCGTCACCGACGACGCGGTGCCGGGCCTGCGCGACGACTTCACGAAGCTGGCCGCGGCCTTGGGCGTGCGCTGAGGTGGGGCGGCGCGGCGGGAACGGGGGCCGGGCGCGTGGCCACCCCCAGCGGCCACGTGACTTCGCCCCGCGGCCGCTGCGCCACCCCGGGCTCCGGTGTCCTGTTTTCGAAACACCGAACGGGAGTATCGTAGTCTTTC
This sequence comes from Amycolatopsis sp. NPDC051061, assembly GCF_040682935.1. Lineage (NCBI taxonomy): Bacteria > Bacillati > Actinomycetota > Actinomycetes > Pseudonocardiales > Pseudonocardiaceae > Amycolatopsis > Amycolatopsis sp. NPDC051061. Next base: position 144,464 of record NZ_JBFBBZ010000019.1, read on the forward strand.
CGGGACAGGATGTGTCAAGTTTTCGGTACAGCTACGCTGACGGTTGTCACGTTTCCCTGACTGAAGGTGGTGTGTGGTGAGTGACGAGCGCAGTTTCGCCGAACGACTGGCGCACTTGATCGCGACCGTGCACCCGCCGGACCGCAAGCCGTACTCCTACCGGGAGATCGCGCACGGCGTCGCCGAGCAGACCGGGGTGACGATGTCGGCGACCCACGTCCAGCAGCTCGCCGTCGGCGCGCGCAAGGATCCCAAGCGCTCGCACATCCAGGCCCTGGCCCAGTTCTTCGGCGTGCCGGTGACGTACTTCTTCGACGACGAGGTCGCCGGGCAGGTCGACCGCCAGGTCGAGGACGTCGTCGCGTGGCGCGACACCGAGGCGCGGAACCTGGCGCAACGTGCGATGCAGCTCTCGCCGCGCGACCGCGAAACCGTGACGGCGCTGCTCGACCAGCTGGCCGGCTACGACGAAACCCGTCGTCGCGACGGCCGGCGCCGGAAGCCGGAGTGACCCCGGGAGGTCGGCTACGATGACCTCGTCCGTGATCGCGCCCCGGTGCACCCGGCTGGCGCACGGCGACCGGGGAGGACCCATCGACGGCTTGAGGGACCTTCGAGCGGGTGCCCGTGCGCGGGTGCGGACCGTGCTCGCCGCGGTCCCGGTGCCCCGGCCGTGGTCGATGAACGTCTGGGTCGACCGCCTCGAGGCCTGGCGCGGGCGCGAGATCGACCTCGTGCCGGTCGAGTACCGGCCGGGACGGCCGTCCGGCGCGTGGCAGGCCCGCCCGGACTACGACCTGATCGCCTACGTCGAGCACACGTCGGCGCTGCACCAGGACCACATCATCGCCCACGAGCTCGCCCACGTGCTGTGCGCGCACACCGGGACGTGCCAGATGTCGGAGTCCGAAGCCGCGCAGCTCGCGCCGGACCTGGCGCCCCAGGCGCTTTCCCACCTGCTGACCCGCGTGACGACCGGCACCGACGAGTACGAGGCCGAACTGATCGCCGTGCTGCTGATGAGCGCGGCGACGAGCGAACCACCCGCCGTTCAGCCGGGCGCGTCCGGCCGGGCGGCGGATCAAGCTAGGCGGCTGGCGGCACTCCTGGGATAGTCGCGTCTCGTGATCGACATTCTGTTCGTCGGAGTCGGGCTCTTCGCGTTGGCCATCGGGATCTGGCGGGCGGTCCGCGCCCGGCGCACCGGCGCGGGCGCCGGGCTGGCCGTCTCGCTCATCGCGCTCGGGGCGGCGTTCTGCTTCCTCTCCAACCGCGCGCAGCTCTTCGAGAGCGAGATCTACCCGAGCCTCGGACGGCTGTTGTCGAACCTCGCGACGATGGTCGCGGCCTACGGGATCGGCCTGACGGTCGCGGAGATCAGCGGCACCCGCGACCGCGGCCGGCGCACCCGGCTCGTCGCGCTGGGCGTGGCGCTGACGCTGCTGACCGTGATGTTTTTCAGCACGGCGGGGTTGCCGCGCGGCGTCGGCGTGTTCGACGAGCTGTACCGCACGCACCCGACGCTGGTGATCTACGTCTTCGTGTACACGGTCTACCTCGGGTTCGCGGTGCTCGACATCGGCGTGGTGGCGGCCGTGACGATCCGCGTGAGCGGTGGTGCGCTGCGCGCCGGGCTGACGTTGCTGCTGCTGGCGTCGGCGTTCGCGGTCGCGTACCTCGGCGGGAAGATCGTCGCGACGATCCGGGCGCTGCAGGACGACCACCCGGTGAAGGCGTTGTGCCGCGGGCCGTTCTCGACGCTGCCGTGCACGCTCGACGTCGGTTTCCCGGCGGTTTCGGTGCTGCTGATCGTGGTGGGGCTGACGATCCCGTCGGTCCCGGGGCTGGCGGCCGGGCGCCGCGACGCGAAGACGCTCCGCCTGCTGCGGCCCTTGCGCGCGCACTTGACTCGGCGGTTCCCGGAGATCGTCCGCATCGACCCGGGTGGGGCGTCCCGCCGCGAGCGGTTGCTGACGGCGATGAGCGAGACGAACGACGGGTTGATCTTGGCGGGGGCGACGCCGGAGCTGCCGGCCCCGGCGGCGGCTCGGCTGGTGCGGGACTTGCCGGACGAGCCGGGGGAGGAGGAACCGCCGCCGGTCGCGCAGGCGGAGCCGTTCGCCGCGGACGTGACGCGGCTGCGGGCGATCGCGCGTGCTTACCGGAAGGTGGACCGTGAGGCGGTGGGCGAAGTCGCCAGGCCGGTGCGGTGACTTCGTGGCGCACCCGCCGCTTGGTCACGGCTCGTCGCCTTATCGCACTTGCCGCGGCCGCACTCGCCGCACTCGCCGCACCTGCCTCTGCCTGCTCAGGTGTACTGAATCCGGTAACGCATCGGGTTCAAAGGCGTACTGACTACAGAAATGTAGTCACTTCGCGGCGGGGGCGACTACGAAGGTGCATCCATGATAAAGATGAAGTAACTGCGAAAGTGTAGTCGCTTCACATCCGCACTCGCTACCCAAAGGCAACCACTACACAAGTGGCCCGGGTAGCCGGTTCACCCGTCGAAAGGCGCTTCGATTCGCGGCTCCCACCCGCGTTCGGTGAGTGCCACTAACTGCAACGCCGTCGCACAAGCGGTGAGCGGCAAGAGTGGCCGCACTTCATCGGCCACCCGAGAAAGAATCTCCTCGTCACCGCCCATCGCGACGGTCACGTGCGCCGACGGGCGAGGCCCGAACCGTCCCCCATAGGGCAGCACCCCAGGCCAGCGCGAGCACACCGCATCGGTGACCGGCTGAAGCGAAGGAGCCGGAAGCGCCGCAAAACCAGGCGCGGCAAGGAACTCGTCAAGCCGCACCTCGATCGGCGAAACCCCGGAGGCGAGCGACCGAACCGCGGCAAGAACCGAGGAGGTCAGCGAGGAGTCCGGCAAGAAGGGGTACAACGCGGTCACGTGCGCGGGCAACCCGGGGCGGACCAGAGCGGGGTCGACCCGCCGAGCGGCAGCCAGCACGGGTTCGGCGGCGGGCAAGAGGATCACCAGCGCGGTGGTTCCGGGTTCGGGCACCCCCGCATCATGGCAGTCAGGCGGCGGCGCTCTCCGGGAACCGTCCCGCCCGGGCCAAGACGAGGCTGCGCCGGCACAGCTCCACGAGTTCCAGGTTCGCGCGGCTGCGCGGGCTGTGGCCGCAGAGTCCGCAGAGGATCGTCACGTCGCCGCTCAGCTCGTCCACCGCGACCAGCGCCTGGTGGTCGCAGCTGCGGCACCAGCGGTAGCCGATCGCCGGGTTCGTGTGCACCGGGGACGAAACGCAGTCGTGCAGCCAGCGGCGGTGCGTGCGGCACGTGACGCGGTCGGTCGGGTCGATCCGGCCGGCGTCCTCGGCGCGGTCTTCACCGGTCAGCGTCGAAGCCAGCAGTGGCTGCCGCGCCGCGGCGGGCTGATCCTGCGGGTTCGGACTGGCCCACGCGTGGTGGTCGCCGCATCGGCACTTCTCGGACATGTCGCCCCCAGTGGTCGGGTCGTTCGATCCGTTGAGTGTGACCGTGGCAACACTGGGTGGACAACCGGGAAAACGCTCAGTTTCGACCAGCGGCAGGGGTTCCGCGGCGGACGGATGAGCGGACTTCGGCGCCCGGGTATGCGAACATATGTTCTATGACCGACGAGGGGCCCATCCTGCACGCCGACCTCGATTCGTTCTACGCGTCGGTGGAGCAGCGCGACGATCCGGCGCTGAAAGGGCGCCCCGTGATCGTCGGCGGCGGGGTGGTCCTGGCCGCGAGTTACGAGGCCAAGGCCTATGGCGTGCGCACGGCGATGGGCGGCGCGCAGGCTCGCCGGCTGTGCCCGCACGCGGTCGTCGTGCCGCCGAGGATGTCGGCCTATTCGGCCGCGAGCAAGGTCGTCTTCGAGGTCTTCCACGACACCACGCCCTGGGTGGAAGGCCTCTCGATCGATGAGGCGTTCCTCGACGTCGGAGGGTTGACCAGGATCGGCGGACGGCCTGGTGACATCGCCGAACGGCTGCGCGCCGACGTCGCCGAGCGCGCCGGGCTGCCGATCACGGTAGGGGTTGCGCGGACGAAGTTCCTCGCGAAGGTCGCCAGCCGGGTGGCGAAGCCGGACGGTCTGCTCATCGTCCCGCACGACGCGGAGCTGGAGTTCCTGCACCCGCTGCCGGTCGGCGCGCTCTGGGGCGTCGGCAAGGTCACCGCCGAGAAGCTGCGCGCGCGGGGGATCACGACGGTGGGTCAGCTGGCCGCGTCCGAGCCGGTGGACCTGGTGAGCATGCTCGGGCGGGCGGCCGGCGGGCACCTGCACGCCCTGGCGCACAACCGGGATCCGCGCCGCGTCGAGCTCGGTCGGCGGCGCCGGTCGATCGGCGCCCAGCGGGCCCTCGGGCGCGGCCGGCGGACCCCGGCCGAGCTCGACGTGGTGCTCGTGGCGCTGATCGACCGGATCGCCCGCCGGCTGCGCGCCGCCCGCCGCGTCTGCCGGACCGTGACGATCCGGCTCCGCTTCGCCGACTTCACCCGGGTCACGCGCTCGCACACGCTGAACGAGCCGACCGCGGGCACGGGCGTCCTGCTCGCCGCGACGCGGGAGCTGCTCGTGGCCGCGCTGCCGATGATCGCCGACCGTGGCATCACGTTGCTGGGCGCGGCGCTGTCCAACCTGGCCGACGAAGACCCGTTCCAGCCGGCTCTGCCGTTCGAGCGGCAGCGGGCGACGCAGCTCGACACAGCGCTGGACGCGGTGCGCGACCGGTTCGGCAAGGCGGCGGTCACCCGGGCGGTCCTGCTGGGCCGCCCGGACGACCTGGAAGTGCCCCTGCTGCCGGATTGACGCGGAATGGCTCAGTTTCCGCCGTCGGCGATTCCGGGCCGATCGGGAATGCGGGCGTGGGCCGGCGCGGAAAGCGCGGCGGGCCGCAGCGCGTCGGTGCGGTTCCACAGCCGCGCGTCGACGCTCTCGCGGCCGGCCCGCCAGTTCGACGACTTCGAAACCGGCTTCGCGCAGGAGATCGGCCATGGCCGCGGGGGAGAGGAAGGTGCGCCACGGCTCACCCTGTTCCGCGGCGACCGGCGCCACCGCCGCGGCGTAGCCGTTTCCGGCCGCGTCCCGCAGTTCCGGGGGAAGCAGGTGATCGGCCACGATTTCCGATCCGGGTGCCAAACCGCCGAGATCCGTCAATGTGGCGAGAATCGCCTTCCGGGTCAGGTACATGGTGACACCGAGCCAGCTGACGAACACGGGGTGAAACGGGTCGAGTCCACTCTGGACGAGCCGTTCCCGGAGCGGATCGGCTTCGAAGTCGACCGGGACGAAGGTGACGGAAGCGGGCACGGCGACACCGGCGCCGTCGAGCAGTTCTCGTTTGGCGGCCTGGGTCGCCGACCGGTCGACCTCGAACATGCGAAATCGCGCGGGTGCGTCCCGATACGCGAACGAATCGAGTCCGGCACCCAGAATCACATACTGGTCTATACCGGAATGGGAGCGCCGGAGCCTGTCTTCGGTGAACCGGCTGCGGCACACCGCTTGGGCACGGGCGCCGGCCAGAACGGGATGCGTGCCGTGGAGGTAGTGGTAGGCCAGGAGTTCTTCGGCGCGCTCGCCGAGGACGGCCGCGGCGAGCGTGTCGGAGAACACGACCGGCTCGGTGTCGACGAGCAAATGTGCCGCCCGAGCGGCGGCCGCGGTGAAGGCGGTGCGGCTGACGCGGGAGCAATACCGGAAAAATCGGCGGTGGCCATGATGATACGGTATCGATTCGATTTCAAACATATCACAAACACAAATATTTGACAAGACGGCGCGCATTTCGGCTCGGTTGCGGTCACCCTGGACGAGGGTGACGCGGTCGCCCGGGCGGCCATTGTGGACGCTTCACGGGTGTCGCGCGTGCCGGGCGGGATTCGACAGGTTAGGGTCTGTCCGACCGTGTTCTGGAGAAGATGAGGAACGACGAACCATGGCGCAACGGGTGCACGTCGAGATGGTGGACGACCTCGACGGGAGCGAGGCTTCGCAGACCGTCCCCTTCAGCCTCGACGGGGTGACGTACGAGATCGACCTGTCCGAGGGCAACGCGTCCACGCTCCGGGACGAGCTCGCCCGCTACGTCGCCGTCGCGCGGCGGACCGGGGGCCGCAAGGTGCGCCTCGCGACCGGCCAGTCGCTGTCGGGCTCGTCGAGCTCGGGCACCGACCGCGAGCGCAACCGCCAGATCCGCGAGTGGGCGCAAGCCAACGGCTACGAGGTCGCCGAGCGGGGCCGCCTGTCGAGCGAGATCATCGCGGGCTTCGAGGCCGACCAGGTCGCGGCGGCCGAACCGGCGGAGGTCAAGCCGGCGCGCAAGCGGGCCTCGCGCAAGAAGGCCTGACGCCGGAACCGGTTGCCGGACAAGGAACTCCGCGCCGCGATGCTGGGTGATCGCGGCGACGGCGGAGTTCGGTAGCGGTGTTTCGCGCGCTTGGGGTCGGGGAGATCCCAGCGCGCGAAAGGCGCGAAAGGAGCATGGTCGGGATCCGGCCCGCTCCGCCGGCCGCGCGGCCGCCATCGTGGTGCTCAGCGGCATGAGCGCGTTTGTTTGTTTCCCACTGCGGCGGCTCTTGTCTGACGCTTTCGCCGGGGGCCTTCGCTTGAGAGGCCCGGGTTTCGTCCTCTCGCGACCGCAGTGGACCTCTTGGCCGGTCGGCGATGAGCGCTCCGCCGCTGGACTGTGAAGCAGTTCCCCGGCGACTGTCCTGATCGGCTTGCCGTGCGGTGAGTCGCTCGCACTCCGTCGCGTGTGGATCTTCCGTCGGCCCGGTTCGGTGCACCCGCGTCGTGGTGCCGGCGCCAAAAGCTGCGGCAAGCGGATATTTCCCAGCCGGTAAAGCTTGTCGAGGGTCGCTCCGATGGCCAGACTGGCAGTGCTCCGCGCGGCCGGTACCGCGCCGGAGCACGGCCCGGTGGCCGCCTCCTCCCTCGATGGCCACCGGGCCGCCTTCGTCCCATCGCCTCGGGCCACTGTTCGCACACTGCTGCCGCGGCGAGCCGCATCCCTTGCCGCGACGCACTGTCCCCCTGGCGTGCGACCGTTCGGGGCTTTCTGTAGACAATCGACCGCAACAAGCGCACACTCAGACTACTCCATACTGCATACAATCTTCAGTCGAGAATCCTGAGGAGGCGGTCACGATGACCGAGGTCCGCGAGCTCCGGGACGTCTACGGACGGCGGTACCGCGTCGGGGAGTCCGACCGGGAGCTGCTCGGCCGGCCGCGGACGTGGATCACCTGGCTGTCCGCGGCGGCGATGCTCGCCGCCGGGGTGCAGCAATACGGCTTCGGCGCGATCGTCCCCGCGCTGAGCCGGGCGCACGGCTGGACCTTCGGCGGGATCGTCCTCTCGCTCGCGTTGTGGGCGATCTGCCAGGCCGGGATCGCTTTTCCGGCGGCGTGGCTGCGCGAACGCGGCCTGCTGCCCGCGCCCGCGGCGATGGCCGCCGGCGCGGTGCTGTGCGCCGCCGGGCTGGTGACGCTCGGCCACGCGACCAGCCTGCTCACCGTCTTCCTCGGCTACTCCGTGCTCGGCGGACTCGGCACCGGCCTCGTCTACGCGACCTGCGTCGGCGCGGTGCTCGCCTGGTTCCCGGACCGGACCGCGCCCAGCGCGGGCCTGGTCAGCGGTGCGTTCGCCTACGGCAGCGTGCCGTTCGTGGTGCTCGCCGCCGCCCTGCCGGCCGCGCGGCCGGCGCTTCTGGACGTCACCGCGGCCGTCGTGTTCGTCGTGATCGCCGGGTGCAGCGCGCTGCTGAGGTACCCGCCGCGGCACTGGTGGCCCGCGACGCCCGAACCGCGCGCCTGGGCCCTCGACCGGGCGCACAACCGGCGGCCGGCCGTCCGCCACTACCGGCCGGCCGAGCTGTTCCGGTGCGGGACGACCCTTGCGCTGTACCTCGTCGTGGTGCTCGCCGCCGCCGTGCTGCTGTTCGACCTCGCCTACCTGGCGACGTTCGTCGCCGAGCGCAGCGGGCCCGGGCTCGCCGCGGCCGCCCTGGCGCTGCTCGCCGCGGCGACCGGCAGCGGAAGGGTGCTCATCGGCCGGCTCGCCGACCGGATCGGCCGGCACCGGATCCTGCGGTTCGCGCTGCTCGCGGGCGGCGTCGCCCAGTTCGTCCTCTTCTACTCGGGCGAGCACCGGCACGCGGTCGGCCTGCTGCTGGGCGTCGCGCTCGCGGGGCTCGGGAACGGCTGCTGCTACACGCTGCTGGTCGGGCTGGTGCGCGAGTACTTCGGCGAGGAATCGGCAGCGCAGAACTTCGGGATACTGTATTCCGCCAAAGCGGTGGGTGCGGTCGTCGGGATCGGGCTCGCGGCGCTCGTCGTGACGTCGCACGGGTTCGTCGGCGCGTTCGCGGCGGCCGGCGTGCTGAGCCTGGCCGGTGCGGTGCTGTCCGGGCGGCTGACCCAGCCGGGCCGGCCCAAGTCGCTGCTGCCGGCGGCCTGACGTGGGGCGGATGACGAGCCGGCGCCGGGTGCTGCGCGTCCGCGACGGCGTGGCCACGGCGCGGCCGGACACGCTGACGGTCGAAGAACCGCTCGAGATCCGGGTGGCGGGGAAAGCGCTGTCGATCACGATGCGGACCCCCGGCGACGACTTCGACCTCGCCGCCGGGTTCCTGGTCGGCGAGGGCGTGGTGCGGTCGGCCGCGGACTTGCACTCGATCCGCTACTGCGCCGGTGCCACGGCCGACGGCGGCAACACGTACAACGTGCTCGACGTCGTGCTCGCGCCGGGCGTCGCGCCGCCGGACGCGTCGGTGGAGCGGAACTTCTACACGACGTCCTCGTGCGGACTGTGCGGCAAGGCGAGCCTGGACGCGGTCCGGACGACGGTGACGTGGCCGATCGAGGCCGACCCGTTCGGCACCGACCCGGCGACGCTCGCCGGACTGCCCGACGAACTCCGCGCGGCGCAACGGGTTTTCGACCGCACGGGCGGCCTGCACGCGGCGGGACTCTTCGATACCGACGGGAAGCTGCTGTGCCTGCGCGAGGACGTCGGCCGGCACAACGCGGTGGACAAGGTGGTCGGCTGGGCGACCCGGGACGGCCGGCTGCCCCTGTCCGGGACGGCGCTGATGGTGAGCGGGCGGGCGTCGTTCGAGCTGGTGCAGAAAGCGGCGATGGCCGGGATCCCGTTGCTGGCGGCGGTTTCCGCACCGTCCTCGCTGGCGGTGGACCTGGCCGCCGAACTGGGGCTGACGCTGGTGGGTTTCCTGCGCGGCACGTCGATGAACGTCTACACGCGACCCGACCGGCTCGGGCTTCAGCCGAGCTGAGCGAGCAGCGCGGCGACGGCGGGGGAGTGCTCGCCCCGGTGCACGGCACCGAGCTGCCACGGCGGCGGGCGGTCGAACCGCCGGACGGTGAGGTCGGCAAACCGCGCGGCGGCGGAGGCGGGCAGAACGCACCCGGCCAGCCCGGCCCGCACGAGCCCGGCGGCGACGGCGAGATCATCAACCTCGAGCGAGAGCCGTCGGCAGGGAAACGCGCGGTCGACGGCTTCGCGGATGGCCCAGCCGCGGGGGAAGTCCACGAGGGACAGTTCGGAGAGGTCGGCGGGAGCGGAAGGAGAACCGCCGGGCGCGGTGACGAAAACGAGCTCCTCGCCGGGGAGCGGGGTGGTGACCAGCTCGGAAGCGAGAAGTGCGGCGGGGGCGGGGGTGGGGGTGGGGTGATGGGCGGGGCCGGCCGGGTCGGATGCGGGAACCCCCGGCGCGAGGTCCTGCGCGGCTGATCCGGCCGCGGAACCGTTGAGGCTCGCGAAATCGCGGCCGGCACCCGAGGCGACCAAGGCCCCCGCCGAAACCGCCGAAGACCCACAGCTCCCGGCCACCGCCAGCACCACGTCCACCGTGGACTCGGCCAGCAGCCGGCCCACCTCGCCGGCCTGAACCTGCCGGACCTCCACCGCCAACCCCGGGTGCGCCTGCCGCAAAGCCGCCAACACCCGGTGCCAGTCCGACAGCAACCCCGGGCACACCCCGAGCCTTACCCGGCCGCACACCGGGGACACCGCCGCCCGGGCTCGGGCCGCCGCCTCCAGGGCGGCCCGCGCGGCGGGCATGAAGGCCTCGCCGGCGGGCGTCAGGACCACCCGGTGCGTCGTGCGGTGGAACAACGGTGTGCCCAAGTCCCGCTCCAGCGCCCGGACCACCGTGGATACTGTCGACTGGACCGTCCGGAGCCGCTGTGCGGCCGCTGTGAAGCCGCCCTCCTCGGCTACCGCCACCACCACCGCCAGCTGACGCAGCTCCATCACGACACCTCGTCGAGCACGCCGGTCCGCTCGTCGAGGACGTAGCCGCGGACGCCGTCCGTATGGGGCAGGAACGGCGAAGCCCGCAGCCGCGCGATGCACTGGCGGACGTCCTGGGCCGGGTCGGTGAACGTCTCCGCCGCCCAGCCCGGCCGCATGCCCGTCGACGACTCCAGCCGGCGCGCGAACTCCGTGTCCGTGAACGTCCGCATCCCGCAGTCGCGGTGGTGGATCAGCACGATTTCGCGCGTGCCCAGCAGGTGCTGGCTCACCGTCAGCGAGCGGATCGCGTCGTCGGTCACCGCGCCGCCCGCGTTGCGGATCACGTGCGCGTCGCCCTCACCGAGACCGAGCAGCCGATGGACGCTGAACCGCGCGTCCATGCACGCGAGCACCGCCAGCTTCAGCCGCGGCTTCGCGGACATCAGCCCAGCACCTCGCGGACCAGCGTCGCCGTCTCGCTCGGCGTGCGCCCCACGCGGATGCCCGCCGCCTCCAAAGCTGCCTTCTTCGCCGACGCGGTTCCGGCCGAGCCGGAGACGATCGCGCCCGCGTGGCCCATCGTCTTGCCTTCCGGAGCGGTGAACCCGGCGACGTACCCGACGACCGGCTTCGACACGGTGGCCCGCACGAACTCCGCCGCGCGCTCTTCGGCGTCGCCGCCGATCTCGCCGATCAGCACGATCAGGTCCGTCTCCGGGTCCTTTTCGAACGCTTCGACGGCGTCGATGTGCGTCGTCCCGATGATCGGGTCGCCGCCGATGCCGACGCACGTCGAAAACCCGATGTCCCGCAGCTCGTGCATGAGCTGGTAGGTCAGCGTGCCGGACTTCGAGACCAGGCCGATCCGCCCCGGCCCGGTGATGTCGGCCGGGATGATCCCGGCGTTGGACTTGCCGGGGGAGATGATGCCCGGGCAGTTCGGCCCGATGATCCGGGTCCGCCCGCCCGCCGCGACGGCGTGCGCCCACAGCCGGGCCGTGTCGTGCACCGGGACGCCCTCGGTGATCACCACCGCGAGCCCGATCCCGGCGTCGACGGCCTCGACCACGGCGTCCTCGACGAACGGCGGCGGCACGAACAGCACGCAGACGTCGGCGCCGGTCGACGCGATCGACTCCGCGACACTGCCGAACACGGGCAGCGAACGACCCGAGATCTCCACGTCCTGCCCCGCTTTGCGCGGGTTCACCCCGCCGACGACGTTCGTGCCGGCGGCCAGCATCCGCCGCGTGTGCTTGGCGCCTTCGGAGCCGGTGATGCCGGAGACGACGATCCGGCTGGTCTCGTCCAGGAAGATGGCCACGTCAGACCTCCGCGATCGCGAGCTTCGCCGCCTCGCGGGCGGCGTCGTCCATGGTGGCCACCACGGTGACCAGGGGGTGGGCGGCTTCGGCGAGGATCCGCCTGCCTTCGGTGACGTTGTTCCCGTCGAGCCGCACCACCAAGGGCCGGGTGGCGCGAGAACCGAGGATGTCCAGCGACCGCACGATCCCGGTCGCGACGGCGTCGCAGGCGGTGATGCCGCCGAAGACGTTGACGAACACGCTGCGCACCTGCGGGTCGCCGAGGATCACGGTCAACCCGTTCACCATGACCTCGGCCGAAGCGCCGCCGCCGATGTCGAGGAAGTTGGCCGGTCCGCGCGCGCCGGCCTCCGCCGCCGCCGCGGCCACCACGTCCAAAGTGGACATGACCAGGCCGGCGCCGTTGCCGATCACGCCGATGTCGCCGTCGAGCTTGACGTAGTTGAGGCCCAGGGAATGCGCTTCCCGTTCCAAGGGATCGCCGTCCAGCGGGTCGTCGTAGGAAGCGGAGCGGCGGAAGGAGGCGTTGTCGTCCAGGGTGATCTTGCCGTCGAGCGCGACGATCCCGGTCGACGTACTGGCCAGCGGATTCACCTCGACGAGCGTGCAGTCCTCGGCGACGAACACGTCCCACAGCTTTTCGACGACGCCGGCGACCTCACCGCGGACGTCGGCGGGGAACGCGGCGGCCACCGCGGCCGAGTCGACGCCGGAGAGGGGGTCGACGGGGACCCGGACCAGGGCGTCCGGCCGGGATGCCGCGACCTCCTCGATCTCCATCCCGCCTTCGGTCGACGCCATCGCGAGGAACGTCCGCCCGGCACGGTCGAGCAGGAACGAGAGGTAGTACTCGTCGGCGATTTCGCTGGCCTCGGTCACCAGGACGCGGTGCACGGTGTGGCCCTTGATGTCCATGCCGAGGATGTCGTCGGCGGCCTGCTCGGCGTCGTCGGCTGTCTGCACTACGCGGACGCCGCCCGCCTTGCCGCGGCCGCCGGTCTTCACCTGCGCCTTGACCACCACCGGGCCGCCGAGCTCGGCCGCCGCGGACCGGGCCGCGGCGGGATCGGCGGCGACCCGGCCGCGGGGGACGGGTACGCCGTGCTTCTCGAAGAGATCTCGGGCTTCGTGTTCGAAGAGGTCCATGCGGGGGCGTCCTTTCCGCGGCGGGGCTGGGCAAGGAGGTCCGCCGTGTCCGGGCGTGCGGTGACGGTCCGCGGGGGCCGGATCGAGGTCCGGGAAAAACCCTGCGGATAGCCCTGGACACGGGCTGCTTGAGGAGTGACTATATGCCTACCCCATACGGTATGCAATCTACAGTCTGCTGCGAAGGGGCCGCTGACCTCGACGGACGCCGGCAGCGGCGACGAGCGGACCGAGTACGGAGCGCCGGACAAGAGAGATCCGGCGGCGGACCAGAGGAGTTGAGCAATGGCGCTGACAACGACCGGCACCACCGCGGGGGAGAGTGCCCGAGCGACGAACGGCGCCGAGCCCGCGCCGGCCGGGATATCCGGCGGCCACCTGGTGGCGAAAGCACTGAAGGCCGAAGGGGTCGACACGATCTTCACCCTGTGCGGCGGCCACATCATCGACATCTACGACGGCTGCGTCGACGAAGGCATCCAGGTCATCGACGTCCGGCACGAGCAGGTCGCGGCGCACGCGGCCGACGGCTACGCGCGGATCACCGGCAAGCCCGGCTGCGCGGTGGTCACCGCCGGGCCCGGCACCACCGACGCCGTCACCGGGGTCGCGAACGCCCTGCGCGCGGAGAGCCCGATGCTGCTGATCGGCGGCCAAGGCGCGCTCACCCAGCACAAGATGGGGTCGCTGCAGGACCTCCCGCACGTGGACATGATGGCGCCGATCACCAAGTTCGCCGCCACCGTGCCGCACACCGCGCGCGTCGCCGACCTCGTCTCGATGGCGTTCCGCGAGGCCTACGCCGGCGCGCCCGGCCCGTCGTTCCTGGAGATCCCGCGCGACGTCCTCGACGCGCGGGTGCCCCTCGAGCAGGCCCGCATCCCGGAAGCCGGCCGCTACCGCGCGTCGACGAAGAACGCCGGCGACCCCGCCGACATCGAGAAGCTCGCCGACCTGCTGGTGCACGCGAAGAAGCCGGCCATCCTCCTCGGCAGTCAGGTCTGGACCACGCGCGCCACGGAGCCGGCCGTCGACCTGGTGCGCACGCTCAACATCCCGGCGTACATGAACGGCGCCGGCCGCGGCACCCTGCCGCCGGGCGACCCGCACCACTTCCAGCTTTCGCGCCGCTACGCCTTCGACAACGCCGACGTCATCATCATCGTCGGCACCCCGTTCGACTTCCGGATGGGCTACGGAAAGCGGCTGTCGAAGGACGCCACCGTCGTCCAGATCGACCTCGACTACCGCACGGTCGGCAAGAACCGCGACATCGACCTCGGCATCGTCGGCGACGCCGGCCAGGTCCTGGCCGCCGTCGCGCAGGCCGCGTCCGGCCGCGGCGACAACGGCGCCGTCGCCCGCAAGGTCTGGCTGGAAGAGCTGCAGGCGGTGGAGGAGAAGGCGAAGCAGAAGCGGCTGCCGCTGCAGCACTCCGACGCGAGCCCGATCCACCCGTACCGGCTGGTCCACGAGATCAACGAGTTCCTCACCGAGGACTCGATCTACATCGGCGACGGCGGCGACATCGTCACCTTCTCCGGCCAGGTCGTGCAGCCGAAGTCGCCCGGCCACTGGATGGACCCCGGTCCACTCGGGACACTCGGCGTCGGCATCCCGTTCGTCTTGGCGGCCAAGCACGCGCGTCCGGACAAGGAGGTCGTCGCGCTCTTCGGCGACGGCGCGTTCAGCCTCACCGGCTGGGACTTCGAGACACTCGTGCGCTTCAACCTGCCGTTCGTCGGGATCGTCGGCAACAACTCGTCGATGAACCAGATCCGCTACGGCCAGGCCGCCAAGTACGGCCTGCCGCGCGAGCGCGTCGGCAACACCCTCGGCGACGTCCGCTACGACGAGTTCGCGCGGATGCTCGGCGGTCACGGCGAAGAGGTCCGCGACCCGGCCGACATCGCGCCGGCGCTGCAACGCGCCCGCGAGTCCGGCAAGCCGTCGCTGATCAACGTCTGGGTCGATCCCGACGTGTACGCCCCCGGAACCATGAACCAGACCATGTACAAGTGAGCGGAGGCCACATGGGTAAGGCACTGGAGGGCGTGCGCGTCCTCGACATGACGCACGTGCAGTCCGGACCGTCCTCGACGCAGCTGCTGGCCTGGCTCGGCGCGGACGTCATCAAGCTCGAGACCCCCGGCCGGGGTGACATCACGCGCGGCCAGCTGCGCGACCTGCCCGGCGTGGACAGCCTCTACTTCACGATGCTGAACTCCAACAAGCGCAGCATCACGCTCAACATGAAGAGCGCCGAGGGCAAGGAGGTCTTCGAGAAGCTCGTGTCCGGAGTGGACATCCTGGTCGAGAACTTCGGCCCGGGCGTCGTCGACCGGTTCGGCTACCCCTGGGACAAGCTGTCCGCGCTCAACCCGAGGCTGATCTACGCCTCCATCAAGGGGTTCGGCCCCGGCCGCTACGCCGACTTCAAGGCCTACGAGGTCATCGCGCAGGCCATGGGCGGCGCGATGAGCACCACCGGCTTCGAGGACGGCCCGCCGACCGCGACCGGCGCGCAGATCGGCGACTCCGGTACCGGCATCCACCTGGTGGCCGCCATCCTCGCCGCGCTGTTCCAGCGGACCTCCACCGGCCGCGGGCAGCGCGTCCAGGTCGCCATGCAGGACGCTGTGCTCAACCTCTGCCGCGTGAAGCTGCGCGACCAGCAGCGCCTCACGCACGGGCCGCTCGGCGAGTACCCGAACGACCAGTTCGGCGACGAGGTCCCGCGCTCGGGCAACGCCTCCGGCGGCGGCCAGCCCGGCTGGGCGGTCAAGTGCGCGCCCGGCGGCCCGAACGACTACATCTACGTGATCGTCCAGCCACCCGGCTGGGCCCCGCTCGCCCGGTTGATCGGCAAGCACGAGCTGGCCGAGGATCCCGCGTGGGCCACGCCCGAGGTGCGGCTGTCCAAGCTGGACAAGATGTTCGCCCTCGTGGAGGAGTGGACCGAGAAGCACACCAAGTGGGAAGTGATGGAGAAGCTCAACGCCTGCAACATCCCTTGCGGCCCGATCCTGTCCACGAAGGAGCTGATCGAGGACGAGACCCTGGCCGAGCTCGGCTCGGTCGTCGAGGTGGCGCACCCGGAGCGCGGCAGCTTCAAGACCGTCGGGTGCCCGCTCAAGCTGTCGGACTCGCCGGTCGACATCGAGCGGTCGCCGATGCTGAGCGAGCACACCGACGAAGTGCTGGCCGAACTCGGCTACAGCGAAGCCGAGCTCGACAAGTTCCGCGCCGCGGGGGTGATCTGAGTGGCGGATCGCGCGGCGGTCGAGAAGATCCTCGACCAGGCGGCCGCCGAAGGCCGGTCCTCCCTGACCGCGCCCGAGGGGCGTGCGGTCTGCGAGGCATACGGTATCCCGACCCCGGCCGAGCGGCTGGCGACCACGGCCGGCGAGGCCGTGGCGCAGGCCGAGGAGATCGGCCTGCCGGTGGTGCTCAAGATCGTCTCGCCGGACATCCTGCACAAGACCGAGGCCGGCGGCGTGCTCGTCGGCCTGAAGGACGCCGAAGCGGTCAAAGCGGGCTTCGCGAAGATCGTCGACAACGCGAAGGCGTACCACGCCGACGCGCGGATCCTCGGCGTCCAGGTCCAGCAGATGCTCACCGAAGGCCAGGAGGTGATCATCGGCTCGGTGACCGACCCGACGTTCGGCAAGATCGTGGCGTTCGGCCTCGGCGGCGTCCTGGTGGAGGTGCTCAAGGACGTCACCTTCCGGCTCGCGCCGACGAGCACCGAGGAAGCGCTGTCGATGATCGACGGTATCCAGGCGGCGGAGATCCTCCGAGGCGTCCGCGGATCGGATCCTGTAGACCGGGACGCCCTGGCCGCGGTGATCACCGGCCTCGGGCAGCTGGTGGCCGACTTCCCCCAGCTGTCCGAGGTGGACCTCAACCCCGTGCTCGCGACGGCCACCGGCGCCACCGCCGTCGACGTCCGGATCCTGGTCGACCCGGACGCGGCGAAGGAACCCTTCCGGTTCACCCAGGAGGAGATCCTCGCCTCGATGAACCGGATCATGAAACCGGCGTCGATCGCGGTGATCGGCGCGTCCGCCGAGGCCGGCAAGATCGGCAACTCGGTGATGAAGAACCTGGTCAACGGCGGCTACGCGGGGGAGATCCACCCGATCAACCCCAAAGCCATCGAGATCCTCGACCGCAAGGCCTACGCCAGCATCACCGACGTACCCGGCGACGTCGACGTCGCGGTCTTCGCCATCCCGGCGAAGTTCGTCCCCGCGGCGCTGGAAGAGGTGGGCAAGAAGGGCGCGGCCGGCGCGATCCTCATCCCGTCCGGCTTCGGCGAGACGGGCAACATCGAGCTGCAGGACGAGGTCGTCGCGATCGCGCGCAAGCACGGCGTGCGGATCCTCGGGCCCAACATCTACGGCTACTACTACACGCCGGAGAACCTGTCGGCGACGTTTTGCACACCGTACGACGTCAAGGGCGGAGTCGCGCTGTCGTCGCAGAGCGGCGGGATCGGGATGGCGATCCTCGGCTTCAGCCGCTCGGCGAAGATGGGCGTGTCCTCGATCGTCGGCGTAGGCAACAAGGCCGACATCGACGAAGACGATCTGCTCACCTTCTTCGAGCAGGACGACAACACCCAGCTCGTCGCGATGCACCTCGAAGACCTCAAGGACGGCCGGTCGTTCGCGGAGACGGCGAAGCGCGTCTCGAAGCACAAGCCCGTCGTCGTGCTCAAGGCCGGCCGGACGTCCCAAGGCGCCAAGGCGGCCAGCTCGCACACCGGCGCCCTGGCCGGTGACGACAAGGTGTACGACGACATCCTCCGCCAGAGCGGCGTGATCCGGGCGCCCGGGCTGAACGACCTGCTCGAGTACGCCCGCGGCATCCCGCTCCTGCCCACGCCGAAGGGCGAGAACGTCGTCATCATCACCGGCGCCGGCGGCTCGGGCGTGCTGCTCTCGGACGCCTGCGTCGACAACGGGCTGGACCTGATGGAGATCCCGCCGGACCTCGACACGGCGTTCCGGGAGTTCATCCCGCCCTTCGGGGCGGCCGGCAACCCGGTGGACATCACCGGCGGCGAGCCGCCCTCGACCTACCGCAACACGATCGCGCTCGGCCTCGAGGACGACCGGATCCACGCCCTGATCCTGGGCTACTGGCACACCATCGTCACCCCGCCGATGGTCTTCGCCGAACTCGTCTCCGAAGTGGTCGAGGAGTACCGAGCGAAGGGGATCCACAAGCCCGTCGTCGCGTCGCTGTCCGGCGACGTCGAGGTCGAAGAGGCGAGCACGTACCTCTATGACCACGGGGTCGTCGCGTATCCGTACACGACCGAAAAGCCTGTTGCCGTGCTCGGTGCGAAGTACCGGTGGGCGCGGGCCGCGGGACTGCTCTGAATACCTCCACAGGGGCTGGCCCACCGAAGGAGAAAGGACGAAGATCCACCGCACGTCGGAATCAGAGGGACATGAGTCCACGGTGACGAAAGAGAACTCTTATGACCGCAGCGACCTATCAGGAGATCGTTGACGAGAACGGACGGGTATACCGAGTAGGCGAGAGCCCGCAGGACATCATGGGGCGCTCGCGGAGCTGGATGGTCTGGCTGCCCTGGATAGCCATGATGGCGGTCAGCGTCTTCGAATACGGCTGGGGTGCGGTCGAAGGCACCCTGGAAGAGAAGTACGGCTGGTCGTTGTCGGACGCGTTCTGGCTGGCCAGCATCTGGGCCGTCTTCCAGGCCGGGGTGGCGTTCCCGGCCGGGCGGTTGCGGGAGAAGAACATCGTTTCGGCGAAGACGGCCATGCTGGCGGGCGCCGTGTGCAGCGGCATCGGCTACTTCACCATCTCGCACAGCGGCAACCTGGCGGTGGCGTTCATCGGGTACTCCGTGCTCGGCGGCACCGGCGCCGGCCTGGTCTACGCCACCTGCATCAACATGGTCGGGAAGTGGTACCCCGAGAAGCGCGGGGCGAGGACGGGGTTCGTCAACGGCGGGTTCGCCTACGGCGCCGTCCCGTTCATCTACGTGTTCGCCGCGTTCCTCACGCCGACGAACTATTCGGTGATCCTCGATCTCATCGGCGTGTACATGCTGATCGTCGTCGGGGTCTGCGGGTTCCTGTTCAAGGACCCGCCGAAGAGCTGGTGGCCGCAGGAGGTCGACGCGCTCAACTGGGCCCGCGGCCGCAAGACCAAGTCCGGCGGGCTGGCGAAGAACCCGCCGGCGGTCAAGCAGTTCTCGCCGATGGAGGCGATCCGCACCGGCATGCTCCCGCTGATGTGGGTGTGCCTGGTGATCATCGGTGGGGTCTCGCTGTTCGGCATCAACTTCCAGGTGCCGTTCGCCAAGGAGAGCGGATTCGGGCCGTTCGTCGCGGCGTCATCGGCCGGTGTGCTGTCGATCGTCAACGGCACGGGACGCGCCGTCGTCGGCTGGGTCTCGGACCGGCTCGGGCGCCGGCAGACGCTCACCATCGTGCTGGTGATCGCCGGGGGCGCGCAGTTCGGTGTCATGTACGCCGGCAACACCCACAACCTGCCGCTGTTCATGGTGTTCGCGTTCCTGACCGGATTCGGCGGCGGCGCGTTCTACCCGCTGTTCGCCGCGCTGGTGCCGGACTACTTCGGCGAGAACAACAACGCGTCGAACTACGGCCTGGTCTACAGCGCGAAACTGATCGGTGGCGTCGGCGGCGGCGGGCTCGCCGCGGGGGTCATCAGCGCGTGGGGCTACACCGGCGCGTATGTGCTCGCCGGGTGCATCGCGCTCGTCTCGGCGGTGCTGACGCTGTTCCTGCGCCAGCCCGGCCGGACACGCCACCAGCTCGCCGAAACCGAGCTGGTGGCGCGGCCGTCGGCGGCGGCCGGCGGTTAAGCCTGCCGATCGCCGGCGACTGGTCCGGTTGCCCGCTCCCCGGTCCTGCCGAAATCAGGATCGGGGAGCTTCCGGACGTTCGTGGTAGGCCTGGCGGGTCCGTTCGGTGTGCTTGCCCATGATCTTCTCGGCCAGCTCCCCGTCCTCCATGGCGATCGCGGTGATCAGCTCTTCGTGCTCGTGCCAGGCGTCCCGGCCCCGGGGCCGGGCGATCGGCGTGTAGTACCAGCGGACCCGGCGGTCGACCAGGCCGATCAGCTCCGCGAGTACGGCGTTCCCGGAGAGCTGGGTGATAAACGCGTGCAGGGCGGCGTTGGCGGCGACGAGGCCTTCGGTGTCCTCGGCCTTGAGCGCCGTGAGCCCGGCTTTCTGCAGTTCCCAGAGCCGGTCGACGTCCTCCGTGGTCGCGTTGCCGGCGGCGAGCTTCGCGGAGTGCGTCTCCAGCACGCTGCGGACGCTCAGCAGCTGGTCGGCTTCCTCGTCGGTCGGCAGGTGCACGAACGCACCTTGCGCGGGGCGGAGGTCGACCCAGCCTTCGCTCTGCAGGCGCTGCAGGGCTTCGCGGACGGGCTGGCGGCTGACGCCGAGGTACTCGGCCAGGTCGGCCTCGACCAGGTGCTGCCCGGGTTCGAGCGTGCGGTTGATGATCAGCTCGGCGAGGGCCTCGTAGACGACCTGGCGCAGCGGGGCGGGCCGTTCGACGCGCTTGGCGGCGGTCGAGCTGAGCGAGCCCTTGGCCGTGCGGCGGCCGGACGGGCCGCGGTCTTGGAGCGGGGAAGCGGGCTGGCTCACGGGACACCTCGATAGGGAGAGGAACGCGAAGATCTTCGATCAGGATACAGGTTTTGGTATGCAAAATCCCAGAACTCACCCTGTTGGGAGTTTCACGCGGTCGCCGCTCAGAAAAACCTGGTTTCAAGAATGGATCCAGGATACTGTATGCAATCACGTGCTGGACCGAAGTGGGAGGCACATCATGAAGGTGGCAGTTCTCGGGGCCGGGGCGATCGGCGCCTACGTCGGGGCCGCGCTGCACCGCGGCGGGACCGAGGTGCACCTCATCGCCCGGCGGGCCCACCTCGCCGCGATGCGCGAGCACGGCGTCCGCGTGCTCAGCCCGCGCGGCGACTTCACCGCGCACCCGCACGTCACGGACGACCCACGCGATGTCGGCCCGGTCGACTTCGTGTTCCTCGGGCTGAAGGCCAATTCCTACGCCTCGTGCGCACCGCTCCTTTCCCCGCTGCTCGGCCCGGACACCGCGATCGTGGCCGCGCAGAACGGCATCCCGTGGTGGTACTTCCACGGCCTGACCGGACACCGGCTCGAAGGGCACCGCGTCGAGACCGTCGACCCGGGCGGCTCGGTGACCGCCGTGCTCGAGCTGCGGCGCGCGATCGGCTGCGTCGTCTACTGCTCCACGGTCATCGAGGAGCCGGGCGTGATCCGGCACCTGGAGGGCACCCGGTTCTCCCTCGGCGAGCCGGACGGCGAGATTTCCGCGCGGTGCAAGGTGCTCAGCGCGGCGATGATCGCCGGCGGGCTCAAGGCGCCGGTCGAACCGGACCTGCGCAACGACATCTGGATCAAGCTGATGGGCAACGTCGCCTTCAACCCGCTCTCGGCGCTGACCCGGGCGACCATGGCGCAGATGTGCGAGCACGACGACACGCGCGCGCTCGTGGCCACGATGATGACCGAGACCCTGGCCATCGCCCGCGCGGCCGGCAGCGACCCGGGTGTCTCGGTCGAGAAGCGCATCGACGGCGCCTGGCGCGTCGGCCACCACAAGACGTCGATGCTGCAGGACCTCGAAGCGGGCAAGCCCCTGGAGATCGACGCGATCATCGGCGCCGTCGTGGAGCTGGCCGGCCTCACCGGCGTGCCCGCGCCGGCGCTGCGCCACGTCCACGCCGCCATCTCGCTGCTCGACCACACCAGCAACCCGCCCGTCCCCGTCGGGGCGCACTGAACCGGAGGTGCCCGTGAAGCGCAGGAAGACCGAGCCGTACGTGCGGCTCACCCAGCCCCTGGTGCGCGACTCCGGCGTGCTGCGCCCGGCGACCTGGGAGGAGGCCCTCGACCGGGCCGCCGCCGGGATCCGCCGGACCCTCGAGAGCAAGGGTCCCGAGGCGTTCGGGATGTTCTCGTGCGCCCGCGCGACCAACGAGATGAACTTCGTCGCACAGAAGTTCACCCGCGCGGTGATCGGCACGAACAACGTCGACTCGTGCAACCGGACCTGCCACGCGCCGAGCGTCGCCGGGCTGGCGCGGGTGTTCGACAGCGGCGGCGGGACGTCGTCCTACCAGGAGATCGAGGACGCCGACGTCATCGTGATCTGGGGCGGCAACCCCCGCGAGGCGCACCCGATCTTCTTCCACCACGTGCTCAAGGCGGTTCACCGGGGAGCGAAGCTGTTCGTCGTCGACCCGCGGCGGACCAGCACCGCGAGCTGGGCGCACCGGCAGCTTCAACTCGAGGTCGGCACCGACATCCCGCTCGCCCACGCGATCGCGCGGGAGATCATCCACTCCGGACTGGCCAACACGACGTTCATCGAACGCGCCACCGAGGGGTTCGCCGAGTTCGCCGCGTCGGTCGAGCCGTGGACGCTGGAGGTCGCGGAGAAGACCACCGGCGTGCCGGCCGAGCTGATCAAGGAGCTCGCGCACACCTACGCCCGTGCCGACCGCGGGCAGATGTCGTGGACCCTCGGCATCACCGAGCATCACAACGGCACCGACAACGTGCTGTCGTTGATCAACCTCGCGCTGCTGGCCGGCCAGGTCGGCCGCTACGGCGCCGGGCTGAACCCGCTGCGCGGGCAGAACAACGTCCAGGGCGGCGGCGACATGGGCGCCATCCCGGACCGCATGCCGGGCTTCCAGGACGTCCTCGACTCCGGCGTCCGGGCCAAGTTCGACACCGCGTGGGGCTCGTCGATCCCGCCGCACAAAGGCCTCAACCTCACGCAGATGCTCGACGCGATGGAACGCGGCGACCTGACCTGCGTGTACATCATCGGCGAGAACCCGGTGCAATCCGAAGCGGACTGCGAGCACACGATCAAGCGGCTGTCCAACGTGGACCACCTGGTCGTCCAGGACATCTTCCTCACCAAGACCGCGCAGCTGGCCGACGTCGTGCTGCCGGCCTCGGCCGCCTGGTGCGAGAGCGACGGCACGTTCACCAACTCCGAACGCCGCGTCCAGCGCGTCCGCAAGGCCCTCGAGCCGCCGGAAGGCGCGCGCGACGACATCGAGCTGCTGTCGGAGCTGGCCCGGCGGCTCGGCCACGACTGGCACTACACCGGCGGCGAGGAGGTCTGGGACGAGCTGCGCTCGCTGTCCCCGATGCACGCCGGGATGTCCTACGCGCGTCTGGAAGACCTGGGCGGCATCCAGTGGCCGTGCTACACCGAGGACGCCCTCGAGCCGACCTTCCTGCACGGCCGCCTGTGGGCCGAGGACCCGGCCGAACGCGGCCGCCCGGCGCCGTTCACGGTGATCGAGCACAGCCCGCCGGTCGACCTGCTCACCGAAGAGTTCCCGATCCGGCTGACCACCGGGCGGCGCCTGGACTCCTACAACACCGGCGTCCAGTCCGCCGGGTTCCCGTCACCGATGCGCCGGGGGGAGACCCTGGACCTGTGCCCGGAGGACGCGCGGTCGCTCGGGGTCGAGCCCGACGAGCTGGTCCGGATCTCTTCGCGGCGCGGTGAGATCGTCGCGCCGGTCCGCCTCGACACCGGCCTGAAACCGGGCTTGGCGTTCATGACGTTCCACTTCCCGGACGAGGTCGACGTCAACGTCATCACCATCGAGGCGACCTGTCCGATCGCCGGGACGGCCGAATACAAGGCCGCGGCGATCCGCGTCGAGAAGCTGCCGGTGGAGGTCTGAGGTGGATCTCAAACTCCTGGACGCCGTCGCCACCCGCGAGGAACGCGACGCCGTCGCCGGGTTCGCCGGCGGCGGGCGCGACCGGCTGCTGCCCGCGCTGCACGCGGTCAACGACCGGGTCGGCTGGATCAGCCAGGGCGCGCTCAACCTCATCTGCGAAACGCTGCACGTGCCGCCCGCCGACGCGTACGGCGTGGCGAGCTTCTACTCGCTGTTCGCCCTCGAGGAGCGGCCGGAGCGGGTGGTGCACGTGTGCACCGACCTGGCGTGCCGGCTCAAGGGCGCGGACACCGTGTGCGACGTCCTCACCGAGCACGTCGGCGCCGCGGGGAAGGCGCGGGGCGGGGTCACGTGGCTGCGCAGCCCGTGTCTCGGCGTCTGCGAACGAGCTCCCGCGGCGCTGACGTTCCAGGCCGGCGACCCGGCCGCCGCCGAGCTGCTGGCCCCGGCGACCGGCGCGTCGGCCGTGCTGGCCGCGCAGCGAGAACCGGTGGGAGAAGGCACGCCGCCGGTGCTCCACCAGAAGGACGGGTTGCGCCTCCTGCGCCGGGTCGGCGTGGTGAATCCGTCCAGTTTGGACGGCTACCGCGCGGCCGGTGGCTACGCCGCGCTGCGCAACGCCCTGCGCATGGGCGAGGCCGCGGTGATCCGCGAGGTCACCGACGCCGGCCTGCTCGGGCGTGGTGGGGCGGCGTTCCCGACCGGGCGCAAGTGGGCCGCGACGGCCGCGCAGCCCGCCGGGCCGCACTACCTGGTGTGCAACGCCGACGAGAGCGAGCCCGGCACGTTCAAGGACCGGGTGCTGCTCGAAGGCGACCCGTTCGCGCTGGTCGAGTCGATGACGATCGCCGCGTTCGCGATCGGCGCCCGCCACGGCTACGTCTACCTGCGCGGTGAGTACCCGCTGGCGCTGCGAATGCTGCAGAACGCGCTCGAGGTCTGCCGCGAACGCGGGTTCCTCGGCGCCGACATCATGGGCCACGAGGGGTTCTCGTTCGACATCGAGATCCGGCGCGGCGCGGGTGCCTACATCTGCGGCGAGGAGACCGCGATCTTCAACTCGATCGAGGGCTTCCGCGGCGAACCCCGCACGAAGCCGCCGTTCCCGGTCGAGAAGGGGCTGTTCGGGAAGCCGACCGTCGTCAACAACGTCGAGACGCTGGTGAACGTGCCACTGATCCTCACCGAGGGCGCGGCCGCGTACCGCGCGATCGGCACCGAGGCCTCGGCCGGGCCGAAGCTGTTCTGCCTGTCCGGGAACGTCGAACGGCCCGGCGTCTACGAGGTGCCGTTCGGCACGACGCTGCGTTCGCTTCTCGAACTGGCCGGGGGAGTGCCGGAGGGTCGGTCGCTGCGCGCGATCCTGCTCGGCGGTGCCGCGGGCGGGTTCGTCCGGCCCGACGAGCTGGACCTGCCGCTCACCATGGAGGACGCGCGGGCCGCGAAGACAACGCTCGGGTCGGGTGTCGTCCTGGTGCTCGACGACCTGGCCGATCTGGGCGGGTTCCTGCTGCGGATCGCGTCGTTCTTCCGCGACGAGTCGTGCGGCCAGTGCGTCCCGTGCCGGATCGGGACCGTGCGGCAGGAGGAGGCGATCCGGCGCGTCCTGTCGGCCGGCTCGGACGAACGGCCGCTGCTACGCGAAGTCGGGCAGGTGATGCGGGACTCGTCGATCTGCGGGCTCGGCCAGACCGCGTGGAACGCCATCGAATCCGCCATCGACCGGTTGGGAGCGCTGCAGTGACCATTGTGGACATCGGGATCCCCCGGCGGCTGGTGGAGTTCACTGTGGACGGTTCGACCGTCCGCGTGCCCGAAGGCTCGACGATCCTCGACGCGTGCACGGCGGCGGGCAAGGAGATCCCGACGCTGTGCTACGGCGACACCCTGGAGCCGGCGAACGCCTGCCGCGTCTGCATGGTGGAGGTCGAGGGGTCGCGGACGCTGGTGCCGTCGTGCTCGCGCAAGGCCGAGCCGGGCATGGTGGTGCACACCGAATCGGAGCGGACGCGCACGAGCCGCAAGGTGGTGCTGGAACTGCTGGCATCGGCGACGGACCTGTCGACGACGCCGGGTGTCGCGGAGTGGATGGAGGCGGCGGGCGCGGATCCGGACCGCTTCGGCCCGGATGCCGAGACGGTCGCGCAGCCGGTCCTCGTGGACAACGAGCTGTACGTCCGGGACTACGAGAAGTGCATCCTCTGCTACAAGTGCGTCGACGCGTGCGGTGACCAGTGGCAGAACTCGTTCGCCATCAGCGTGGCCGGCCGGGGGTTCGACGCGCGGATCTCGACGGAGTTCTCGAACCCCTTGCCGGAGAGCGCTTGCGTGTACTGCGGCAACTGCGTCGAGGTCTGCCCGACCGGGGCGCTCAGCTTCAAGCGCGAGTACGACAAGCGCGAGGACGGCACCTGGGACGAATCCCGCCAGACGGCGACGACGACCATCTGCACGTTCTGCGGGGTCGGTTGCAACCTGACGCTGCACGTCCAGGACAACGAGATCGTCAAGGTGACCTCCCCGCACGAAAGCTCGGTGACGCACGGGAACCTGTGCATCAAGGGCCGGTTCGGCTGGCAGCACGTCCAGAACAAATAGCGAGAGCCCCCGCCGACCTCGGTCGGCGGCGCTCCTTTGACGCGAACCGCACGGTGAACCGCTGCTCCGGCAGATGACGACTCGCGTGATCACTTCCAGTTGGCCGGCCGGCGGCTGCCCCGGCGCATGGCCGGGTTGAGCTCCACGCCGGCTTCCTGCCAGAGGGGCGCGGCCCGGCGCCCTGCCTGCGGCTCGGCGACGCTCGTCGCCGTCGCGCGTTCGCCCGTTGACCCCGCGCCGCTTGAGCAGCTATTCTCGATATGCGAAAGAAAGATTCCGGATAGCGAAATTTGAGGTCGCGATGCCAGACGAGGGGCACTCCCTGCCGTACGCCGCCAACCTGTCGATCCTGTTCAAGGAGGTCCCCCTCCTCGAGCGGGCCGCGGCCGCGCGGGAGGCCGGGTTCACCGACGTCGAGTACTGGTGGCCGTTCGACACCGCGGTCCCCGCGCGCGACGAGGTGGACGCCTTCGTGCAGAGCCTGGACGGCGCCCGGCTGCGCGGGCTGAACTTCTTCGCCGGCGACATGGCGGCGGGGGAGCGGGGCCTGGTGTCGTGGCTCGGCCGCGAGGCCGAGTTCGCCGACAGCCTCGTCGTCGCGCTCGGCATCGCCGAACGCACCGGCTGCCGCAGCTTCAACGCGCTCTACGGCAACCGGCTCGACGGCGAAGACCCGGTCAAGCAGGACGACCTGGCGCTGGTCCACCTCGCGACGGCCGCGGAGGCCGCCGCGAAGATCGGCGCACAGCTGGTCCTCGAACCGCTCTCCGGCGCGGACCGCTACCCGCTCAAGACCGCCGCGGACGCCGTGGCCGTGCTCGACGACCTCGGGCGCGAAAACGTGCGGCTGCTGGCCGACCTGTACCACCTGGCAGTCAACGGCGACGACCTGGACGCACTGGCGACGACGCATCTCGCCCGGATCGGGCACGTGCAGATCGCCGACGCACCCGGCCGGCACCAGCCCGGCACCGGGTCCCTCGACATCGAAGGTCACCTCGCGAAGCTCGAGCGGGCTGGATATTCGGGGTTCGTCGGGATCGAGTACGTCCCGGAGCCCGACACCGTCACGTCGCTGAACTGGCTGCCGAAAACCCGAAGGGGACGAGCATGAAACTGGGATTCATCGGATTGGGCGTGATGGGCGCCCCGATGGCCGCGCACCTGGTCGCGGCCGGGCACGAGGTCAGCGGCTACGACGTCACCCCCGCCGCGGGGGAGAAGCTCGAGGCCGCGGGCGGACGGGCCGCGACCGGTGTCGCGGACGCCGTGGCCGGCGCGGACGTCGTGGTCACGATGCTGCCGAACCACCCGCAGGTCGAGGAGGTCGTGCTGGCGACGGGCGGGGTCCTCGACTCCGCCGAGCCCGGCGCGCTGGTGATCGACATGAGCACGATCCGGCCCGAGACGTCGATCGCGATCGCGGAAGCCGCGCGGGACAAGAAGATCCGCGTTCTGGACGCTCCCGTGTCGGGTGGTCAGGCCGGCGCCGAGCAGGCGTCGCTGTCCATCATGGTCGGCGGATCCGCAGAAGACTTCGAGGCCGCGAAGCCGGTGTTCGACGCGCTCGGCAAGACCGTCGTGCACGTCGGCCCGCACGGCGCGGGCCAGGTCGTGAAGGCGGCGAACCAGCTCGTCGTGGGCGGGATCTACGGTCTGGTCGCCGAGGCGATCGTGCTGCTCGAAGCGTCCGGTGTGGACGCTTTGCGGGGGCTGGACGTGCTTGCCGGGGGACTGGCGGGCAGCCGGATCCTCGAGCTCAAGCGCAAGTCCATGGTGGAGCGTCAGTTCGCGCCCGGGTTCCGGATCGACCTGCACCACAAGGACATGGGGATCGCGCTGGCCGCCGCCCGGCAGGCCGACGTCGCGCTCCCGCTCACCGGGCTGGTCGCGCAGCTCGTCGCCGCCGGCCGCGCCATGGGCCACGGCTCCCTGGACCACTCGGCCTTGCTGAAGGTCGTCGAACAGTTGTCGGGCCGCGTCCCGGCGGAGGTGTGACATGCCCAGAATCCCCGCCATGCAAGCGGTCGTCGACGTCTTGGAAAGCGAAGGCGTCGACACCGTCTTCGGCTGCCCCGGCGCCGCCATCCTGCCGCTGTATAACGCCCTACAAGGCCGGGCGATCGAGCACCTGATCGTCCGCCACGAAGAGGGCGCGACGCACATGGCCGACGGCTGGGCCCGGACGAACGGGAACGTCGGCGTCGCGATCGGCACGTCCGGCCCGGCCGGGACGAACATGATCACCGGGCTCTACACCGCGCACGCGGACTCGATCCCGATGATCTGCATCACCGGCCAGGCGGCCACGACGAAGCTGCACCAGGAGGCCTTCCAGGCCGTTGACATCGTCGAGATCGCCAAGCCGGTGACGAAGTGGGCGGTGCAGGTCAAGGAGGCCGCGCAGCTGCCGTGGATCTTCCGCGAGGCGTTCCGGGTCGCCCGTTCGGGCCGCCCCGGACCGGTCCTCATCGACCTCCCGATCGACGTCCAGAAGCAGGACATCGAATGGGACTCGTCGATCGACTCGCCGCTGCCGGTCACGGCCGTGAAGCCGGCGCCGGCGCGGGTCGGGCGGGCCCTCGACATGCTGCTGGCCGCCGAGCGTCCCCTCATTCTGGCCGGTGGCGGGGTCGTCCTCGGCGAGGCGAGCGAGCAGCTGCGCGCCGCCGCGGAACGCCTCGACGTCCCGGTCCAGGTGACGCTGATGGGCAAGGGCAGCTTCCCCGAGGACCACGAGCTGTTCGCCGGGATGGCCGGCATCCAGACGTCGCAGCGCTGGGCCAACGCCGCCTTCCTGGAGGCGGACCTGGTGCTGGCGCTGGGCGCGCGGTTCGGTGACCGGCACACCGGCGAGCTGTCGGTGTACCGCGGTGAGCGGAAGTTCATCCACGTCGACATCGAGCCCACGCAGCTGGGCAAGGTGTTCGGTCCGGACCTCGGGGTCGTCGCGGACACGCGCGAATTCCTCGACGCCCTCCTGGTGGCGTTGGACGAGCGTGCGCCGGAGCCGCGCCGCGAGTGGGTCGGCCGGATCGCGGAGCTGAAGGAAGCGCTTCCCCGGCGTGACGACTTCGACACGCTGCCGATCAAGGCGCCGCGGGTCTTCAAGGAGATCAACGAAACCTTCGGCGAGGACACGTACTTCGTCACCGCGATCGGGCTGTACCAGATCTGGTCGGGCCAGTTCCAGAAGGCGCACAAGCCGCGCCACTACCAGGTCTGCGGCCAGGCCGGCCCGCTCGGCTGGGAGATCCCGGCGGCGATCGGCGTCAAGAAGGCGCGCCCCGAAGCCGAAGTCGTCGGCGTGGTCGGCGACTACTCGTTCCAGTTCCTCGTCGAGGAGCTGGCGGTGGCCGCCCAGTACGACGTCGGGTTCGTGCTGATCATGCTCAACAACGAGTACCTCGGCCTGATCCGCCAGGCCGAGACCGGGTACGACATGAACTTCGAGGTCGACATCCACTACGACTCGAACGGCACGGACAACGTCAAGATCATGGAGGCCTACGGCTGTTCGGGCACCCGCGTGCACGAGCCGGCCGAGATCCGGACGTCTCTGGAGTGGGCTCGCAAGGAGGCCGAGCGGACCAGCCGGCCGGTCCTGGTGGAGATCATGATCGAACGTGAGGGCAACGCCGCCATGGGTGCCGCCCTCGACGCCGTCAAGGAGTTCGAGCCCGCGTAACACCTGCGTGACCAAAGGCCGCCGTACGAGACCCTGACCTCGTACGGCGGCCTTTCCGCGCGCTCACGAAGGCTGTTGTCGGAAAGTACAAACGCGGGCCGTAAATTCACCCTTCTTTCAGGGGTTTTGCCGTGGTCCCGGCCACACCTCAGCGTGTGTACTTCTTCACGAAGCAGCCCCGAAAGGACGTCCACAGTGGAATTCCTCCGACCCGCCACGCTGGCCGACGCGCTCGCCGCGAAGGCCGCGAGCCCCGGTGCGGTCCCCATCGCCGGCGGCACGGACGTGATGGTCGAGCTCAACTTCGACCACCGCCGTCCCGGCGCCCTGCTCGACCTCGGCCGCGTCGCCGAGCTCCACGAGCACGGCACCGACGGCGGCCGGATCCGGCTCGGCGCGGCCGTGCCCTACACCCGGATCATCGCCGAGCTCGGCGCAAAGCTGCCCGGCCTGGCGATGGCCGCGCGGACCGTCGGGTCCCCGCAGATCCGCAACCGCGGTTCCGTGGGCGGCAATCTGGGCGCGGCTTCGCCTGCGGGCGATGCGCACCCGGCGCTCCTGGCCGCCGACGCGGAGGTCGAGATCGCCTCGGTGCGCGGCACCCGGCTCGTGGCGGCGAAGGATTTCTACGTCGGGGTGAAGAAGAACGTCCTGGAGCCGGACGAGCTGATCACGTCCGTGCTGCTGGCACCGGCCACCGGGCCGCAGCAGTTCAGCAAGATCGGCACCCGCAACGCCATGGTCATCGCGGTCGCCGCCTTCGGGCTGGCGCTGCACCCCGCCGAAAAGCGCGTCGGCACCGGCGTCGGTTCGGCCGCGCCCACCCCGCGCCGGGCCCTCGACGCCGAGGAGTTCCTGGCCGGCGAGCTGGACTGGGACACCCCGAAGGCGCTGAACGACTCGGTGAAACGCCGCTTCGGCGACCTGGTCGCCGCGGCCGCGTCGCCGATCGACGACGTCCGGGGGAGCGCGGCCTACCGGCGCCATGCCCTGGGGGTCATGGCGAGAAGGACGCTGACCTGGGCCTGGACCGAATATTGCGGAGGGAGCGCGAAGTGCGCGTGAACGTCACCGTCAACGGCGAGCACCGCCGGGCGGACAACGTCTGGGAAGGCGAAAGCCTGCTCTACGTGCTGCGCGAGCGGCTCGGCCTCCCGGGCTCGAAGAACGCCTGTGAGCAGGGCGAATGCGGCTCGTGCACGGTCTACCTCGACGGCGTCCCGGCGTGCGCGTGCCTGGTCGCGGCCGGACAGGCCGAGGGCCGTGAGGTCGTCACGGTCGAAGGGCTCGCTTCCGGAGACGATCTCGACCCGGTGCAGGAGTCGTTCGTCGAACAGGGCGCCGTCCAGTGCGGGTTCTGCACACCCGGCCTGCTCGTGGCCGCGCACGACCTGATCGAGCGCGTCCCGGACCCCAGCGACGTCGAAATCCGCGAGGCCCTCGCGGGGAACCTCTGCCGCTGCACCGGCTACGAGAAGATCCTCGACGCCGTCCGCGACGCGGCCGCGAAGAAGGCCGTCCGATGAGCGCGCCGGCTCGCTCCCCGCAGGAGCTGCACGACACGATCACCGGCGGCATCGGCGAAAGCCCGCTGCGGCCCGACGGCACGCTCAAGGTCCGCGGCGAGTTCGCCTACTCATCGGATCTGTGGCACGAGGACATGCTGTGGGGCGCCACCCTGCGCAGCCCGCACCCGCACGCCCGGATCGTCCGCCTCGACGTCTCCCGCGCGCTGGCCCAGCCCGGCGTGCACGCGGTGCTGACCCACGAGGACGTACCCGGCGAGAACGTCTACGGCCTCAAGTACCAGGACACCCCGGCGTTGGCCGCGGACCTGGTCCGTTACCAGGGCGAGCCGATCGCGATCCTCGCGGCCGACCACCCGGAGATCGCGCGGCAGGCGCTCAAGGAGATCGTCGTCGAGTACGACGTCCTCGAGCCGATCACCGACCCCGAGCGCGCGGCCCACGACGACACCCTGCCGAAGCTGCACCCGGACGGGAACCTGGTCCGCCACCAGCGGATCGTCAAGGGCGATCCCGCCGCGACCGCGGACGTCGTCGTGTCCGGCGTCTACGAGATCGGCATGCAGGACCAGGCGTTCCTCGGGCCGGAGTCCGGGCTCGCGGTGCCGGCCGAGGACGGCGGCGTCGACCTCTACCTGGCCACCCAGTGGCTGCACGTCGACCAGCGCCAGACGGCGAAGGCGCTGGGCCTGCCGCTGGAGAAGGTGCGGCTGACGCTGTCCGGCGTCGGTGGCGCGTTCGGCGGCCGCGAGGACCTGTCCATGCAGATCCACTCGTGCATGCTCGCCCTGCGCACGGGCCGCCCGGTGAAGATGAGCTACAACCGCCTCGAGTCGTTCTTCGGGCACGTCCACCGCCACCCGGCGAAGATGTACTACGAGCACGGCGCCACCCGCGATGGCAAGATCGTCTACGTCCGGGCGAAGATGTACTTCGACGGCGGCGCGTACGCGTCCAAGACCCCGGTCGTGGTCGGCAACGGCACCACGCTCAGCGTCGGCCCCTACGACGTGCCGAACGCGCACATCGAGGGCTGGGGCGTCTACACGAACAACCCGACCTGCGGCGCGATGCGCGGACTCGGCGCGGTCCAGCCGACTTACGCCTACGAGTCCCAAATGGACAAACTGGCGTCCGCATTGGACATGGACCCGGCGGAGCTGCGGATCCTGAACGCGCTGGGCGAAGGGTCCACTGTGGTCACCGGCCAGGTGGTGGACTTCCCGGCGCCGGTCGCCGAGCTGGTCCAGCGGGTCCGCGACCTGCCGCTGCCGCCCGACCCCACCGGCGAGCGCGACATCCGCGAGCTGCCCGGCGGCGCGTCCAACACCACGCACGGCGAAGGCGTCGTCCGCGGGGTCGGCTACGGCGTCACGATCAAGAACATCTCCTACGCCGAAGGTCTCGACGACTACTCGACCGCCCGCGTCCGCCTGGAGGTGCTCGGCGGTGAGGCGGTGGCGATGGTGCACACCGCGGCGGCCGAGGTCGGCCAGGGGCTCGTGACCTTGCAGCAGCAGATCACCCGCACCGAGCTGGGCCTGACGCGCGTCAGCGTGCACCCGGCCGACACGAGCGTCGGGGACGCCGGCTCCAGCTCGGCGTCACGCCAGACCTACGTCACCGGTGGCGCGGTCCGCAACGCCTGCCGCGCGGTCGCCGAGGCCGTCTACGCCCGGCTCGGGAGGCCCTCGGAAGGCATGTCCCTGACGGGCGGCAAGGTCGTCGCCGCCGACGGCGAAGTCGTCGCGGACCTGGCCGAGCTGCTGGGGGAGACGGCGATCGAGGAGACCCGCGAGTTCCACCACCGCCCGACCTACCCGCTCGACCCGGAGACCGGCCAGGGCGACGCCCACGTGCAGTACGGCTTCTCGGCGCATCGCGCGGTGGTCGACGTCGACCTGGACCTCGGCCTGGTCAAGGTCGTCCAGCTCGACTGCGCCCAGGACGTCGGCAAGGCGATGAACCCCGACGCCGTCGTCGCCCAGATCCAGGGCGGCTCGGCGCAAGGTCTCGGCCTCGCCGTGATGGAAGAGATCCTGGTCAAAGACGGCAAGGTGCGGAACCCGTCGTTCACCGACTACCTGATCCCGACCATCCTCGACATGCCGCCGATGCGCGTCGACGTCCTCGAGCGGCCCGACCCGCACGCGCCCTACGGCGTCCGCGGCGTCGGGGAACCGCCCACGATCTCCGCGACGCCGGCGATCGCCAACGCCATCCGCGCGGCCACCGGCCTCGAGCTGCCGCGCGTCCCCATCCGTCCCGAGCACATCACAGGAGTCTGAGATGACCACGTCGATTTCCGTCGAGCAGGAGTGGCTCGACGAAGCCGTCCGCATCGCGGAGACCAACGTCGCGAACGGCGGCGGGCCCTTCGGCGCGCTGATCGTGAAGGACGGCGAGATCGTCTCGACCGGCGTCAACCGCGTCACCGCGAACCTCGACCCGACCGCGCACGCCGAGGTCGTCGCGATCCGCGCGGCGTGCCAGGCACTCGGCACGTTCAAACTCGACGGCTGTGTGCTCGTGTCCAGCTGCGAGCCGTGCCCGATGTGCCTGTCCTCGGCGCTGTGGGCGCGCGTCGACAAGGTCCTCTTCGCCGCCGACCGCGACGACGCGGCCAAGGCCGGCTTCGACGACCGCGCCTTCTACGAACTTTTCGACCGTCCGCGCGACACCTGGACGGTCCCCGTCACGCGACTGTCCGCAAAGGACGGATTCGCGCCGTTCGCGGCCTGGCTCGACAAGAGCGACCGCACCGACTACTGACCCGCCGAACCACTGACCCACAAGGCCAGCTGACCGGAGCAAACCCCCAACGAACGTCCCGCTCGCCCAGGCACGGTGTGGTGCCTTGGCCTGGCCGAGCACACCCACCGGCAAGGGCAGGACGCATGACCCAGGCGAAGATCCACGAACCCGACCTCGACGAAGTACCCGAACCCCCACGCCGCACGCTCTTGGACCGCGTGTTCGAGCTGCGGGCCCGGCAGAGCACCGTCGGCCGCGAAGTCCGCGGCGGCGTCACGACGTTCGTCGCGATGGCCTACATCGTGCTGCTGAACCCGCTCATCCTCGGCGCTTCCGCCGACATCACCGGCGCCCGGCTCTCGGCCGCGCAGGTGACCACGGCGACGGCACTCGCCGCCGCGGTGATGACCATCCTGATGGGAGTCGTCGGCAACGCGCCCCTCGCGCTGGCCGCCGGACTCGGCATCAACGGCATCGTCGCCTTCCAGATGGCGCCGTCGATGACGTGGGCGCAGGCGTTCGGGCTGGTCGTGCTCGAAGGCGTGTGCATCGTGCTGATGGCGGTCAGCGGCGTCCGCGAGCGGATCATGAACGCCATCCCGCGGCCGCTCAAGATGGCGATCACCGTCGGGATCGGGCTCTACATCGCCCTGGTCGGGCTGGTCAGCGCCGGGTTCGTGACCCGGATGCCGGACTCGGCGCAGACCACGGTCCCGGTGCGCCTCGGGGCGAGCGGGCACCTGCACGGCTGGCCGATCGTCGTGTTCTGCTTCGGTCTGCTGCTGATGATCGTGCTGATGGCTCGCAAGGTTCCGGGCGCGGTGCTGATCAGCATCGGGGTCTCCACCGTGTTCGCCGTGGTGTTGCACCAGGTGTTCGGCGTCGGCGGCTGGGGCCTCACCACCCCGGCCTTGCCCGACCACGTCGTCGCCGCACCCGACTTCGGGCTCTTCGGCCACATCGACTTGTTCGGCGGGTTCGCTTCCGCGGGAGCGCTCGCGGCCACGGTCTTCCTGTTCACGCTGGTGCTGTCCGGGTTCTTCGACGCCATGGGCACGATCACCAGCGTCTCGGACGAGGCCGGGCTGTCGAAGAACGGCAAGGTGCCGCGGATGGGCCGGATCCTGCTGGTCGACGGCGCGGGCGCGATCGCCGGCGGCGTCACGGGTTCGTCACCGAACACGGTGTTCCTGGAGTCCGCCGCCGGGGTCGGTGAAGGCGCCCGGACGGGCCTCGCGAGCGTCGTCACCGGGCTGCTGTTCGCCGGGACGCTGCTGTTCACCCCGCTCGCCGGGGTCGTGCCGGCCCAGGCGGCGGCGCCCGCGCTGGTCGTCATCGGCGGCATGATGGTCGCGCAGTGCCGCACCATCCCGTGGCACGACCCGGATTACACGATCCCGGTGTTCTTGACCGCTGCGTTGATCCCGTTCACCTACTCGATCACCAACGGCGTCGGCGCGGGCCTGATCGCGTTCGTGCTGATCAAGATCGGCCGCGGCAAGTGGCGCGAGGCCGGCTGGCTGCTTTCCCTGCTGGCGCTGGTGTTCGCGGTGTACTTCGCCGTCGACGGCGTCGAAGCCCTCTTCCGCTAAGGAGTTCCGGTGACCCTGATGTTCTTCAACGGCGGTGCCATGCGCGGCGAACCGCTGCACCACCTGCTTGACGGCTCGCCGTTCGTTTCGACGGCGAAGACCGCGCCGAAGTACCGGTTCTACGCGGTCGGCGACCAGTGCCCGGCGCTGTACCCGGTGTCGCACGGCGGCGCGGAGGTGGTCGGCGAGGTGTACGACGTCTCGCTGGACGACCTGCGCGACAAGGTGCTCCCGTCCGAACCCCATGAGCTGGAGCTGGGCGTGGTCGAGCTGGCCGACGGCAGTTCGGCGTTCGCCATGCTGCTGCGCCGGCCCTACACCTCGCACGTCGCCCTGCGGGACATCACGGAGGTCGGCGACTGGCGGGCGTTCAAGGCGAGCGTGTGAAGGTCCTTGTCGCGCCGGACAAGTTCAAGGGGTCGCTGACCGCGGCCGAGGTGGCGTCGGCGGTGGCTTCCGGCCTCGCCGACGCCCACCCTTCCCTTGTGGTGCAGGAGCTTCCGGTGGCGGACGGCGGCGACGGCACGGTCGACGCGGCCGTCGCCGCCGGGTTCCGCCGGGTGCGGGTCCCGGCGCGCGGCCCGACCGGGGCGCCGGTGACGGCGTCCTACGCGGTCCGTGGGGACACCGCCGTCGTCGAGCTGGCGGAGGCGTCCGGGCTGCACCGGCTGCCCGGGGCGCCG